>QOPD01000003.1 GCA_003331605.1 SAR86 cluster bacterium
TCCAGAAACTTATGATGAGTGCACTCCAAGTCGCACAATTCCTATCGTCCAAATGCATGGCCTTGAAGATACAGTTGTGCCCCTAGTTGGCATTCCCAACCTTATGGAGCCCATTGATAAAGTGGTAGATTTTTGGGTGGAGCACAATAATTGTACAGCACAGTATATAGTTGATTATTTTGATTCAGTTCAATGGGACAATAGTATCCCATTACAAACCGGATGGGATGGCTGCGATGAAGGATCGGAAGTTCGACTCTATACTTTTACTGGGGCAGGCCATACTTGGCCTGGCAATCCCTATAATACTGCAAACACAAATTACGATATTATTGCGTCTGAAGAGATATGGTCTTTTTTTAAAAGACATAAGCTCGATGGGGTACAAGAATAATTATCCAAACTTTTTTTCTAGGGCAGCTTTATCTGATTGATAATACTTTCCTGCAAAATAGTAGAGAATTGGTCCAAGAATCAAGAACATCACACTAAATGCGACGAGGGTTTGGGTGTAGGGCATTTCAGCCTCTGATGCAAGCATAGTATCAAGGACAACTCCAGCAATAATACTACCTGGAACAAAACCTAAGAGATTCAGGCAAACTAGATTAAACCCTACAATTGTGCCTCGAATTGAGGAGGGAACTAGCTCCTGAATGACGGCAAATACGGGACCATAAAAACAACCCAGACCAAATGCTGCAACGCAGATGCCAACCCAGAATAATGTCCCATCTGGATCTAGATACCGTGTAAAGGCAAATGGCATGGAAAGTAATGTAAGAATTAATAGAAACCAAGTTCTTGGTAAGTTGTATTTTTTTAAAGTCCAGTCACTAAATGTCCCTCCAAAAACACTGCCCAAAATACCAAAAATTGTAAATATCCATCCTGAAGCTTGAGCAAAGGCAGCTCTATCTAGGCCTTTATCTTGAATGGCCCAGACTTGGTCAAAGACAGATGCACCGAGGTTAAGATGATAAAATGTCCCTGCTGCAATTGTTAGGATGAGTGATTTTGAGCTTCCTAATACCTTAAACAACAGAGAAATCATTTGAGCAAAAGATTTTTTTTCTCTGATATTTGTTTGATTCTGTCGAGGGGAGTCTTTAACGAATAGCATCGCTATACCCAATACAATTCCAATTGAGCCAATTAGATAAAAACAGCCTCGCCAACCTATAACGGGCCCGAGATATCCAGCAAGTATTAAACTCACTCCAACACCTAAAGGTACGCCCATATAGTAAAAACCTGCTGCAAAACCAAGCTTTTTAATTTCATACCTATCAGCCAAGATTGACATAGTGGTTGGGGTCATAGCAGATTCACCAATACCGATAAATAATCTTGGTATCGCTAAAGTAATAAAGTTTTTAGCTAATCCAGAAATTGCCGTGAAAAAGCTCCAAATGATAACACCCACACCAATAATTTTTGTTCTGTTATATCGGTCTGCTAAAGTGCCAACAAATAAACCAGCTACTGTATAAAAGAAGATAAATACAACACCGGTCAGTAAACCAAATTCTGTGTTTGTAAGTTGAAGGTCAGGAATAATAAAATTGGCAAAGCTAGCTAAAAATTGTCTATCAACAAAATTTATGACATTTAAAATGGTCACAAATAGTAAAAAACTTGTATTGCGTAAATTAAACATTTATTCCATAAAACTATTTAATCTTTCGTAGGCTTCGATAAATTCTTCCTTAAATTTCTGCACTGTCTGCCCTGCAGTAATTTTTTCTTCTACAAGACCAATGCCTTGTCCGACCCAATAGGTTGCAAGTTTCTTTGCACCTTCATGACCAACATCGGCAGCCTTATCAATTCTTGATAATGCAGGTTCAGATACCATGGTTTGTAGTGGCATTGGTAAGGGGTCAGGGGCTTTATCGGATTCCCACGCATCGGTCCAATTGGACTGAAGTTGTCTGGAATGTTTTCCAGTCCTACTCCTAGATCTCACAGTTTGACTGGATGATGCTGCTAACATTTTTTCTTTTACAATTTCTGATGTTTCTGCTTCAGAGGTAGTTAAAAAAACTGAAGCACACCAAGCGCCTGATGCACCCATAGCCATAGCGCCAGCCATTTGCTCTCCAGTACAAATGCCGCCAGCTGCGAGGATTGGTACGTCTCTAGAATTCTTTATTGCTCGTGCAATTTCTGGGACGAGGACCATGGTTGAGACATCACCACAGTGACCACCACCCTCAGTGCCAGATACAACCAAAATATCTACCCCAGCATCAACCTGCCTTATGGCATGTTCTTTTTTGCCGACAAGTGCCGCTACAGGAACATTATTTTCTTTACAAAGATCAAGCATCCATTTCGGTGGTACTCCCAAGGCGTTTGCATACAGCCTGACACCATGATCGAAACCAATCTGAAGCATTTTGGTAGCGCCACTTTCTTGCATGTTTTCACCCCAGTTTGAGTAGTCATCCGTTTGCTGTCTTAAGTCTTCACCATCAATATCATGATCTTTTAAAACGTCTGCGCGGAAATCTCTATGCTCTTGAGGTATGTGTTTACCAAGTTCAGATGGAGCCATGTTATTTTCTTTACCAACAAATTTATTTGGCACCAATAGATCAAGACCATAAGGCTTGCCATCGACGTGATCATCAATCCAGTTTAATTCTTGCTCAAGAATTTCAGGCGTCATACCTACTGCTCCAAGGACACCCATGCCACCTGCTTTAGATACTTGTGCAACCACATCTTTGCAGTGACTAAACGCGACCAACGGAAACTCTATGCCTAAGATCTCACAAATTTTAGAATTCATATTTCCCCCTTTTAAGGCTTGTGCTCTGAGTAATTCAGGCCTACCCAACTTTATTTATTATAACCCATACTTTAAAACGGGAATGCTAGCCATGGAGAACTATAAAAGCACTAATCCCAGTTTGGGTCTCTTTTTTCTAGGAATGCGGTAATTCCCTCTTTAGCCTCATCACTGGTGAGAGTATATTGAATTTCTTTCTCAAGAAATTTAATAGCTTCAGAAAAACTCATAGTTTCTTGTTTATTAAATGCCTGTAAACCTCGAGTCATTGTTTTTGGCGGCAGTTTTGCTAGATCTGAAATTACCTTGCTTGTTTTTTCTTTGAGAGCGACGCTATTTAAAGCAGCATTTATCAAACCTATCCGTGCTGCCTCCTGTGCATCGATAGGTTCACCTCGCATAATTAGATCCAAACCATCTCTTTTTGAAACCACTCTGAATAAACCAGCCATAACCATAAAAGGCCAGATTCCTCGTTTTATTTCCGGTGCACAGAATGATACCGAATCCAATGCATAAGCATGCGTTGAATTACAGACTAAGAGGAGGGCACCTGCATAGACATTACCTTCTATTCTTGCAACTACAGGTTTACACAATTCGTTAAGTTTTATAGCAATATCTGCAAGGCTGCCTTTCATATCTGGGACATTACTTTCGCTTTCATCAGACATTGACCTTAGATCTCCTCCTGCACAAAATACATCCCCACATGCACTTAGCTCAACAACTCTTACTGAACTATTTTGTTTTGCATAATCTAGAAGGTAGAGAAGTTCTTTGGTCATCACTCTATTGATAGCATTCTTCTTTTCAGGCCTGTTCAAAGAGATGCTGAGAATATGATTAGTTTCAGAAACAAGCAAAGTAGCGAAATCAGAATTATCTATTTGCATGATATTTTTGCACTATATGTTTTGGACAATCAATGGTTTTTGACCCAAGGTATTCTCCTAGTGACTTAGCCTGACCATCCCTTCTATCATTTGATGATACCCCATTACCAAGTATTCCTCTAATAAAGAAATTTAATGAAAAAATATTTGGCAAGTGAAATCGTTCTATGTGATATTGCCCCATATCAGGCAGTAGTTCCTTAAATTTATCAACGGTAAGGTAACTATGTAAATAATTGAATGATTCCATATCTTTCGCCCAGACACCTAAATTTGCACAACCACCTTTGTCACCAGACCTTGTTCCGTATATTCTTCCTAGCTGGATCTCACTTAAGTCACCATCTATTGTCGTAACCTCAAAATCATCGGCTTCAATACTCTGCTCTGGTTCGTGTTGGGCTTGATCAATTTTTAAACTTTTGCCGTTTACATGAACAATTTCTTGTACTTTTTGTCTTCGGATACTGGTCGGCCAGTATTCTATGAAAGGGCTGCCCGAATTGATATCGCTTTGCACAGTCCAGCCTGGATAATTTGCAAGACCAAGTTCAACCACCTTTGCTGAAAAAAGTCGTCCTGCAAGCACTGGATCTTGGGATTTAACAGAAATTTTTAAAGTTGCCATTGCTTCTTCATTTGTTTGTGCATCAGGCTTATCAGTACGAATTAACTGAATAGAAATATCATCGTAAAGCTCTTCTCCACCCAGAGATTTAACTAGCTCATCAGTAAAAATTTTAGCTTTTTCTTCAATATCTAGCCCTGTGATAATTAGCTCCATAGTATTTTTAAACCCGCCTGCATTATTCATGCATACTTTTAAAGTGTCTGGAGGAGGGCTACCAAAGTGGTTGGCAACGTATACCTTATTTTCGCCAATCTCTTCAATGGACAGCTTGTCAAAATGAGCAGCAACATCAGGGTTGAGGTATTTTGGTGACGAAATCTCATAGAGTAGCTGTGCTGTTACAGTTCCTCTTGAAACTAAACCACCGGTATTTGGATGTTTTGTAATGTAAAAGCTGCCATCTTCTTTGATCTCTGCGATCGGATACCCAATATTTCTAAATGATGGAACTTCTTTAAAGAACGAATAATTGCCACCTGTTGCTTGAGCTCCGCATTCAATTATATGTCCAGCAGCAAGTGCTCCGGCAAGTTGATCATATTGATCTTGTTGCCAGTTGAATTTCCAAGCAGCTGGACCCATTACAACTGCTGCATCTGTTACTCTTGGACAAATTACTATATCTGCACCTTTATCTAGAGCTTTTTTAATACCCCAACATCCAAGGTATGCATTGGCCGAAAGGGTGGTCATGTTTTGATTTGAAAATGGTTCTTGGGTATCTAGGTTAGTGAATTTTTCCCCTTCATTCACTAGGCTGTCTATTTTTGGCAATAAATTATCACCAGTGATGTAGGCAATATTCAAATTAAGGCCTAGAGTCTCAAGAATTTTTTGCGCTTCTTCTGTCATACTTTCTGGGTTAAGCCCACCAGCATTAGTCACAATCTTTATATTTTTTTTAGCACACGTATCAGCAATCTCAGTAAGCTGTTTAAGAAAGGTTCCAACGTATCCAGCTTTTGGGCCTTTTTTAATTTTTTGGCTATAAAGAATAGCCATAGTAAGTTCTGCTAAGTAGTCACCAGTCAAAACATCCAGAGGTCCGCCTTCTACCATTTCTTTTGCAGCAGAAAGTTTATCTCCGTAAAATCCACTACAGTTGCCAATTCTTATAAGATTTTCAGACATTTTTTACTCTACCTTCATCAAGTCTGCACCATTTTCTACTTGATCACCAACATTTACAAATACCTCTGTTACAGTTCCTTCGGTGTTGGCTTTGATGGTATGCTCCATTTTCATTGCTTCAAGAATAATTAATGCCTCACCTTGAGATACTTGCGAGCCCTTTTTAATATTTATCTTTAAAATCTTTCCAGGCATTGGTGCAGTAAGACTCCCTTCAATTATTAGTTCATTAGGATCACTAAATTTTGGTAATTTTTTAAAAACGATATCTCCGAAGCCATCGTTAAGAGTAATATTGTCCTTATTCTCAGTTACCTTTGCAGTTATAAATCTTTCATCGAGTTGAAGTGCAATCCCTTCTGGAGTTAACTTAATATTCGATGCTGTAGAGGTGGAGATTCTTTCAAATAGTTTTCTATTAATAAGTATTTTTTGATTTTCAGCAGTATATTCATAACAAAATAGTTCCTCTTCATACTCGTACTCAACATAAGATTTAGGAAGTGTGCCATTAGTCCAATTTCTTGGTAAAAAGGCCAATCTTGTATTTTCCTCTTTAGTCTTTTCATGAGTCCATAGAGTTGCAATTTTCATCAATATATCAACATCTTTTTTACTCCTCTCAACAAAGAGCTTTTTGCTTTCACGCTCAATAAAATCAGATGTTGTTTTTCCTCTCTTAAAAGATGAATTTTCTAAACATTTAATAAGAAATTCTTTGTTGGTCCTTATTCCTGCGAGGTGAGTGTTTTCAAGTTCTTTTCTTAACAGAGATGTTGCTTGTTTTCTTGTTTCCCCATAAGCAATGATTTTTGCTAACATCGGGTCAAAGTTGGGGGTTATTACGTCGTTTTTCTTGATGCCAATATCCCATCTTACTGATTTTGAATCTGGATAAGATAGAGCAGCAATTTGTCCAATTTCTGGCAAGAAATTATTTTTTGGATTTTCTGCATAAAGCCTTACTTCAATAGCAGAGCCATTTTGTTTTATATCTTTTTGTTTGAAGCTAAGCTTTTTCCCTTCAACAATTTTAATTTGCTCTTTAACTAAATCTACTGAGGTTACCAGTTCTGTTACAGGATGCTCAACCTGAAGTCGTGTATTTACCTCTAGGAACCAGAATTCATTGGTATCTTCGTCGAATAAGTATTCAACAGTGCCTGCAGATTTATATCCAATTTTTGATGCAAGAGTTACTGCCGATTTGGTTATCTCTGATCTTAAAGATGATGTCAGTCTTGGTGATGGCGATTCCTCAATAATTTTTTGATGTCTTCGTTGTATCGAACATTCTCTTTCGTACAAATGAACAACGTTGCCATAATTATCTCCAAGTATCTGCACTTCAATATGTCTAGATTTTCTAATATATTTTTCTAGAAATATTCGTTCATCACCAAAACTTGATTTTGCCTCTCTTTTTGCGGCATCTATGGCTTCATCAAGATCTTTTTTATTTTCAACGATCCTCATTCCTTTTCCACCACCGCCAGCAGAGGCCTTAACAAGTATTGGATATCCAATTTTAGTAGCATCTTTTGCATTGGTGGTTTTTAGTAGAGTAGGAATACCTTCTTTTAGACATAATTCTTTGGAATTTATCTTATCTCCCATTAATTCAATGGTTTCAGGATCAGGACCTATCCATTTAATTTTTGCCGATATCACTTTTCGACAAAAATCTGCATTTTCCGATAGGAAGCCATACCCTGGATGTATGGCATCGACATTCATTTCTTTGGCTTTTTGTATAATTTGATCTTGGTCAAGATAACCATTTGGAATAAAAACTGCCTCATCCGCATTATGGACATGAATGCCATCAAAATCTGCATCCGAATAAATGGCAACTGAATCTAGGCCGAGCTCTCTTATTGTTTTGATTATTCTTAGAGCAATTTCACCCCTATTGGCAACAAGAATCTTTTGGATCTTCATAACCTAAAGACTCCATATCCTTCAGCACCCTTAATGGTGCTGTTGTCTATCACAGATAAACAAAACCCAAGCACATTTCTGGTGTCTCTAGGATCGATAATACCATCGTCAGTAAGCATGCTTGATGCCGATAACGCTAGAGATTCTTGCTCAGCAGCATTTTCAACCAATTCTACCAATTGCTTGTCTAATTTCTCATCAAATTCTTCACCTTTTCTTTTCGCTTTTGCTTTTCTTACAAGTGACATCACTCCCGCAAACTGTTTGGGGCCCATGACAGCTATTTTTGCAGTTGGCCATGTAAAAAGAAATCGGTTGTTGTAGGCTTTACCTGACATTGCATAAGTTCCTGCACCATACGATGCGCCAAGGATGAAAGATATATGCGGCACAGTAGAATTAGACACAGTGTTTATGAGCTGAGCTCCTTTTTTTATAATTCCTTGTCGCTCATATTCTTTTCCGACCAAGAAGCCTGTAACGTTGTGTAAAAAAACCAATGGTGTATTGGTTTGATTGCAAAGCTGTATAAAAGATGTTGATTTTTCTGCTGTCTCCGGATAAATTGGCCCATTATTGCCAAGAATGCCTACTGGATAGCCAAAAACATTTGCCCAGCCACAAACCATTGATGGACCATAGAGAGGTTTGAATTCTTCAAATTGTGAACCATCAATAAATCTCATTATGACCTCTCTAATATCTACTTGGGACTTAAGATCTTCACTAAATAACCCCAACAATCCATCGGAATCATATAAAGGGTCATTAAATGTTGTTAATGCAAAGTTACTTTTTTTAACAATGTTAAGGTGGCTAACAACATTTCTACATATCCTTAAGGCATCCACCTCATCTTCAGCTAGATAATCAGAAAAGCCAGAGACTTCGGAATGCATTTTGGCTCCACCTAAAGTTTCATCATCTGATATTTCACCTGTAGCCATCTGCACTAGGGGAGGGCCTGCAAGAAATGCCTTGGATTGGTTCTTGATGAAAATATTGTAGTCAGACATGCCAGGTTGATATGCTCCCCCAGCAGTGCTTGAACCAAAAACTATAGAAATTACAGGGATTTTTAATTTTGATAACTCAGTCATTTCATAGAACGTTCGTCCTGAGGAGGCAAAATGAAAATTATCCAGCTGTCGTGCTTTATTATTTGAAGTGTCTTGTCGTCCTCTAAGATCGGCACCAGCAGATTCAACTAAGTTGATGAATGGCAATCTATTGTCACGAGCCACCTCGATGCATCTCATCCATTTTTCCCATACATAGACACTCATTGCTCCACCTAAAACAGATGGATCGTTTGCAAAGATCACACATTCCTTTCCCGCTACAACACCTACACCACCGACACACCCTCCGCCAACGGTATAAGAGGTACCCCAAGCTGCATATGGAGATAGTTCTAAGAAAGGAGTATCTTGATCCAGTAGGTTTTTAACCCGGTCCCGTACAGGCATCTTTCCTTTAGCAGCTAGCCTATCAAGATGGTATTGCCCACCACCTATCTCTACCTCTTTAAGTAGTGAGTTAAGGTAGTTAATTTTATCAAGCATCATATCTTTATTTTTGATAAAGATATCTGACGATGTATCTAGATTAGTTTTTAATATAGGTGCGATATTTTTGTACATTTAGACCCTTTTATACAATATTATAACGTAAAATTAAAAAATAATACAATTCAACTTCGCATAATAGATAGATAACCGTTTTATTTAAAGCTAATTGATTTTTGATACGCTTTTCTTTGAAAAAGATTATCGCTCCATCTTGTGATATTTGGTTTCATAGCTTGGTGTATTCCTAATCTTTTAGCTAGGTGAATTGCATAAACCACACAAATGTCTGCAATAGAAAATCGATCAGAGCATAAATAATCTTTACCATCTAGTTCAGACTCGAGCAATTTTAATCTTGAAACAAACCACCTGCTATAGCCCTCAATTGCTCCATCGGCAACCCCAGGCTCCATAAGCTTATATCTCATGACAACTGTTTGTGGGAAAGTGAGAGTAGCATCTGAATGGTGCATCCAGTTAAGATAATTTGGATAATCTGTCTCTGAGGGGTTAATTAATAAATCTGTTGGCCCATATTTTTCTGCAATGTACTGACACATTGCTACAGATTCAGTCATCTTCAGATCTCCATCTACAAGGTATGGAATAGTTCCTAACATGTTTATTTCAAGAAATTCTTTATGAAATACTCTTGGAGGGAAGGGCATCATTTCTAATTCATATTCAATGTCTAGCTCTTCTGCAACCCAGATTGGTCTAATAGATCTTGCACCCTCTGTGCCGTAAATTTTTAACATATGATTCTGGTCTCTCTCAAATGTAATGAATTCAATTTCCTAAAGCAATAGAATTTTTATCTGAACAAAGGACTTTTTTTTTATTTTGTTTTATCTTTAAAGTTAGTTAATTCAAAAAGGAGGAATATGAAAAGATTAACTCAATTACTATTTTCAATAGGTCTATTATTGCTTTTAGCTGCTTGTGGAGCAGAGGCATCGTCTGTCAAGCAGTCCGATGTAAACAAAGCTAAAATTCAGGCTGTATATGATGCTTGGAGCAATGGCACCAAGGAAGAATGGATAGAGGCATATCACAGCATACTTGCTGATGATTATGTTAGATGGAATGGCAGATATGTCGGTCTAGGTTTTCAAATAGATCAGGAAAATCTTACAGTTATTGAAGCAATGAGATCTCCAGCTAAGGAAAACTTCAAACCCGGAGATAAATTTATTTCAGTTAATGGTATAGAGGCAACGGTGGAAAATGTTGAAGATCTACCTTTTCAAGGTGCAATAGGTGGTGAGGTAAATATTGTTCTTGAACGTGATGGCGAGGAGCTTTCAATGGCTCTAGTAAGAGCAGCACAAGAACAAACTGCCACTAAAGAACAGGTTTTAGCAAATCAAGAAGGCTGGGAAGGATATGACAATCGCCCCTCTATAAAAACATTTAGACCTTTGATTGCTGAAGACAATGTAGTTTATGCAGCATTTGAACTATCTGGAACCAACGGTGAAGGTGCAGAAGTTAATTGGTGGAATGTTGAAAGATTTGTTTTCAATGAAAATGGAGAACTAGTAGGTCACGCCGATCTTTCTGAAGAACTTTTTCTTTGGCAGCAAAATGGTTACTACTTAACTAATGAATAGTTAATAAAGGCCTTTAACTTTTAATGAGCTCTCAGATATTACATATGTTTGGGAGCTTTTTTCTCCGATCATTCTACCTAGATTATTAACTCCTTTAAAAATATAAGTCTCATTATTTTCTAGTTCCACTTCTTGGTTGAGGTGCACGCAGAATTCATTCCATTCTCGATGCCAGTCAGGAGATGGATCGTCGACAATATCTTTTAGTAAGTTTTTAATTAATTCGGATATAAACTTTTCTTTTAATTTATAATCGTCAATATCTAGGTCACCCCAGTGAGTCTCCTCAGGCACAATTGAAAAATTTATACCGATGCCAATCACTAAAATAAATTTTTCTTTGACATTCTCTGCTTCGACCAATATGCCCCCAATCTTTTTTGACTGAAAGATGAGATCGTTAGGCCATTTTAGTTTGACAGGCCTTCCTAGAGATTTTGAAATAGTCTTAGCTACAGTAAGTCCCGCCTTCACACTCAAGCCATCAATTAATCCTGAGCAGGTATAACCAAAAGAAAAAGATATATTCCCTTTGGGGCTTGCCCAAGCTTTGTTATTTCTTCCTCTGCCTCGGGTTTGTTTGTCTGCAGTTATAACGGTTATTATAGAGCTTTTCTTGTGCTCCTCTTTGCATACATCATTGGTTGAGGTTACTTCTTCGTAATGAATTCTATTGAATTCACTGGGCATTTTTGTCTTTTAATAAGTAAGGAATGTATAACAAAAAAGTGATTGCATAAGCTGCAGGAATTAAGCCAAGCAAATGATAAGGTTTCCCAGGAAGTGGATCTGGGAAAAAGTTCATCAGATTATCTCCATATGGTTTTTCAACAACAAACCAATAATTTGTTCCAAAATAAATATTGAATAAATAGACTACGGGTAGAAATATAAAAGTGGTCATTACCATCAGATAGAAATAGTCATTCAAAAAAGGTCTTTCATTCATCTGAAATATTGCAGTGAATACTCCCATCAAAATTAAAGAGTGCCCCCACATCGTATCTAAATATTCCAGCGCAGGAAATCCTAAAACAATATCAGGAGTCAAGATTGACATACCTCCACCTCCAAGACCCCAAAAGAATGCAAAAATAAATAGAGGCCTGTATTTAGTTATTAAGTAAAACGCAATGCACCAAGACGAAAAACCACACATATGAATAGGCATAGCATCCCACCAGTCAAACCCTCGTTCAGTAATTTTGAAAACAGGATTGGTTGTTTCATGGATCAGAATGATCATGGCGAGTAAGTATCTAAAATAAACCTTGATTTTCTCCGAAGCATTTCTGAAAGCAAAGGGCAGGTAAATCGCAGCACTTATAAAAAAAACTACATTCAATAAGTGCCAAGGATCTAGTAAGGAAAAGGGTTCGGGCGTCATTTTAATTCCTGTTTGATCATATCAGATGCCTTCTCAGCTATCATTATTGTAGGCGCATTTGTATTGCCACCAACAAGAGTTGGCATAATTGATGCATCTACTACTCTAAGATTCTTTACTCCTTTGACACAAAGCTTGTCATCCACTACTGACATTTCATCATGCCCCATTTTGCAGGTGCCCACAGGATGATAAATTGTATCCGCTCTTGTTCGAATAGCTGATTCGATGGCTTTATCATCATTAATATTTATTGGATATCTGATGTTTTGGTATTGCGCCAAAGGTTCGGAATTCATAATTTCCATCATTATCTTATAGCCTTTTACCATCGTATCAATATCTTCTCGATTGGACAGATAGTTTGGATCAATCAATGGATCGTCATTTGGATTCTTCGATCCAATTTTTACAGTTCCGATAGATTTTGGTCTCAGCAAGCACATGTGACAGCTGAAACCATTGCCCCATACCTCAGCTCGACCATGATCTTCAACCATTCCAACAACAAAGTGAAGCTGAATATCGGGTATTTCTAGGTTTTTCTCAGTTTTTAGAAAAGCTCCTCCTTCTGCGAGAGGAGAAGTAAACATGCCAGAGTTATTTAAAAAGAGTTTGAGCAATTCTAATGGGGCTCTGAGAGTAAACTTTCCAGACCTAAAAGGTGCTCCCATTAAATCCCAACTATCTACTCGATGTGAGGTTATATAATCCAAGTGATCTTGCAGGTTTTCTCCAACACCTTTTAGATCAACAACACAATCAATGTCTTTTGAATTTAGATAGCTTTGATCACCAATACCTGAGCGAAGCAGTATAGTTGGTGAGCCGTATGCTCCACCACTTAAGATAATTTCTTTATTGGCATTTACCTCAAATGATGATCCTTTCTTTATGCAGGAAACCGAATGTGCAACCAAGTTTTCGAAATTTACTTTATCAACTGTTGTTTCTGTCAGGATTGAAAGATTTTTTCTTTTTCTTGCTTCGGTCAAAAAAGCAACTGCCGCACTACATCTTCTTCCATTTTTTTGAGTAACTTGATAAATTCCTACACCTTCCTGCTCCTCACCATTAAAGTCATTATTTTCTTTATATAGTTTGGAGCCTGCTTCAACAAAAGATCTAGTGAAGGGATTGTCATGTCGAAGTCCGGCAACGTTCAATGGACCGTTTTGTCCATGCAAATCGTTAGTGAAAATCTCATTATTTTCAGACTTTTTAAAATATGGTAAGACATCGTTATAGCTCCATCCATGGTTGCCAAGGCTAGACCAATGATCGTAATCCCATTTATGACCACGAACGTAAAGCATGCCGTTTATAGAGCTCGACCCACCAAGTGTTTTTCCTCGTGGTTGGAATCCTTTTCTGTGTTCTTGAATATTTTGGGGCATTTGGTAGGTTCCACCCAAGTTATCACTGACTCTCGCCGAACCTTCTTTTATGGTTACGGTTGAAAATTCTTTTTGAGGCACTGTATCGTACTGATAAGCATATTCCGATTCTTCCCCTTCATTGACAAGAAAAGCATACATAGCAGGGATATGGATTAATGGCGATTTGTCAGGAGGCCCAGTTTCAATTAAGCACACAGAAACATCAGGGTTTTCAGTTAGCCTGCTAGCCAATACACAACCAGCTGAACCACCACCAACAATTACGTAATCGTAATTCATTAAGCCTTTTTAAATTTATCCCAAAACAGAAATGGCAGATAAGTTATGAAAAAAACTATTAGAGCCAGTGGTGCGACACCTAGCATATGAAACGGTGGGTCTGGCATTAAATCCATTACAGATTCACCATCTGGTCTTTCCATCAAGTACCAATAATTTGCTTCACCGCCAATTAGAAAATTTATGCCATACATAGGAATCAGTAAAAAAATTGTAATTACTGCCATTTTAAGAAAATTTTCAAGTTGTGGCCGATATTTCAAAACAGCTAAGGCAAAAAATATTCCCAGCAATATTTGGTTATGACCATAAAAGAACATGAAGTACTCAATATCGGGCCATGCATAATCAAGGTCTGGTGTGAGAATGGCCATAGTAGCACCTCCTATTCCCCAATAGAAAGGAAGCTCAAAAAACATTTGATTTCTATCTTTGCTTAGTAAAAAAATACCAATTAGAACTGCACTAAAGTTGCACATATGAAGAGGTAGGTACTCTTCCCATGGTTTATCAAATCCGAAAATATAAATGAATGGTTTGGTTGCTTCAAAAACTAATAGTGAAAGTCCAATTGCTTTGGTTAATAAAGATTGTGAGCTGTTATTAGAAAAATTTGCAGCGACACAAATCGCGATAATTATTATCGTTGACCATATCAAAGTTTGCGTGTGCTGATCTCCAAAAAGTACAAATGGTTCCATATACTCTCCCTTGTATTTACTAATCTAAATAATACAACTTGAGCTGCTAGAAGCAAAATATTATTCAGAAGCAGAGTATGATTTAAGGATACTTAATTGAACAACCGTATGGCCTTGTTTTCTTATTTGTAATTTCTTTATTATCAGCAATGCTATTTATTGCTAAACGTACATAATTTTTGGCCAAAGAAAGATCGGTGCTAAATAATGCTCCGGTCATTCCTAGATCGTCAATTGCACCATCGTATCTCAAGACCTCATTTTTATCGATGATATACATATGAGGAGTTGTTTTTGCATCATATTTTTTTCCTACCACTCCCTCTGTATCAAACAGTACATGTGTTGGAGAAGCATTTCTATTAGTAGTAAGCTTTATTGATTCTTGATTGGTTACATACCCCTGTTTATTCGGTGCTGAAGAGATAATGGAGAGCCATATAACATCATCTGCGGTATATTCTTTTTGCAATGATTGCATATTTTCTGTTTCATAATGTCTTTTTACAAAAGGGCATTCATGATTTGTCCACTCTAGAATGACGGTTTTACCAGAAAAATCACTCAATGAAATCAATTCACCATATTCATTCTTTAACGTAAATCCTGGTGCAGTGTTATCAATCTTTGCAGAACTAAATAGTACTAAATTTAGTAAAAAAACGAATAAAATCTTAAATTTCATCAATCATCCTTAGCAAGTAACTCTCGGTTAATACTTCATTTAAAAGTATAGGCTCATTTAGCTTTGCGTGCCATAAGACATAGGTAGGTACGCCTGATCTCTGATATTTTTGTAGTTCTTTAAATATGGACTCATCTCTGTTTGTCCAATCAGCTTTTAAGTAAGTAATTCCCTTGATCTTAAATTTTTCTTCAACTGTATTTGTGAAAGCAATCGCTTCATTGACTTGGCAAGTTATGCACCACGCAGCAGTAAAGTTTATGAAATATGGGCTGTCTGATAATCTTAATTCTTGTTCGTATTCAGTTTTCCATGTGTTTACAGAGTCTGTCTGCAATTCTTTTTTTTCTAGATTCCAATCAAAGATTGTTAAATATCCAGTAACAAGTAGAAAAACCACCCCAAACTTGAAAGCTATGTTGATTGTTTGAGATATGATCCAAATAATTAATCCACCAACAAACCATGCAATAAGCACAACGATAAGAGAGTCAGCGCTAATTTGTAAAGATAGTACCCACAATAA
Source organism: SAR86 cluster bacterium (assembly GCA_003331605.1). Lineage (GTDB taxonomy): Bacteria > Pseudomonadota > Gammaproteobacteria > Magnimaribacterales > TMED112 > TMED112. The sequence continues at coordinate 15,559 of QOPD01000003.1, forward strand.
CCAAAGAGCTGCACCAATCATCATCAAACCGAACAATTGTTTAAGTTGCTCCATCCAAATGCCTGGTTTTGGTAAGAACCTAATCAAATCAGGCTTTATAGCAAATAGAAAGTATGGAGCAGCAAAGCCTATTGCCAGCGAGAAGAAAATGCTTAAAGAAATAATATCAGGTTGGACTAATGCAAAGCCCAAGGCTGCTCCCATGAAAGGTGCTGTACATGGAGATGCCACGATCACCGAAAGCGCCCCAGTAAAAAACGACCCCACTAATCCTTGGGAGTTATTTTTATTCTCAAGCTTTGAAAGCGTTGATCCCAGAGAAATATTTCCAAGCAGTATCAGCCCAACTAAAAAAATTAAAATGCTTAACGAGGAAACAACTATTGGTGATTGTAATTGGTAACCCCATCCAATTAATTCACCAGAATTTTTTAACACCAACAGCGTTACGGCAATACCCATAAAAGTTAGCACTACACCCAGTACGTAAACCAAGGCATTAATAGCCACAGATGTATTGGATTCTTCTGCGCTTTTAACAAGTGAGAATGCTTTTAGTGCCACTACTGGCAATACGCAGGGCATCAAATTGAGGATCAAGCCACCTATAAAGGCGAAAACTATAGCCATAATGAGGTTTAACTGATTGGCTGAATAATTTTCTGCAAAGGGTACGTCAATAGTATAGTAGTTTGCCCCAGCTTTAAGAATCCCTTGAGCAGGACCTGTAAAATCAGGGTACAGTTCAACATTCAAGGTATTATCTATTTGTAACTGAGAGCTTGAAAAATCAAATTCTTTGTCACTGATTGGGAAATAGTAGCTCTCTTCATCAATGTCGTTAAAAGAGAATGCAAGTTTTTGCTGCTCTTTTTTGATTTCTAAATCTGGTGGAGCCCTTAAAGGCAATCTTCCTAACCATCTCGATAACAAGCTAGAATTCTGTGTGACATTTAAAAACTGATTTTTTAAAAGCAAGACCAGTTCTGTCTGCTCAGGAATGCATATTTCATCGCAGACTAAAAACCTTGTTTTAATTGTAATTTCTTTATCTTCAAGATCCTTTAGGTCAATTGTAAAAGGGAAGACCACTTCATCCGTATAACCATAGGTCATTAAAGGTGGGTATGGAATTTTTTCTGGGCCAGGCCAAGAAATGTCAGAGATATTGAAGGCATTTCCCTCTGTAAAAATAAATTCAACTGGACCCCCTGAATCACCAGGGTTAATCCAGTATGTGTGCCAGCCTGGAGTTAGTTTGAATCTATAGCCAAGCTGAACTTCACCTGGTGTTTCTATGTAATTATTGAAACCAATAATAGAAATTTCAGCATTATCGGTTCTAGCAACCTCAGCATGAATTGCTAAGTTTAAAAGTATTGCCCAAAAAATTCTCATAATGAAAGGGCGACTTTCGTCGCCCAAAGATATTATTCTATATCAATTACTCGAGGTTTTTTATGATCAGGAAGAACCTTCTCTAAATCGATTGTTAGCAATCCATTTTTTGAGGCTGCTCCTATTACCTCAAGATCTTCTGCTAAAGTAAACTTTAGCTTAAAGGATCTTTTGGCTATTCCTCTGTGCACTGTTTCGGTATTGGAATTTGTTTCCTCACCATTGTTGTGCGTGATTGTTAAGATGCCATCGCATAATTCGATATCAACATCTTTTTTATCAATTCCAGCAAGAGCAATCTCTATCTGAAATTTTAATCCATCCTTATAAATATTATAAGGTGGGTATGAGGACTGAGACTCATTTGAAATTCGTTCCAGCCTATCTACGAGAGTTTCAAAACCTAATACACGGTTTGAAAACATAGGATCAGTAAAATTTATTAACATAATGTCCTCCTTAAAGCGACAAGTTAAAAACGTTGACCTCACCTGAGCATCAACGTTAGTAAATCTATTGATATTTCATTTATTTTCAATATTTTTTGTAAATTATGTTAAGTTTAAGTTACATTTATGCTATATATAGATAAGTAAACGTTACATTATGAGCAAACCGAACAATCACAAATTCTTTGTAAATTTTTTAGCTAGACATAGAAGATTAGCAGGGCTAACCCAAGCTGAGCTTGCAAAAGCAGTGCTTGTATCACGTAAGAGCATTAATTCAATTGAAAATGGAATCTATATTCCTTCGACATATCTTGCATTAAAAATAGCTATGGTATTAAATTGTGCCGTAGAGGATATTTTTAAGATACACGATGGAACTTTTCCTCTATTAACATTATCTAAAGAAACATGAAGAAACTAAATTCAATAATCTCAATCCTCGTAATTTTATCTTTTGTAGGCTGTGCTACTGGAGGTTTTCAAGCTGATGTTGTTGCTCGAGATGCAGCAGGCAAGTCCCAGTATGTTCAAACCGGAGTTGTTACTCAGGTTAGGTCAGTCGTAATAGAAGGAGACAGAGATGTAGGAGCAACCTCAGGTACAGTTTTGGGTGCAATAGTTGGATCTGGGGCAGCGGGCAGAGCAGCTGGCGGTGATGGAGAAACTTCTGAGCAAATTGGTGCAATAGTTGGCGGTCTTGTAGGTTCTGTAGTTGGCTCCGAGGTTGGCGAATCAATTTCCAGAAAAAAAGGCGTGGAAATAATCATAAAATTAGACAGCAATAATAGAGAGGTAGCTATTGTTCAAGAAGCCTCTGAGGATGAAGCTCAAGAAGTAATAGCTGGCGATAAAGTAAGAATAATCAGATCCGCTGGTAGATCAAGAGTTGTACCTTATAATTAGTGGGTGCCCGAAACTAGTTTAAGAAATAAAGCTTTAGATTTCCTTGGCAGAAGAGAACACTCTGTCAAAGAATTAAGGAATAAGATATCAAAATACTCTGATAACTCAGAAGAGGTTGAAGAAGTCATATCTGAGCTTATTAAAAATAATCTTCTTTCAGATGAAAGGTACGCTCAAGCTTTAATTCAGCAAAAGTACCAAAGCGGCTACGGGCCAAATCATATTGAAATGTATCTTCGAGAGAAGGGCATAGAACATGAATTATTTAATTTGCATAGCGATGAATTCGACTGGGTTGAGTCATGCAAAGATTTAGCGAAAAAAAAATTAAGATCAAAACTGCTTGAGGGCAAAGAAAAAGAAAAGATTTTAAGATTTTTGTCCTACAGGGGATTCAACTATGAAATAATAAAATCTGCTCTCAATGATTTAGATTAATGGCATTAGCAAATAAATATAGACCTAAAAGTTTTTCAGAAGTAATTGGTCAAGAGACCACAGTAAATGCACTAAGAAACATAATTAAGAATAAAAATTTCCATAATGGCTATATTTTTTCTGGAACTAGAGGGGTTGGGAAAACTACTCTTGGTAGGCTATTTGCAAAAGCACTAAATTGCACAAATTACGATAGCGAAAAAGGTGAAACCTGCAATGTTTGTAGCGTCTGTGAAGAGATCAACTCAAACTCTCATTTAGATTTGATCGAAATAGATGCTGCTTCAAGAACAGGTGTTGACGACATGCGAGACTTATTAGAGTCAGTGCAGTATCGACCATCTAGTGGTAAATTTAAGATATATTTAATTGACGAAGTGCATATGTTGTCGATTCAAAGCTTTAATGCTTTGCTAAAAACTCTTGAAGAGCCACCTGCCCATGTAGTTTTTATTTTAGCAACTACCGAGGCACATAAAATTCCAAAAACAATAGTATCAAGATGTCTGCAATTTAATTTAAAGTTGGTCTCAGATGAATTGATTTCTCAAAATTTAAAAAGAATATTTGAATCAGAAGGCATTAGTTCAGATGACAAGTCTGTCGATCTTTTGGTTGAATTAGCAAAAGGATCGGTAAGAGATTCATTGACGATGGCTGACCAGGCTGCTTCACATTGCGACAATAAGTTATCAGAAAATGAAGTTTCAAAATTACATGGGGTCCTAAATATATCTTCCACTACAAAGTTAATTGAAATGATTCTTTTGAATGAATCAGCTGAAGTAGTGAATGAACTTAAAAGATACTCAGAGCTTGATGTGAATTATGAGATTTTATTTGATAGAGCTTTAAAGCTTTTTCATGACAAGATCATGGAATCCGTTGTGAACAAAGATTCTAAAGCAGATGAGTTGAACCTTTTTTATCAATTTTTCTGCAATGGGCTTGTTGATGCAAAGCAAACAAGCAGTTTTAGAGATTGCTTTGATATTGCTGCCCTTAGATGTCTGACATTTAACTCAAATGACGAAAGCGAAGTAAAAAAAAAGCATGAAAATGCAACGAACTTAATTGAACTAGAGTCTGAACCTGAAGTAACCCAATCTCAACACGAACACGATGATATTGAGTTAAAAGAGGTAAAAGAACCTCCAAAAAATTTACAAAAGTTGGTATCCAGCAACTGGCTAAATATATTTGATGGACTAGATTTAAGAGGAGCCTCCAGAGCATTTTTTGCAAATATGCAATTAGACAATGTTGATGGGTCCAAGTTAACTTTTAAAGGTTCAGAAACTTTTGTAAGTGGGATTAACGAAAGCAATATTAACGATTTAGTTGAGGCATTGCATAAAGCAGGATATCCAAAATATGACATTGCAATTATTGAAACAAAAGAGGCACAGGTTACACCCTCTTCCAAGTGGCAAGAAGCTAGAAATAAAGAATTGGATGATTTTAAAGAAGAAATATTAAGAAGTGATTTGGTGCAAAACTTAAATAATAAATATGGTGCAAACATAAATAGAGAAAACTTATCAATTAAAGACCATGAAGAGTGAAGAGGGCTTATTGTTTGAACTAATTTCTGCATTTAAAGTTTTACCTGGTGTAGGTGAAAAGACTGCGCAAAGAATGGCGTTTCACCTTTTAGAAAAGAACAGAGAAGGTGCAAAAAAATTAGCAGTAACAATATCTAGAGCTATTGTGGATATACACAATTGTGTGATTTGTAGAGATCTTACCGAAAATAGAGTCTGCAGAATTTGCTCGAGCAATAAAAGAGACCAAGAAGCTATTTGTGTGGTAGAAAATCCAAGTGATGTGATAGCAATTGAAAAATCTGGCAGCTATCAAGGCAGGTATTTTGTTTTGATGGGTAGATTGTCGCCTATTGATGGCATTGGTCCAGATCAACTTGGTATACCTAAGCTTTTAGAAACTATTGCGAGTAGTAAAATAAAGGAAATCATTTTAGCTACTAGCCCGACTGTTGAAGGAGATGCCACCTCTTTTTACATCAAGGATAATGTCCAAGATCATGAAATTACTGTTACTAGGATAGCGTACGGAGTTCCAATGGGAGGAGAATTGGAGTATGTTGATAACACAACTTTGGGAAGAGCAATTTCTGGAAGAAGAGAAATAGAATAATGAGCATTAAATCTGATATTTGGATCAAGGAGCAATCATTAAAGAACGATCTCATCCACCCATTTCAGGAAAACCAAGTCAGAGAGGTTGATGGAAAAAAAATTATTTCATACGGTGTTTCTAGCTATGGCTACGATGTGAGATGCGCAGATGAATTTAAAATTTTTACCAATACTTTTTCATCAGTTGTTGATCCAAAAAAATTTGATCCTAAAAGTTTTGTCGATATCAAATCAAATGAATGTATTATTCCGCCAAACTCTTTTGCTTTAGCTAGAACAATAGAATATTTTAAAATCCCACGTTCAGTTCTAACTCTTTGTCTTGGAAAATCAACATATGCAAGATGTGGAATCATAGTTAATGTGACTCCACTTGAGCCCGAATGGGAGGGGCACGTCACATTAGAATTTTCAAATACAACCAACTTGCCAGCCAAAATATATGCAAACGAAGGTGTTGCCCAGATGATATTTTTTGAATCAGATCAGGTTTGTGAAACAAGCTACAAGGATCGAGGTGGCAAATATCAAGGGCAGACAGGCGTTACCCTTCCAAAAACTTAGGCTTCTTATTAATCTTTAATGTATTAATTTTTCCATTTTTTAGTTCTACTAGGCTTTTAATAACGAAATAATCAAGCTCAGGAGCTAGATAGTAAATAATTTTGCTAGCTGTATCGGCTGTTGCAGAGACTTTTACACAATTAAATTCGCCAAAGCTTGTTTTAATCCTTTCCCTGCCTTCAACTGCATAAGTTCTTGTGATGACATTCCCTTTATCATTATCAATGACATCAAAACTAAACCTGGCTATGTTATTTTTAATATTGAGCCTCATCTGTAGGTCGCTACCAAGTTGATCAAGAATCTTATTTTGCTTAGTTATATTGAAACCCAATTCCTCAGAAACAACTTCTGTGTCTGAGAAGTCCACTGCAAAAAAACTTGGATTTACACCTGGTATATTATTTTTTACTTCTGTTCTTATAGAGGTAACTTCTGAATCTGATATATTTAATTTTGATTTTTGTGAGTATTCAAATATCAACAAGGGTCGTAACTTAAAACTCGATTGTGCTGTGCTACCATCAACTATGAACTTTCTGGTCATCTTAAAATTACCAAACTCGTGATGAGAGAAGGTAAACTCTGCTTCAAAGCTCTTAAAAGCATTGCCACTAAGTGAGAAGCCAAGTAAAAGTAAAAAAATTATTTTCATATTATTAGTGTGCCAATTGTTTCTGGATAAATTTTATTTTCCAGCGACTTTACCCTTTCCATTAGACTTTCAATAGATTCATTGGGTTCAATTTCAATGCGTTCTTGTCGAATTATTGGGCCTGCATCTAACACCTCCGTAACGTAGTGGATCGTTGTGCCATGATATTTATCTTGATTCTCTAATGCTCTTTGATGCGTATCAAGACCAGGGTATTTTGGTAATAGAGATGGATGTATGTTGATTATTTGGCCTTCCCAATTTTGCACTAAAAATTTAGATAAAATTCTCATATACCCTGCCAAAACTATGTAATCAAAATCTTGAGTTTCTAAGTAATCACTTATTTTTTTGTCAAATTCATATCTATCACTAAAATTTTTGCTATTGAGAACATAGCACGCAATATTATGGTCTTCAGATATTTTTATACCTGCCGCATCAGGGTTATTACAAAACGATCCCGTTACTTTATAGCCATACGTTTTTTGTTGATGAATGATTGATTCAAGATTGGATCCTGTACCAGAAAAAAAGACGATTATTTTCACTTCAATATAAACTTTTTCTCAGAGGGATCTGTAATGGCCCCAATTTCAATGTAGTCATTTTCTTCAGCTAGTAGAGTATCGGCCTCTTCACTATTAAGAATTAAGCAAAATCCAATGCCACAATTAAATACATTAAACATTTCAGTATCTGAGATATTGCCAAGCGATTGTATTTTTTGAAAAATTGGTGGGAATTCCCAGCTCTTGCTTTCAATTTCTAAACTATTGGGAGTTGGAACTCTGCTTAGGTTTTCATCCAGACCACCACCAGTAATATGTGCCATGCCTTTAATATTGTATTTGGATAATAAGTCCAAAATTTCTCTGACATAAATTCTTGTTGGGGTTAACAATTCCGATATTAATTCCTGTGAAGGTTGAGTAGCCTCTAAAACACTATGAATTAAAGAATAACCATTGGAGTGAAATCCGCTGGATGGAATTCCGATAATCTTATCACCTGACTCAATTAGTTTGCCATCAACAATTTTTTCTTTTTCATTGATACCCATTGCAAAGCCAACCAAATCAAAACAATTGGGAGCATAGTGATTTGGCATTTCTGCAGTTTCACCGCCAACCAAGTCGCATTCCGCGAGCCTACAGCCTTCAATTATTCCTGTAATGATCTCTTTTCCTTTTGATCGATCAAGCTTTGATACACCATAGTAATCCAAGAAAGCCAAAGGCCTTGCTCCACTAACAATTAGATCATTTACACACATTGCTACAAGATCTATCCCAATAGATGAAAAGTCTCCCATTTTTACAGCGAGGTTTAACTTTGTTCCCACTCCGTCACATGCAAGAGCATAGACAGGATTTTTAAAAGCAGTTGGTGGTTGGATATATCCAGAAAATCCTCCAATATCGCCTATTGAGTATCTGTGTTTGGTTCTGGATGTTGAGTTTTGAATATCTTTTACAAAGCTCTGACCCTCTTCAATATTTACACCAGAATCTTTATAGTTATGTCCCTTTTTTGTCATAAAATAGTTAATCTTTCTTTATGGATGATATGAGTTTAACAAGGTTTTTAAGAATTGCACTTGCAATATCATTGATGAGTTTTAATTGCTTTGGGCAATCATCAAATAATTTCTTATTAATTTATGAGGATTACGAAAACATAAAAAACATAGAAAACTTAATTCAAAATGTCGATGAAAAGATTTTTACTAAATATGGTGTAAATTTAGACTCAATAGCTAGCTCTACGGACTTGGATGCCCAACGATTTTTCATCGGCTATCAAGTGAGAGTTTTTGATGATGTTAGGCTTATAGAGCTTAAGTTTAATAAGGAAAAAATCGAGGAATATTTTTTAGAAAATTCAATTCCATTTTTAGCAAATACATCTGATGTAAAAATCTACATCGCAATTAACGATGCTTTTCTTCCGATGAATAATACTTTTGTATACGAGAGTGGAGAGTTTCAAAAAGAACTAGAAGTTACCAAACTCTTGGCTGGACTTAATCAAAATGTCAGAGTCAATTTTGAACTAATAGATAATTACCCACGAGATGAAGCAGAAGAAAAAAAATTAATTGCAGATTTAGAAAATATGAATATTCCTAACTGGAATTTGTTGATGATTGATCGATTTGATCTGAGTAAGTGGTCTTTTAAATTCCCAAAATCGAATGAAATATTAATTTCTGACTCTATGAGCTTTCAAAATATCCTTTCAAGAAACCTTTTTTATACGCTTGAAAAGAATGTCTCACTAGATAGAAATAGTTATAGTGTCAAGTTTAGCTTTGACTTATCAAAAGAGGAGCTAACTGAATTATTAGAAACGTTTTTGACTAGTACAGAAATACTGTCTTTTCATGTGTCTAGTTTGCAGGGTAACTACATTGAAATTAAATATGATAGCTATCTGGATGAAGAGGAAATTAATAAAGTTTTAAATCTTAAAGGTTTGGTAGCAACAAAATGAATGATGTGACGTCAAAAAATCAATTCTTTTTTGACTTTGGAAGAGATTTTGATGCTAAATTTGAAAACTTTTTTTTCACTCAAGAAAATAAGATCATTCAGTCAGAAATTTTAAATTTGCTTTCCTCAGAAGATAAGCAAGATATCTTGTTATTTGGAAGCCCTAAATCTGGCAAAACATTTTTACTTAATTCAATCTTAAATGAGGATGCAGCTGCTACAAGATCCTCGATATATGTCGATTGTGCTAAAATTGGCACCAATCAAAATATATTTGAGAGGATTTCGTCCAAAACATTAATATGCATTGATAACATTGATCAAAGCGACAGATCTAATCAAGTTGAAATATTTAATTTAATAAACGAGACAAAAGATTCAAACACTAAACTTATCGTATCAACAAATACACATTTATCTAAGCTAGAGGTGTTTGCTGATTTAAAATCCAGACTGCAGCAGATTAAATTCTTTACACTCCACCTAATATCAGACCAAGATGTTAACCGTGCTTTAGAGTTTATAGGCACAAAATTAAATTTAAATTTCAATGATGATATTTACACATTTTTAGCAACAAGGATTAGAAGAGATTTTTCTACGATGAAAGATACTTTGATAGCGCTAGATAAATTTATGTATGCTGAAAAAAAACAACCGTCTAAAAAGACGGTTGCTGATTTTCTGAAACAATTTAAAAATTAATCTGAATATACACACCCGTAACAATAAATGTGGATATTATCTAGGTAATTTTTCTGAAAGGATTGTTTTGGACTTAAGCCTAAGAAAGATTTAACTATTTCTATCGTATTTGAGATAGTAAAAGCAAAGCCACTACCAGATGGGGCAGGGGGCTTAACATAATCAACCTTAAATTCTTCAACCTCTGCTAGATTGGCAGCATATGCAAGGGCATCTTCTAGATTTCCAATTTCATCCACTAGGCCAATTTCAAGCGCTCTTTCTCCAGAGTAAACCCTACCTTTAGCAATCTCTTTCACAACCTCAAGGGGGATATTGCGATCAATTGATGTTTGAGTTGTAAATTTGACGTATATTGAATTTATTCCAGACCTTACTATGTCTTCAATTTCTATTGGCCAGTCTTGTCTCATCATATCAAAAGCACCCCATTTGGTTGTAGAGTAACCATCAATGCCAATTCCCATCCAATCGTATATTCTTTCAACAGAAAACAGTGTTCCATAGACCCCAATAGAGCCTGTGATGGTATCACTTTCAGCGTAGATCTTATCCGCTAAAGACGAAACCCAGTACCCACCTGAAGCGGCTAGTGACCCCATTGAAACAACAACAGGAATACCTTTTTCTTGCGCCTTTTCAATTTCCCAACGAATGTAGTCTGAAGCTACAACTGAGCCTCCAGGTGAATTAACTCTTAAAACAATGGCTTTTGTATCTTCATTTTCATGTGCATCTTTTAGCATCTCTACAATTCCATCAGAGCCTGCTGTTCCTAGCATAACATCACCACCCATTATGGCTCCCTCTATTGCAACCACTCTGATGACATTATCAGATTTTGCTGGTTTATCTTTGGGAAGTGTTTCAAGATAATCTCTAAAATAGATAGCATTTAGCTCTTCTTCGTCATCTTCAAGAGCTCCAAACTTTTCAATCATTCTTGCATCAAAATCATCATCTTCTTCAATGATATCAACGAGGCCCCAATCAAGAGCAGCAGTCCACTCATCGACCTCACCATTAACGAGCTGTTCCCACGAATCATCGGCAATCCATTGCAGATCAATATCTCTTTGTTCCTGCACAAAGCTTTTAAACTTACCCCAAAGAGGTGTATAAAATTCAAGATTAGCTTTTGCTTCTTCACTCATTGAATCTCTAGTAAATTGTTCTGGACCTGTTTTAAAATCTCCAGCTGCAAAAATTCGAGGAGTAATTAAAAATTTGTTAAAAAAGTTTTTATAGTATTCTCTTGGGCCGCCAAAACCATCTATCGCAAATGCAGAATACGTTTGTGAACTTATTTCAGATCCTGCAGAAGCAAGCACGTAACTTGCATCACCCAAGTAGTTGCTTCTAACAACAATTTCTTTCCCCGCATCAACTGCTTCTTTTATTTTTTCTGCAATGGCCAAAACGTAAGGTATTTGAATGCCTAGGCCTGAAGGGTCAAATATCATAGCATCAACGTTTTCATCATTTTTAAAATCTTCAAAGAATTTAATCATATCTCGGTACTGATACACTCTTGTACTTTCACTTGCACCCAGAGACTCCTCCAATGCCTGCTCCCACCATTCAGCTTCAACTTTACCAGGCTCTTGATCAACAACAATGCCTGAAGGTTTAAAGACCACAACTTTGCCTTCTGAATCTGGTTTATCTGAATCTGTCCATAATGGACTGATGAGGCTATTAAGAATGCCTACTGCCACTAATAAAAAAATACCTGTAGCGAATGTAAATCTAATCGCTTTCCAGAAAAAATCTCTTCCTACTGTTATGTAAGACCAAACGGTACCTAGGAAACTGCCTAGTTTTGTAAAAAATTGATTGTTCATAATTCCTCGTTAATTAGTTATTAGTAATACTGCAAATCAAAAAAAAAGTTTCATTCAGATGCAAAAAATCAATTGTAAAGCCATAAACAATACATATAAAGTAAAAACTCTATGAAAAAATATCTCATATTGGCTTTATTTCTTTTTTCTTGCGAAAGGCCTGAATTTTTATTTACCGATGGGGAAGGGGCAAAATTTGCAGATTATGAGGATCAAATAATTTTTTTGAATATCTGGGCTGATTGGTGTCCACCCTGCATCATAGAGTTCCCATATTTAAATGACATCAACGAAGATCCAAATGTAAGCGTAATTGGGTTTCACTTTGATCAATTTGACATCTTACCTAACGAGGAAGTGAATAGGCTGATGAATAAATTTAACGTTGAGTTCAAGAATTTATCTACCGATCCAAGAAATTTATGGAGCTTAGATCTTCCAGACAGTGTACCAACAACGTACATCATTAAAAATGGAAAAATACTTGACGCCATAACTTACCCACTAACTCCAGAAAAGCTTAAAGAGCTTGTTGCAACTAATTGACCTTTGACTTAATTAAGCCCGTTTTAAGTTTGGTAGAAATTTCATCACCTTTCTTAACTGCTTTAGAATCTCTGACAATATTGCCTGTTTCGTCATAAGTGATTGAATAACCTCTTTCCAATACATTCTCAGGATTTAAATTATTTAATTGGTCTTTAAAAGAAGCAATTAAGCCTTGTTTGGCATTAAGCTTATTTTTTAACACCCTTGATAGATCTTTTACACCTTTAGCAATATCCATTCTTAATTGTGTAACTCTTTTGCTAGGATTGTTTGAATTTAAAGCAGCTGCATAAAAATGAGACTTATCTTTATTTAGCTGCAGCAGTTTTCTCATAGCAAATGACATCTGTTCTGACTTTTGATCGAGTCTTTGATATTGGTCATGTATTTTTTGTTGTGGCGATCTTAATAGCTTTTGATTTAGCAAAACCTTTTCCTTGTAGTGTGTGAGCCTTAATCTAAATATCTTGATTAAATTCGCTGAAGCTCCTTCAAAATAATTTAATAATTGAGAGGCACCGTTACTTACAATTTCTGCGGCTGCAGTAGGTGTTGCTGCCCTGATATTTGAAACAAAATCCATTAAAGTGAAATCTGTCTCATGGCCTACACCACTAACAATTGGGATTTTTATTCCACTGACATATCGACAAAGATCTTCATTATTAAAACTCCATAAATCCTCAATTGAGCCGCCACCTCTACAAACAATTATGGCGTCGATCTTTTCTTGGCCTTGATATTGTTCAATCATTTCTAAAGATTTTTTTATTGAATTAGCAGAACCTTCGCCTTGCACGACCGCTGGAAAAATAGTTGATTGAATATGTGGAGCTCTACGTTGCAGTGTTGCAATCACATCTTTTATAGCTGCTCCGTGTGGGGAGGTTATTATAGCAACTTTATTAATTAATGCAGGTAATTCATTTTCTGTCTTGGCATTAAAGAGCCCCTCACTATTAAATTTATTTTTTAGTAGCTCAAACTTTCGTAATAACTCGCCGTAGCCAGCAAGCTCCATTTTATTAACTATCATTTGATAGCGACCTGTTTTATGCCAAATAGATAACTTGCCTTGCATAATGACTTGGTCACCCTCATTTGGTTTAAACCCAAGGTTGATATTTTGCAATCTAAACATCGAACAATTCAAAACAGATTCTGTATCTTTAACGGAGAAGTACCAATGACCAGATGAACCATATTCTTTAAAGTTTGATATTTCTCCAACCACCCATAAGGGGGGGAATGCTTCATTAATGAAATCATTAACGGTTTTGTTTAGTTCCGTAACACTTAAAATTTCTCTTTCATCAAAATTGGTAGTGCTAGAGTAGTCTTCCATAACAATTTATTATATTCTATTGTCCACTGCGAGTTTAGCTCAGTTGGTTAGAGCACCTGCCTTACAAGCAGGGGGTCGTAGGTTCGAATCCTACAACTCGCACCAATTATTTTATGACCCAAAAAGAAGTTGAACAATATATTGACTTTCACCGTGAAAATGGTGGAACAGGAAAAATATTTCAGTTTACATACAAGAATTACGAACCTGGCACGCTTACTCTAGAGGGTAATTTTACAGAGGCATGTTTAAATCCAAATGGAACTGTACAAGGCGGCATGATGACTTCTATGCTGGATGACATAACTTCATTATTATTGATCATGGAAGCAAAAGGGAAGTTGTACCCTGCGTCCACAGACCTGCACACACTCCATCATAGATCTCTAAACCAAGGGAAGATTATCGCAAAGGGGACGATCATGAAAAAAGGTAAAACTATAGCAACAGTTAAAGGCGAAATTTTTGATCAAGATGACAAGCTCATTACAACTCTTATGCATACAGCATATCTTTTTGAACTAGATCGATCGTTATACGAAAAAGCAGAATAAAAAAAAGCCCGCTTGAGCGGGCTTTAAGTTAGATTTAAAAAAAGCCTAGCCTTTTTTAACTCCGGAATCCATCATAGCTGCATACCAGATAACAAGTCCGAATAAGAATTTGTTAACTAAGTCAGCAAGGTTATAGATTGTGTTTAGAGCATTAGCATCAACACCACCACCTAAATAACCCAGGAAGTAACCGATTGGGTATATTGACCAACCAATTGTTACGATCCATTTAATTCCGTTGAAAGCAAAGCTTAGTGCTTCGTTTCCAGCTGCGTCTTTAATTTTTGCAGCTTCACCTGCAAAGACATAGTAGATAATGTATATCCAAGCAGCCATTGATACAACAAACATTAATGTTGGATCTGCGAAACCTGCTTCACCTAAAAACCCTGTAATCAGCATAACTAATGAAGCTGCTAATAAGTTCCAGAAAACTCCAAGACTTACTGCTACTACAGCTGAAAGGATTAAGTAAAACTCTACAATCTGCATAGGAACAGTAACCAACCAGTCAATATATCTATAGACTGTAGGTGATTCACCTGTTGCTACCCAAACATCTCTCATGTATAAGTAATGCCAAAAAGCGACAAAACACACAAGAGCTGCAACGGTTAAAGATGTCTGCCAAGAAGCTTTAACTGTGCTTCTTTCCATGAAAAAGAACAAAGCACCTGCAGCCATTATGGCAGTTGCAATCCAAAACGATACACCGACATAGTCGACAACACCGTTTGAAACTAAAGAATAATCCATTAGATTTTCCCCCTTATATTAAGTAAATTTACTCTACGGCAATAATTGTACAGACCAAAATGAGAAATTCAACTTTCTTTACAGTATAAAAAAGTTGTAAATATTGTTATTTTGTACCAGAATCTACAACTCGCGGTCCGGTAGTTCAGTTTGGTTAGAATGCCTGCCTGTCACGCAGGAGGTCGAGGGTTCGAGTCCCTTCCGGATCGCCATTAAGATTATGATTGCTGAGATAACACTCCAAACACTTTTAGCTGCAATTGTTGGAGCTATTTGGGCAACGCCCTTGGTCGTAAGTCCAGCTGCCAGAAACAGCCTGGATAAAGAAGCTCTGAAATTCTTTCTGAAATCTTATTTTTTTAGATTTAATATTTTTCTGATCCTAATGCTGGCTTTATATTTGGGCGTGGTTTATTTCTTTATGTTGCCTGAGTATGAGCTTATCTGGAGCGACACTAAAAATCTTACCATCCTAATTATTCTTGGACTCAATGTTTTAAATATGTTTATAGGACTTATTATCGATAATACTAAGATTGATAGCTCTAGTAATTTTTTTAAATTCATACATGCTTTTAGTGTGGCTATTTTGGCTTCTACCTCATTTGTTGCTCTTTATTTTCTTATCGAAAAGTTTTTGACGCTTTGAAAAAAATCAATCTTCCGGCAAAGATATGTCCTGTATGTAATAGAAGTTTTGATTGGCGAAAAAAATGGAGCAGAGATTGGGAAAATGTGATTTACTGTAGTCAAAGGTGCAAAAGATCAAAAGATGGATCTGTTAAATAAAAAATTCTTTTTACCCGTTCTGTTTTTTCTTTACATAACCATTCTCTTTTTAACTTTAACTGACTATGACGAGGGTGCATTTGCTGCAACCTCGCTTCAGATGCTTAGAGAAAGCCAATTTTTTATTCCCTATCTTGGAGATGGTTTAAGGCTTGAAAAGCCAATTCTCACTTACTGGATACAGGTAAGTTCGATTTCACTTTTTGGAGCATCTGAATTTGCTTTGAGGTTGCCATCGTTGATTGCAGCTTTTTTATGGGCTTATATCTTTGGAAAATTTATTAAGAACAAAATTCCTGGTAAAAGCCAAAGCAACTACATCTTCATATTGCTTACTCTTCCTGGGATTCTAGCAATGTCTGTGGTGGCAACGGCTGATGCATTTTTAAACCTTTTTATATGTTTAGTGATGATAAATATCTATAACTACTCTGATGCTAAAAAAGAAAAATTCTTATTGAGGGCTGCATTTTATTTAGGTCTGGGCTTTCTAACAAAAGGTTTCGCAATTCTAGCAATTATTGGGCCAGCATCCTTGCTATATTTTCTAATAAGTAAAAAATTAGATAGATTTTTTTCTGCTATCTTTAATGTGAAGGCTTGGATTATCTTTGGGTTAATCGTCGTACCTTGGTTTCTTGTACTATTTTTGAGAGAAGGTGCTAGCAGTGTAGAGTATCTTTTATTGGGCCAATCGTTTGGCAGGTTTTCAGACACCATGGAGAGCCATTCAGGAAGTGTTTTTTACTACCTACTGCTCTTACCATTTTTAGTTTTTCCATATTTTCTAAATTTCTTAAATGGGCTAAGAAGAAGCTTTGCTGAAAAAAAACCCATCGATCTATTTTGCCTAATATGGTTCTTATGGGTACTAGTATTTTTTTCGTTTTCCTCAACAAAACTTCCACACTACCTTGTTTATGGTTTAACACCTGTTGTGTATTTTATTGAAAAAAACACAGCTTTATTAAGCAACCGAACCTATAGCTTAAATAACTTTCTAGCCCATACCTTGATGTTGTTATTTTATTTAAGCCTACCTTTTTTATTTGAATATGTTTATAACCTTGATCCCTCGATGGAAGCATCACCTTTGTTTATCAAAGAATTCTCAGGCAACTATCTTTTTATTGGTTCATGTATTCTTGGGGTGCTATTAATTTTCATTCTTCTTAGAGCTAAATATAAATATGTTAAGGGGCTACAATTTATGGCCTTATTTCAAGCATTCCTCCTAACCATTTTTGTCATTCCTTCAGCTGTAACAGTAATGCAAGCAGATCTTAAATCTTTAGGTATATATGCAAAAACAAATAACATCAGCTTTGCCGTAAATAAAATAAATAAACCAACCCTATCTTTTTATTCAAGCACAAATTATCTAAGAGATATTGAGGATAGTGAATATTTTATAACCCGAATCGACAAAGTTGATATTCAGAGATATGAGGTTATCCAGAAAAGAGGAAACTATATTTTGTTAAGGCAGAAGTATGATGAAAACTAGAACAAGATATTTTTTGCTGGCCTTAACAATTATACTTATTTCGTTAAAACTATTTCCTGCTCTTGATTTATATGCTCTGAAATCTTTGAATAAATTGTTTTTTGATGAACGAACCTTTGCAGTAATAACTGATATGGGAAATGCATTTTTTATTACGGCATTTATAATTCCTGCACTTATTTGTTATTCAAATTTTAATAGCAAAATTAATTCTGTTTCAGCAAGTATTTTGGTAATCCCCAGCTTGGCATTTGGCCTATTCATTCAGCTAGTAAAAAGCTTAGTTAACGCCCCAAGACCTGCAGGAGTTAGCGATATTAATATAAATTTTCTTGAGCCTGTTTTTCAATCAAATTCATTTCCGAGTGGACACACAGCATCAATTTTTATCGTTTGTTTAATTTGGTTAAAAGTTGCACTTACAAATACTAGAGGATATCAGATGCATTATTTTGTTATTGTGCTTTGTGCTTTAGTTATTTCATTGACCAGGGTCATTGTCGGCGCACATTGGCTATCAGATGTACTGGCAAGCATTTTATTTGCTTGGTTATTTACGGAATTATTTTTAAAGCATTTTCTGAAAATCAGCAGATCAAAGATCGCAGTCTATAGCTCATGGGGAATTATATTGTGTGCTTGGTATGGAGTATTTTTTATGGAGGTATTTGATTATATCTGATGAGCTTTGACCTAGTTTTCTCAATCTGGCTTGCCGAAATCAGGGTATTAGAAACATTTTTTTCTTTTATTTCTGGACGAGTTTTTTCATTTTCTTTGTTTGGCATTTTTGCGCTTTTTATGCTGTATCAGAAGAGATACAAAGACCTTGTTTTTGTTTTTTTAGCACTTATTTTTGGCGACTTGATAGGGGCACAGCTTAAAGATTTAATTCAGGAGCCAAGACCCTGTTTTGGAAATTTTGAAGTATTTTCTAATCTTAATATTGTTGAGCAACCCTGTGGTTCAAGATTAACTGGAATGCCCTCCAATCATGCACTTAATTTCTTCCTTTTTGCCACAGTGCTTTATCTATTGACGCGACAAAAAGTACTAAGCGTAGCGTTATTCTTGATTGCATCTGCAGTGGCGCTATCAAGAGTTTTTTTAATCAAACATTTATTAAGTCAAGTGATCATTGGGGCTGCTTTAGGTATAATGCTCGGCATAACTTTCTATAATATTTATAAAAGAATAAGATGACAAAAAATTTAGACATCTCAATTATTTCACCAATTTATAATGAAGTAGAAAATATCGATCCCTTTATTAAGTCGGTTGAAGAAACAATGTCCGCCCAGAATTGGTCTTGGGAGCTAATACTTATTGATGATGGGAGCAATGATGGCTCTCTTGAAAAACTTAAATCCATCAGCAAAGAAAAAACAAACATAAGGGTATTGGCTCTTTCCAAAAACTTTGGTCAAACGCCTGCCATTCAAGCTGGCTTTGATAATGCTAATGGTAAGCACTATGTAACACTTGATAGTGATTTGCAAAATGATCCCAAGGATATTCCCTTGATCATTAATAAACTTATTCATGAAGATTTAGATCTAGTTGTGGGATGGAGGAAAAAAAGAAAAGATAATTTCTTTATGCGGAATCTGCCATCAATGATTGCAAACAACTTAATAGGAATGATCACCAAAGTTAAATTAAATGATTATGGATGTAGCTTAAAAGCGTATAACTCGGAAATACTCAAAGAAGTTAAGCTTTATGGAGAAATGCACAGATTTATTCCAGCTTGGATGGCCACAAAAATACCACCTCATAAAATAGATGAAGTTGAAGTAAGTCATCATCCCAGAATTGCAGGAGAGTCAAAATATGGCATCTCCAGAACTTTCCGAGTGTTCTTAGACCTTATCTCAGTGTACTTTTTTATGAGGTTTTTCAGCAGACCAGGCCATTTCTTTGGTTTAATTGGTTTAGTCATGAGTTTTTTTGGACTACTTATTTTAGGCTATTTGGTCTCACTAAAATTATTTTATGGGTTGGATATTGGCGATAGACCACTTTTAATAGCCGGTACAATTTTATTGGTTGTTGGCGTGCAATTTATTAGTCTTGGTGTCATAGGAGAGATCTTAAGTCGAACCTACTTTGCATCTAGCAAAGAAAAGTCATATTTCATTAGATGGGATTCAAATAATAATAAATGAAAATTGCAGTCATAGGGTCTGGCAAGTTTGGCAGAGTTCTCGCTCAAATTTTGGGCGAAAATGGTCATGAAGTGATCATTTACTCAAGAAGGCAGACTGAAGTAAATTCGATTAATAAAGATAAGAAGAGTAGCTCAGGCTTTAAGTTTAATAATGCAAGCAACATTTGGGCAACCAATGAAGTAGCAGATTTAAGTTCCGCAGTTTATATTTTAATTTCCGTATCTAGTAAAGATTTCAGGGAAGTGATGGGTTCTGTAGTGCCTGGAATGTCTTCTCAAGTATTTGTAAGTTGTGTCAAGGGTTTTGAAGAGAGTACAGGCAAACTGATGACCGAAATTCTTAATTCTGATTTTGGTATTTCTGAAGATAGATTAGTGGTCTTAAGTGGTCCAAATCTATCAAAAGAGTTAAGTAATTTTGAGTTAACCGGTACGGTTTTGGCAGGGAAAAATAATGATATTTTACAGGAGCTTGCTGAGGTCCTGAAAAATAACTATTTCATACCTTATTTAAATAACGACATGAATGGAGTTGAAATGGGTGGTGCATTAAAAAATATCTATGCGATAGTATCTGGCTATTTTCATCAAAAAGGCGTTGGTGAGAATACAATAGGACTGCTCTTAACAAAATGTCTTGAAGAAATGAGATTATTTAGCCAAGCAAAAGGAGCAAACTCTTCAACATTCTTGGGCCTGTCAGGAGTCGGAGATTTCTTTTCAACTGCTTTATCAAAAGACTCGAGAAATTATAGGTTTGGCGCTTCGCTAGCTAAAGATCTCTCTGTTGAAGAAGCATTAAAAGAAGTTAACGATACAGTTGAAGGTTATCAAACCTCTTTAATTGTTTTTGAAGAAGCTCAAAAGGTAAATCTTAATTTAGAAATTCTTAATTTCCTCATTTCAGTTTATGAATCTGCAAAAAGTCTTGAGGAGGCTAAAGAAATATTTAGAGGTAAGTTAATCGAAGAAGACATCAAGCTTAAAGGCTAGACAGAATAGTCTTCATCCCCCAAGTCAGAAGAAAGCTCGTAGTCAAAACCAGTAGAAGTTTTGATATTCGTTCTAGAGATATCCAAATCCGTTAAATCCAGGACATCTTTATCAAACTCATAGATAGGTTCGACTTCATTATTGATAGCTGCTAATTTATTTTGAGCTCTGGATTCTAAAGTTTTTTCTTGTAGTCCTTGCCATTTGCTGAGTTCAGAACTGCTATATCTTTTGTTAATAAGCTCTAATGTGAGGTCTTGTGAAATAAGAGCAGACGTAGCATTGTTGCCGCCAAACCCTTTTGAATTCAGGAACACAATATCTTTTTTATCTTGAAATTCTCTATCCTCCATGAAATAGTCTAGATTTTCTGTGAATACATCATCGGCAAGTTTTGGAATTGTGCATATCCCCGAAAGTTTTTGGCTATCTAATGCACCTAAAGCCGACCATACCTGGTCCATGCCTGCTGTTCCCATAGTATGTCCTAACTTGGATTTTACTGAGGTAACAGGCATATCTCTTACCTGAAATTCTTTGGCAAAAGTCGACATTATATGTGATTCAGTAATTCTATTTAGTGGGGTGCCTGTACCATGTGAAATAAAACAAGATTGATTTTGAAGCACTTTTTCGCCAAAAACTTTCTCAACATCTTTAAAAGTTTTGCCAACTGAAAAGTAATTGCCTGCACCAGGTCCTGAAATTGATTTTTTATTACCGTCAGCATTGATATTTACATTTAAGAAAGCTCCTCTAATGTTGGCACCTGTTTCTAGTGCTAATCTATCGCTCATTAATATTGCAAAGCCTGCTGATTCTCCACAAACCATTCCCATATTATCTCCAAATGGCCGACAGAAGTTTTTATAGTTAAGATCTTCACCTTCACCTAACAGCGCTTGTAGGTTTTTCATCCTTTCATCAGTTGCCATAGCTCCCATTGCACTAAACCCTATGTATGCCGGTGGCCCTAAGATTGCCTCTGCAGCGCCAACAATAACTAGCTCACTTTTTCCGCTTTTTATAAGCTCTACTCCAGCATTGAGATTATACAAAGAGGTAGCGCATGCCCCTATAAAGTGACCAGTTATTCCAAGACTACCTGTAACGTAAGCATTTATAAAATCTGCTGTCATTTCAGGTAGAGTAAAAGAGATATGCTTAGAGGTTGCTCTTTGTCCTAAAGGGTGAGATGCAAAGAGACCATCCCCTGAGTGCCTGTCCATATTCATAACAGCACAGCCAGCAAAGCAACCAACCTTATCTCTGCCATAGTTATCAATGTTTTTCTTTAGGTCTAGACCTGTATCAGAAATTGCATCAGCGATTCCTAGAATAGACATTCCTAATGCCTTGGGATGTTGTCTGGAAGCATAGTGCTTAACAGGGTCGAGTTGAAAAGGTAGCTGGGCACATGCATTTGCTGGCATCTCATAGTCATATGTCCAAAAGGTTTCCCTAAAAAACTTGTAATCAAGTTGTCTCATTAGGGTATTGTTTAAAACCTCTTCCTCCTTGCTCTTAACAAACTGATCAATTTGAGAGCTATCTAATGTTTCATCAATGAGACCACACAGATACAGTACAGATTTAAGGTAATTTGTTTTCTCTTCATCTGACTGAAAGTCATAAGTCATCCTTGAATAACTTAGGTTATGTGATGCTCTGCCAGCAGGGGTAATGCCCCCAAAGCCAACCAGACATGGAATGGGTTTATTGCTCACTACAGTTTTTCTCCATTGCGTTTACTGTGTTTAGTATCAAAGTATTTATTGTCATTGGGCCAACCCCTCCAGGGACTGGTGTATAAGCTGAAACTATATCTTCTATCCCTTTCATGTCAACATCTCCACATTTCTCAGAAGGGTGATACCCTGCATCTACCAACACAGAACCTTTCTTGAGCATTTTACAATTGATAAATTTAGGAATACCTACTGCAGCGACCACAATTTCGGCATCGCAAATTAACTTTTCTAAATTTTTTGTTTTTGAATGTGCAGTAATAACAGTAGCATCGGCGTTGAGCAATAAGGCAGACATTGGTTTTCCTAAAATCTGACTTCTACCAATTACAAGAGCAAGCTTCCCACTACAATCGATTTGGAAATTTTCTAATAAGCGCATTATTCCATAAGGTGTACAGGATTTAAAAGCTTCAAGACCCATTGCCATATTTCCATAGCCATTGGTGGAAACTCCATCTACATCTTTATGCAAGGCTATCGCATTAAAGCATTTTTGTTCATCGATATGTTTGGGGGCAGGATGTTGCAAAAGTATGCCATCGACCGAACTGTCTTGATTTATGGCTTCAATAAGCTCTAACAGTTCTTCCGTTGTTGCCTGTTCTGGAACATGATGTGTCATTGTTTTAACCCCTAGAGATTTGCATGCTTTCTCTTTCATGGACACATAGGTTTTTGATGCCGGATCTTCTCCAACAATTATTGCTGCAAGGGCAGGGGGTCTCTTGAATTTATCAGTCAGAATATTTGCTCGTTTAGCAATTTCAAGATTGCTTTTTTCAGCAAGAGATTTTCCATCAAGAATAATAGGGTTTACCATTAAAATTTTTGCTTGAAGTTAAAGCACATAGTTTATATGATTTCCCTTTCGGGGCATAGCGCAGTCTGGTAGCGCACCTGGTTTGGGACCAGGTGGTCGCAGGTTCAAATCCTGCTGCCCCGACCAGCGCCAGTAGCTCAGCTGGATAGAGCAGTAGCCTTCTAAGCTATTGGTCGGGGGTTCGAATCCTCCCTGGCGCGCCAATTTCTTTAGATTCCTATGCTCTTATACGAGTTAACCAACTTTTGAATGGAATAGATGTAAGCGGTTGTTCTTAGTGAGGGGTAATTATTTGTATTCCATATTTCACTCATATTTTCATAAGCTTCAGTCATCATGTCTTCAAGCCCAGATCGGACTAGGTCTATTTCAGAACTACCAGCATTAAATATCGATTTTTCTCGCTGAGAGACCCTCGATCCAGTGGTATTTTCAATAATATTAATCAAAGAAGCATTCTCATATTGTTTTCTCCTTTTTTCCATTCTGCCAAATCTCATATGTGATAGGTTTCTTACCCATTCAAAGTAACTGACTGCAACACCACCAGCATTCGCGTAAAGATCTGGGATGATTAAAACCCCTTTTTTATTTAAGTAGTAATCTGCTCTTGATGTTAAAGGGCCATTGGCACCTTCGCAGATAATTTTTGCATTAAGCAAGTTATGGTTTTCTTCAGTAACAGTTCCTTCTTGTGCTGCAGGTATAAAAATATCACATTCGGCAGCAAAAACCTCTTCTTTAGATTTTAGTTGTTTAGGGTTGGGGAAATCTTCTTTTTGTCTTGATTCAGCCATCCATGATTTGATCAAATCTAGATCGAGGCCTTTAGGATCATAAAAAGCTATGTCCTTTTCAATAATTCCAATAATACTACACCCATACTCTTTTAGACATCCTGCTGCGTGGAAACCCACCTTACCGAGACCCTCAACAATTATTTTCTGTGAGCTGAGTTTTCCCTTAATAGCAGATTTCTTAACATCCTTACTATTAAAGAAAGCATTTAGAGCATAAAAAATTCCTCTACCAGTTGCTTCGGTTCTACCATTGACACCTCCCATTCCAATAGGTTTACCAGTAACGCAAGCAAATGCGTTTATTTCATGAGGGTTTAGCCTTCTATATTCATCAGCTATCCATGCCATCTCTCGTTCACTTGTACCCATATCAGGAGCGGGAACATTTAAGCTAGGTGAGATTAATCCTCTTTTTGATAACTCTTCAGTAAAACGTCTTGTGATTTTTTCTAAATCTTCCTCATCGTATTTTTTTGGATTTATTTTTAAGCCTCCCTTTGAGCCTCCAAAAGGAACATCAACTACAGCATTTTTATATGTCATTAAGGCTGCCATAGCTTCAATTTCCGATGCAGTTACGTTTGGAGCATATCTTATACCACCCTTTACAGGTTCTAAGTGTTCTGAATGAACAGCCCTGTAGCCAGTAAATACCTCGATTCCTTTTTTTAGTTTTACCCCAAACCTTACTGTATATGTATTGTTGCAAGATCGTATTTGCTCTGCTAAACCTGGCTCAATGCCAAGTAGATCTACGGCATTATCGAACATCTTAGTAATGCTCTTTAAAAATAGATTATTTACCCCCATGTTATTACCCCTTGTTGGTGATAATGATATAATTTTTTTTTCTAAAACACACGAAAAAATGGTGGGCGTAGCTCAGTTGGTTAGAGCGCCGGTTTGTGGCACCGGAGGTCGAGGGTTCAACCCCCTTCGTCCACCCCAATTTACATCATGTTTTCAGAAAAGAAACCCAAGTTTCATCAAATAATTAAGAAGTTTTGAGATTTTAGCTGATATATTGATTTATATATAATCTGCACTATATTAGAAGTATGTTTGAAAATAATTTAGTACCAATGGTTGTTGAGCAATCATCTCGCGGTGAAAGGGCATTTGATATATTTTCCAGACTTCTTAAGGACAGGATAATTTTTATTGTTGGCGGAATTGATGACTACGTCGCTAATCTGGTTGTGGCTCAATTGCTTTTCCTTGAGTCTGAGGATCCAAAGAAAGACATTTATTTATACATTAATTCCCCTGGAGGGGTCATCACATCTGGTCTTTCTATTTTAGATACAATGAATTATCTAAAATGTGATGTTTCAACAGTTTGTTTCGGCCAGGCGGCGAGCATGGGCGCTGTACTTTTAGCGGCCGGTAAGAAAGAAAAAAGGTTTGTGTTGCCAAATAGTAGAGTAATGATACACCAACCACTCGGGGGGGCACGGGGACAAGAAACGGATATTCAAATCCAAGCAAAAGAAATAAAGACTCTTAGAGAAAGATTAAATGGTATCTTGGCTAACTGCTCTGGTCAGTCGATTAAGAAAATTGAAAAAGATACTGAACGTGACTTTTTCATGGATGCTCAAGCTGCAATTAAATACGGTCTGGCGGATAAGGTATTAGAAAAAAGGTAAAGATGGAGATTGAAAAATCTAAATTAAATTGTTCTTTTTGTGGAAAGGATCAAGCAAAAGTAAAAAAGCTGATTGCTGGACCTAATATCTATATTTGCAATGAATGTGTAGATCTATGCAATGACATACTCTTAGAAGAGGATTTACAAGAATCAAAGTATGAAACAAAGGATGTTAAGCCAAAAGAAATTTTTAAATATCTCGACCAGATTATAGTAGGCCAGAACGAGGCAAAAAGGCGTTTATCTGTTGCTGTTTATAATCACTATAAAAGAATTAATACCAAAGATGATCCGGAAGTAGAAGTACAGAAGAGCAATGTTTTATTACTGGGCCCAACAGGCTGTGGAAAAACATTACTGGCTCAAACTTTGGCAAAATTTCTTGATGTCCCTTTTGCTATCGCTGATGCAACCTCTTTAACCGAGGCCGGATACGTCGGCGAAGATGTAGAAAATATAATCCAAAAGCTTTTGATCAATGCAGATTACGACATCACTAGAGCACAAAAAGGAATCATTTATATCGATGAAATCGATAAGATTTCCAAAAAAGGAGAGAACGTTTCAATAACGAGAGATGTCTCGGGTGAAGGAGTCCAACAAGCACTACTAAAAATTATTGAAGGAACTACTGCTTCTATACCTCCACAGGGAGGAAGAAAACATCCCCAACAAGAATTCTTACAAGTGGATACAAAAGATATTCTATTTATTTGTGGTGGAGCTTTTAATGGCCTAGAGTCTCAAATTCAATCAAGACTTTCAAACAACGCAATTGGTTTCAACTCTGAGATCATTGATAAGGACAACATAGATAAAGGGAAAATGTTTAAAGAGGCTAAATCACAAGATTTAATTAAATATGGAATTATTCCTGAATTCATTGGCAGGTTTCCTGTGGTTGCAGCTCTTGAAGAATTATCTGAAGAAGATCTGGTAAAAGTAATGTCAGAGACAAAAAATTCTATCAGTGACCAATTTAAATACTTGTTTGAATTGGATGGCATTAAACTTGAATTTACCGCGGATGCTTTTAAAGCAATTGCAGAAGAAGCTAAGAAAAGCGCCTCAGGAGCTAGAGCACTCAGAGCAATTTTTGAAGATATTCTTCAGGATTCGATGTTTGAGTTACCATCATCAAGCTCCCCAGTTGAGAAGATTGTCATTGACAAAAATGTCGTTCTGAATAGGGAAAACCCTCTCAAATTAATGGCAAAAAAAATTGCAAATTAAATGTCAGAAGAAATTAAGGTCACTGTAAAGATGCCTATGATCCCCTTGAGGGATGTAGTGATTTTCCCTAATACAGTTTCTACATTATTTGTTGGTAGGGAAAAATCTATTTTCTCATTAGAGGATGCTCTGAGAACAAATAAGAAAATATTTTTAGTTGCTCAAAACTCGCCCTCAAATGAAGAGCCAACCATTGCAGATCTACCAAAAGTTGGCACCATTTCAACTTTACTTCAAATGATTAAGCTACCGGACGGTACTGTGAAGATTTTAGTAGAAGGCTTACAAAGAGCAACTTTAAATGATGTTTCAATTGATAAAGGTTATTTTGCAGAGATTATTAAAATTGATGAAACAACTGAGGATTCAAAGTATGAAAGAGATTTGCTCGGTACAATAAAGAATCAATTCACTGAATTTGTTTCGGTTTCAAAAAAAGTATCTGTTGAGGTAATTAATCAGGTTCAATCAATGGCCAACCTTGCCAAGGTAATAGATGTCATATCTTCAAATATTCATTTATCAATAAAAGATAAGCAAGAAATTCTTGAACAAGAAAAGGTTATAACGAGAGGTGAATTCTTATCGAGCTTGATTGAATCTCAGATTGATTTGATGGAAGTTGAACAAAGAATAAGAGGTCGCGTCAGAAAACAGATGGAGAAGTCGCAAAAAGAGTATTTCTTAAATGAGCAAATTAAAGCTGCGCAAAAAGAACTCGGAGAAATAGGAGACGAAAAAAATGAGCTTGAAGAGCTTCAGTCTAAGATTGAAGAGACCAAAATTTCAAAAGAAGCTTTGGAAAAAATAAACACAGAGTTTTCCAAGCTTAAACAAATGTCTCCAATGTCAGCAGAGGCAACTGTAGTAAGAACTTTTATTGAAACACTGCTTGAAGTGCCTTGGCACAAAACTACAAAAATCAATGTAGATCTTAAAAAAGCTAAAGACATTCTTGATGAAGATCACTATGGGCTGAAAGAGGTTAAAGAGAGAATCCTTGAATATCTGGCTGTTCAAAAAAGAGTAAAAAAAATGAAAGCACCAGTGCTTTGTTTTGTTGGTCCTCCTGGTGTTGGAAAAACATCCCTTGGCGAATCAATAGCTAGGTCGGTTAACAGAAATTTTGTTAGATTGTCTCTTGGTGGGGTGCGTGATGAAGCAGAGATAAGAGGGCACAGAAAAACTTATATTGGTTCTATGCCCGGTAAGATAATTCAAAAATTGACAAAAACAAAAGTAAAAAATCCATTATTCCTTCTGGATGAAATTGATAAAGTGGGAATGGATCATCGTGGTGACCCAAGTTCAGCTTTGTTGGAGGTATTAGATCCTGAACAAAATAATACCTTTAATGATCATTATTTAGAGGTAGATTATGACCTTTCGGAGGTAATGTTTATTTGCACAGCTAATTCATTAAATATACCTCCACCTTTATTAGACAGAATGGAAATTATTAGATTGCCTGGCTATATCGAAGATGAAAAATTAAATATTGCAAAAAACTATCTGGTTCCACGCAATCTAGAAAAAAATGGTTTGAATGAAAAAGAAGTATCCTTCAGTGTTAATTCAATTTTGAAAGTTATTAGAAACTATACTCGCGAAGCTGGAGTCCGTGATTTAGACAGACAAATTAATAAAATTTGTCGAAAAAAAGTTAAAGAAATTTCACTGGATCAGCCTTCATCAGTCAAGATTGACAACAGAGCTATTCGAAATATTTTGGGGCCGGAGCCGTACAAATTTGGTCTATTCGATGCAGAGGATTCAAAAGGGCAGGTAAATGGCCTAGCTTGGACATCTGTTGGAGGTGAATTATTAAAAATCGAAGCAGCAGTCATTGCGGGAAAAGGAAGAATAATCAAAACAGGCTCACTGGGCGATGTGATGCAGGAATCAATTCAAGCAGCGTTGACGGTTACTAAAAATATTGCGCTTTCAAAAAAAATAGAAAAGGATTTTTTTGAAAAGCATGATATCCATATTCACGTGCCAGAGGGAGCTACTCCGAAGGACGGCCCAAGTGCAGGCATCACAATGTGTGTTGCGATAGCGTCTGTTGTGCTTGATAAATCAATTAAATCCAATTTGGCAATGACTGGAGAAATTACTCTAGCTGGTAAAGTTTTAAAGATTGGTGGCCTCAAAGAGAAACTCATTGCTGCAAAAAGAAGTGGCATTACCAATGTAATTATTCCAAAAGAGAATGTTGGTGATCTTGAGGAAATTGAATCAAATGTGCTTAAAAACCTAAATATTAAGCCAGTAGAAAATATCTCCGAAGTCTTGAAAGAGGCCCTAATTTAATGCATTCAGACCATCTAAAGTCAAGAAATACTTAGAGAATAAAGTTTATTTATTTGTCGCATTTTGCTTGATTTATTAATTTTAAAGCACTAATGTAATCAAAAGCCTTTCTATAAAGGCATTATGAGGAGATTTTATGAATAAGGCTGATTTAATTGATGTTGTTGCCAGTGAAACTGGTAGCACAAAAGTTGACGCTGCTAAAGCATTAGATGCTGTCGTGAATGCTGTGACAGGTGCACTTGCAAAAGGTGACTCTGTATCACTGGTAGGCTTTGGAACCTTTTCTGTAAGACAGAGAGCTGCAAGAGAGGGAATTAACCCACAGAACCCTTCCCAGAAGATTCAAATACCTGCAGCAACTGTTCCTGTATTTAAAGCAGGAAAAGCATTAAAAGCTTCAGTAAACTAATAATTAACTGATTTGATCAGTTTCTTACGGGATAGGCTACAAGGAATTGTAGCCTTTTCTTTTCTAGGCATAGTTGCCCTAACATTTATGTTTTTGGGGCTGCCTACTTTTACCCAAAATTTCAATACCAATGATTACGCCAAAGTCGGCGAATATGGTATCTCTCAATCAGAATATTTTCGTACTAGAAACATAGTTGAAGAAAACATAAGAGAGCAATTTGGCCAACAGATTGACCTTGCTCCATTGAATGATTTTATTGATCAGCAAGCAAGAAGCTCTCTCATTGAAAAATATACATTAGTTAAGTTCTTTGATGAGCTTGGTTTAGAGATACCCAGCAGTTATCTTGAAAATGAACTGGCAAAAAATGAAGTTTTTCAAGTAGATGGCCAGTTCAATCAAGATGCGTTTAAAAATTATTTAATTAACTTCAATTTATCTAAAGATGATTTGGTTAATGACTTTGCATCAGATCTAAAATTAAATTTGACTGTTGCTCTTTTGAATTCAACCGCCAATATTTTTAACAGCTCATTAGATCAATACCTTGAACTGCTAACCGAGAGACGTTCCATTCAATTTTTTGAATTAAGCAAAGATAACGTCATTAAAGAATTTGATGTCTCACAAGACGAGCTTAATACTTTTTACCAAAGTAATTTAGATTTTTATCAAGTTCCTGAGAAAAGAACTTTTGCCACAATTAAATTTTCAAAAGAAAATTTAGCCATAGAAGTCAGTGATGAAGAATTAGATCAAGCGTATGAATCATACTTGCAAACAATTCCGGCTGGTGAAAAAAGAGTTTCTCATCTGATGGTTATCTCAGATAACTATGAAACAAACCAAGAATTTACAGAAAAAGTTAACTCAATAGAAACGGTATTAACTGCTAATAATTTTGAAGACTATGTTGTTACCGATTCAGAAGATGAAGGCACGCTAGATATTGGTGGTGATCTTGGTTTTACAGATGGCCAAATATTTCCAGCTGAGTTTGAGCAAGTTATTGCTAGCTTAGATGTAAATGCAGTTTCAAAAGCAGTTTTTTATGAAGGCAATGCTCACTTTTTAAAAGTAACCGAAATAGACGAACCCATTGTGCTTAGCTTTGATGAAAAAGCACAAGATCTTAGAGATGAATTGGAGGATATCAAGTTTGAAGATTTATCTTTAAGCATTTTAAGCAATTTATCGGGATCATCTCTTGAGCTAACAGAAGCTGAAAATGTATATGGGATCTCATCTGAATTATTAACAGACATTTCTTTTGGAGATAATGGTCTATCGGCTGGAGATCAATCCACAGTATTTACTGCAGCATTAAAGCAATGGACAGATCCAATTGAAGAGAGACAAGATAGTTTTAAAATTGCTTATGTCGTCTCTTTAATGCCTGCCAAAACAATTCCACTTGAAAGTGTGCTTGAAGAGGTAAGAGGTGTGGTAGTAGATCAAAAAAGAAACGAATATTTAGAAGATGTCTTTGCTGACGATGGCTTAAGTTTCGATGAAGCTGGACTTAAAGAGCTATATGCCATTGATAATTTTAAGATAGAGGAGTTTAAAAATATTAATAGAACCACCTCTTTACTTGCAAACGACCTGGTCAATTTAGTTTTTAATGAGCCTATGGTTGGCACGGTTGAAAAGCAACTTCTTGGCGATAAGCTTTTTGTCTTCAGTGTGCTAGCCAGAAACCAAGGAGATAAAAGCTCTGTTCCCGTAGAAGATCTTGAAGCTATTAAAAATGAATCGCGCTCTAGTCAATTACAGTCTGTATTTAATACACTAAGACTGGAGTATGGTTATGATGATAAATATTCTGTAAATACCATCATTGCTAATCAAACTTCATAGCCTGGATATTGTATCCACCATCGACATAAATAGTTTGACCAGTTATACCGCTCGACATATCACTTAACAAGAAAGTTGCTGTATCGCCAACCTCTTTGGCTGTAATGTTGCGTCTCAATGGTGTTTCAGAGCCATGTTTGTTAAGCATGGATTTGAAGCCTTTTATTCCTGATGCTGCCAGGGTTTTTATGGGACCTGCAGATATCGAATTTACTCTTATACCTTTTGAGCCTAATGTTGCTGAGAAATATCTAACGCTTGCCTCTAGACTTGCTTTTGCCATGCCCATAACATTGTAATTAGGTGTAGCTTCTTGAGACCCAACATAGGTCAACGTTAGTGCGGAAGCATTTTCAGAAAAAAATGGCACAGCTTCTTTAATAAGCCCAGCAAAACTGTACGAGCTTATATCGTGCGTAATAGCAAAACCTTCTCTAGTGATACAGTCTTCAATATTTCCAGCAATCTGATCAGAGGGAGCGAAACCTACTGAGTGAACAATACCATCAATTTCACCCCATTCTTCCGCAAAAAAATTAACCAAACCTTTAATTTCTTTATCCGAACTTAGGTCACATTTAAAGGTGAGGCCTCCTCCATTATTGGAAGAAAATTCATTGATAAATTTTTCGAATCTTTCATTCTGATAGCTGTAACCTACTATCGCACCATGTTCATGCAAAGAAGCTGCAATTGCTGCTGCAATAGAATATTTATTTGCTAAACCTACTATGAGAATTTTTTTGCCGTTTACCATACTCGCATTATAGAGGATTATTTTTTTTACAGAAAATTTTTTAAGTTTATGTAAAAATATAAAAAAATAAAAATTTGACCAAAATGTCTATAAATCGTTAATTTATGACATAAATGTGACATTTTTGTGACAAAAAATTGTCAATTTCTGCCAAAAAAGCGATGATATAAGCATAGCTAACTTTTAAGAGGTAAATTATATGAATATATTAAGATTTTTACTGAGCCTTGTTCTTCTGGTTTCCATCAATAGCTATTTAGCAGCACAAGAGGCTGAAGAAGAATCAGTTGAAGAAGTGGTTGTTACGGGATCTCGTATTGCAACCAGTGAGTTCGAAGGCGCTCAACCTGTTTTGGTGATTGATCAAGAAGATATCCAAAAAACAGGTGAAATGTCAATCTCAGATGTTCTGAGAGAGACACCAATAAATACATACGGTTCTTTTTATGAAAGATCCGGTAGCTCTGCTGGTTCTCAGTCTACATTGGCTTTAAGAGGTTTAGGTAGTTCAAGAACATTAGTTCTTATTGATGGCAAAAGGTTGCCAGGTTCTCCAAAATTAGGTGGTGATTCTGCTAACTTAAATCTTATACCTACAGCAGCTATCGAAAGAGTGGAAATTTTAGCTGATGGCGCATCAGCTGTTTATGGTTCTGATGCTATTGGTGGTGTTGTGAATGTTATCACTAAAAAAGGATTTGATGGTATGAGTTTCTCAGGAACATTATCTTCACCAGAGCAACCTGGTGGTGGTGAAGAAACCTTCTCATTCGTTGGTGGTATGACCAATGATAATTCTCAAGTTACATTTACTTATGAGCACCAAGAAAGAGGAATTATCTTTCTAGGTGATAGGCCATATGATGCAGGACGAGCACCTACAGATGGTGATTACTCATCATCATTTAACGTTTCCACATATGCTTACAACTACAGATTGCTAGATGACTGGACAGCTCCAGACGGACGTGTATTTAAAGAGGGCACGTACTTTCCTGATGCATCTTGTGCAGGCGACTCAAGATTTGTTGAAAATGGCGCCACCTATACATGGGGTAACAGCCCAACAGATGGAGTGAAAAATACTGTATGTCTCTATGATTATACAAAGATTATGGCGCAAAATGCTGGTAAGAAATTTGATGCTTTTACAGTTAATACAAGCACAAATCTAGGGTGGTCTAACTTTTACTCAAGAATAGTAACATCTAGAAACGAAGCATATGGTAGATATGCTCCTCCAGCAGCTTTTGTAAGCACATTCCCTGCAGGTATTGGAGAAGTAAGAATTCCAGCTTCCGATGGTTTTGCTGAAACTACAGCCGTGCTTGGAGTGGATGCTCAGCTAAGAAAAAGATTTATCGAAATTGGCCCTCGAGAAAGTTTCTGGACAGACTGGACAGCAGATGCTGTCGCTGGTTTTAACGGTACATTCAATGGCCTAGACTGGGACGTATCTTTGCAGTACAACAAAACAGATTACGATGATTATGATTGTTGCTATCTGCAAACTCCTGAGTTTGTTGCCGTCAGTGCTGGCATCCAAGCAGATGGTATATATAACGGATGGACAAGTCCATTTGATCCAGAAGCTGTAGCTTACTACACAGCTTCCCCAACTGAGACTGCGACCAGTGACTTCAGAAACCTTTCAATGAGTGTAACTGGAGAACTATTCCCAGGCACACAATTTGCTGCTGGCTATGAAAGTGCCAATTTCACCTACCAAAACCTTTATGATAAGCAGAGTGAAGCAGGTAACGTTGGTGGTTCATCTGGTAACTCTGACTCTGGAGCCAGAGACTATACAGCTATATATTTTGAAACTTCTACAAGCCTTCTAGATGGTAGAGGTGAAGTTCAATTGGCTGGAAGACAGGATGATTACTCTGATTTTGGTTCAAACTTCTCATATACAGTGAAAGGTTTATTTTCTGTCATGGAAAATCTTACTGTAAGAGCTTCACTAGGAACAGGTTTTAAAGCACCTGGCCTGGGTTCTATGTTTGGAGCTACATCCTACAGCGCTGAATATCATGTTGATTATTTATACTGTGAAGCTAATGGCATTGCTAGAGCAGATTGCCAAGAAAATCAGGTAAATACTTATATCGCTTCAAACCCAAATCTTGGTCCTGAAGAGTCAGAATCAATGAATTTTGGTGTCATTTATGATTTTGAATTATTTGGAAATCATTCGGTTGCTCTTGATATTTTTGAGACAACTGTGAGCGGCATTATTACTTCAATAGAGGTTCAAGATATTATAGATGCAACAGTACTAGGAAAAGCAGATCAATTAAGTAGCCAAGGCGCTTACTGCACAAGAACTGGAAGTGCTACTGGTCCATTGGAAGAATGTTTTATCAACCCAATCAATGGTAATGATATTTCTGTTGGAGGTTTTGATGTCAAATGGCAAGGAACATTTAACACTCCAGTCGGAGATGTTGATACTGGTCTTGTTTATACACAAATGACAAAAAATGAAGCAGAAGCTTTCTTTAATGGTCCTGTTGTGGATTACGTTGGACTTCCAAGTTCACCAGAATTCAGATATAAGTTTGATGTTGGCTACAATCTACCAATGCTTCAAAATCTTAGATTAGGTGTTGAGTATGAATACATTGATAGCTATGCAAATAATACGGATGCTGATTACAACCCAGTAGGTGAAGTTGATTCATGGACACAAGTTAACTTAAGAGCAAATTATCAAATGCTTGATAACGTTGGCTTAAGGTTAGTGGTAAGAAACTTAGATAATGCTGATCCAGTATTTTTCACTAATGGCACATATGATCGATTCTTGCACAATAATTACGGAAGAGTCGTAATCTTTGGGTTCAACGTATCCTACTAAGATTGTTGTTATTATTTAAGGGAGGCTTTTGCCTCCCTTTTTTACTAAAAATTATCTTTTCTAATACGCAGTTCTTTAAAACTTTCTTCAGGTGAAAGATGTTTCAGGTCACTAGGAGTTTTTTGCATAAGAAATAAGTTAATTTTCTTTTCAATCTCAATAGAAGAGGGCAAAGATATTTCTCCTTTATTTAGCTTTACTTCAACATTTTTTTTGTAGTTGCTTATTTCCTCATCAGAAATTTGCTGCTCTGCGAAAGCTAAGTTTGCAAGGGTATACTCATGTGTGCAGTAGACTTCAGTATCGTTTGGTAATCGAACAAGCTTTTGCAAAGAATTAAAAAGTTGCTGATACGTGCCTTCAAACAATCTGCCACAACCTCCTGAAAAAAGAGTATCACCACAAAAAAGCACGTTTTTTTCATGACAATGGAAACTTATATGGTCGAGTGTATGACCTGGTGTTTCAATAACATTAAACTCATAGCCCAAAGTAGAAAATTGATCATTCTCTATTAATGCCACATCAATTCCTTCAATAGCCAAGTTATCTGGACCATACACATTACCTTGCATGACTTTTTTTAGTTCTTTTACACCACCAGTGTGATCATAGTGGTGGTGTGTTATTAAAATATCCTCTAGTTCAAGATTCCTGTTTTGTAATACGTTTAATACAGCATTCGCGTCGCCAGGGTCGATAACAGAAATTTTGCCTTCTTTTTCAATAGACCAAATATAATTATCTATGAATGCAGGGATGTGAAAAATTTTCATTACTTTATAATTTACTTCAATGAATATAAAAGTATATACAGATGGTGCCTGTAGACGCAATCCTGGTCCAGGAGGTTGGGGCGTTTATATCATTAATGGCAATCAAACAGAGGAACTTTACGCTGGTGACCCTTCTACAACCAACAATAAAATGGAAATGCAGGCTGCAATCAGCGCCCTAATGCATTTAAAGAACACCAACTCATCTATAGAGCTTTACACAGATTCAAACTATTTAAGACAGGGCATAACAGAATGGATCTATAATTGGAAAAAAAATAACTGGCGCACTTCATCCAAGAAGCCGGTGGCTAATAGGGAATTATGGATTGAACTGGATAAGCTTAACAGTCAGATGAACGTAAATTGGAATTGGGTTAAAGGACATGCAGGTGATCCAGGCAATGAAAAAGCGGATGAATTAGCAAACAAAGGAGCAGATAGTGTCAGCTAGGATAGTAACTTTTGATACAGAAACAACAGGACTCGACTACAAGTCTGGTGATAGAGTTATTGAGATTGGATTGGTTGAAATTATTGGCAGAGAAAAAAGTAAGAAAACTTTTCAGACATACTTAAACCCTGAAGGAAAAGAAATTAGCGAAGGAGCTAAAGCCATTACAAATATTTCCGATAGTGACTTAGTAAATGCACCAAAGTTTGCAGAAGTGGTAGATGATTTTATTGATTTCATCAAAGGTGCTGAGGTAGTTATTCATAATGCAGAATTCGATGTTGGCTTCATTAACAATGAGTTAAAAATCATTGGCCACTCTATCAAAGACATTAGAGATATTTGTACAGTTTTTGATACATTAATTCATGCTAGGAAGGTTTATCCAGGTCAAAAGAATTCTCTTGACGCGCTATCAAATAGATTGGATGTAATTGGTTACGATAGACAATTTCATGGCGCATTGCTCGATGCGCAGATATTGGCAGATGTTTACTTAAATCTAACTGGTGGACAAGTGAAGCTTGAGTTAAGCTCTGAACATAAAGAAGTTGAGAATAATATATCTACAGATACAGACATAAAATTTAATGTCAAAAAATTTACAGCGAAAGGTGAGGATCTATCTAGTCATCAAAAAATATTATTGGCAATGTCAGAAAAGAGTGGGGAGAAAATAAATTGGTAAAAACAAGGTTTGCTCCTAGCCCAACAGGTTATTTGCATATAGGAGGTGTCAGAACAGCTCTCTTTAATTATATTTATGCTAGAAAGTACAAAGGGCAATTTCTTGTCAGAATTGAAGATACCGATGCCGAACGCTCGAAAGAGGAATTCGTTACTGCAATACTTGATGGATTGGATTGGCTAAATCTGTCTCCAGATGTAGAACCAATCAAACAAAGCACAAGGTATGGCATCTATAAAAAGAATGCCCTTGAACTCCTTAACAATGGTTCAGCTTACAGATGTAATTGTTCACAGGAAAGGCTAGCAAATTTAAGAGCGGAGCAAGAAAAAAATGGATTAAAGCCAAGCTACGACGGGTTCTGTCGAGATAAGAGTATTGAAGATATTAATTCAGCTATAAGAATTAAATCTCCCAAAGAAGGGGAAACTATAGTAAATGATGAGGTTTATGGAACAATTCATTTTCCGAACAAAGAGCTTGATGATCTGATTATTCTGAGAAGTGATGGCTCACCAACCTATCATTTTTGTAATGTCATTGATGATAATGAGCAAGGGGTAACCCATGTGATCCGTGGAGAGGATCATCTACCAAACACACCTAGACAAATTCAAATAGTAAATGCACTTGGTTACAAGGGTTTTAGTTATGCCCATTTGCCACTAGTTTTAGGGGAAGATAGAAAGAGACTATCAAAAAGACATGCAGCAACTGATTTAATGACATACAAACAACAAGGTTATTTGCCAGATGCTCTAAAGAATATGCTGATACGATTGGGCTGGTCCAAAGTTGAGCAAGAAGTTTTTGCTATATCTGAAATATTAGACAGCTTTAACCTTACAGACATACAAAGGGCCGGAGCAGTATTTGATATTGGTAGGTTAAATTTTATCAATCAAGAACATCTAGCTTTAAAGAACGACGTTGAATTGTTGCATTTAATTAAACCTTTTGCAGATAAAATTGATTTGGATCTTGATTCCCATCACGACCCTAAAAGGCTCATAAGGCTATGCGTGGGAAGTGGTAATAATCTAGAAGAGATTGCACATTTTCTAATACCATTTGTTAGAAACTATGATGAGTATTCAGATGATTGTTATGAAAAATTTTTAATTGGATCAGAAAAAGTTTTAGATTTTTTTAATACTCAAATTAGCACATTAGATGAATGGAGCGAGACAGCAATCAATGAGGTTATTGATAGAGCTAAAACAGAGTTAGATTTACCAATGCCAAAAATAGGTATGCCCATGCGTGCTGCATTGCTTGGTAGAACCAAATCCCCACCGCTTGATGCAACCATCTACTTATTAAAAAAAGAACAGGTGTTAGAGAGAATTGCTCAGACTCTTAAAAAAATTACTGCTGAATGCTAACTTTTGCATTTGGTCTTCTAAGATCAGCGTAGCCATAGTTTTTTCCATCGATAACGTGAATGCTTTGTGTGCTACCAATGGTGTCAGAGATTTCTATCGTATGGCCATATAAAGTTAAGATTCTTTTCGTGTCCTCGTTGATTGTTTTTTCAATCAGCAGATTATTATTTTGTGAGTCTTGGTGAATTCTTGGTGTCATGGTTGCCTCACCTATATCCAAATTAAAATCCAAAACATTTAAAACAACCTGTAGGTTTATATTTGGGATTTGCGACCCACCTGGAGATCCAGTTATTAATTTAATTTCATTGTTTTTATCAAAGATAATTAATGGTGCCATAGTGCTCATAGGTCTTTTGAAAGGCTCTAATTTATTGGCTGGGGAGCTGCTTCTTCGTAAAGAATCATTTCTACCATATTCATGAGCAAAGTTGTTCATTTGATTGTTGCCCAATATACCTGTACCTTCAATAGTTACTCCTGATCCAAAAGAGTAGCCAAGCGTATAAGTGACTGATACTGCATTTCCTTCTTCATCAATAATTGAATAATGAGTGGTATCCTTAGATTCAACATATTTCTTATCTAGGTCGTGCGTTCTGGAGGTTAATTTATCTACGTTGGTTGCACGTTTAAGTTTAATATTTTTACTTTTGAGCTTGGCATATTCTTTCGAGAGTAACTTTTCCATAGGTATTTCATTAAATCTTGGGTCACCAATATATTTTGATCTACTCTGCTGGCCATATTTCATAGCTTCAGCAAGTAGATGAGTATATTTAGCTGAGTTTGGTTGAAAATTTGTTAAGTCAAAATTTTCAAGTACATTCAAGGAAGTTAATATTGCAACACCACCACCACTTGGAGCTCCCATGGTGAATATCTTGTTGTCGCGATATTCTATGGATATAGGCTCAGTAAATTCAACTTTATATTGCTCAAGATCAGGTTTTCTTATCAAACCTCCATTAGCAATCATTGCTTGCTCTATCTTTTCTGCAGTTTCACCTTTGTAAAACCCATCTCTACCATTCTTTTGAATTAGTTCTAAGGTTCTTATTAAATCTTCATTAAATATTTTTCCTCCTATGACGGCTTTATCATTTAAATATATGTTTTTTGATTCATCATCTAGCGTAAGAAACTCAGTATCTTGCATCGCCCAATATAGGTCTTGAGTGATAGGCACACCTGCATTAAGCAAGTCTATCGTAGGCTGAATAAGTTGAACTAATGGCATGGAGCCATAGGTTTCATGAGCTTTAATTAATCCTGCAACCGTACCTGGGACAGCAATTGCCTTATAACTCCTTCTTGTTTGATTGTAATCGTGAGTATTTAACGACTTATCTAAGTATACTTCAGGGCTAGCCAATTCTGGCGCCATAGATCTGAAATCTAGAGCGACTGTGACGTCATTTTTGGCATCGTAGATCAACATAAAGCCACCACCACCAATATTACCTGCTCTAGGGAGGGTTGCTGTCAATGAAAAACCAACGGCCACTGCAGCATCAATTGCGTTGCCTCCTTGTGAAAGTATGTCAGCGCCAATATCAGACGATAGGTAGTTTTGTGAAACTACCATTCCTTTGTCAGATTGAGTTGGGTGGTAGGGGTGTGGATAATCTAAATAGCTAGCTGTAAAAACATTAAAAGAAAGAAACAGAACAAGTGCTAACCTCATCAGTTAATTATGGCTGGTAAGGCATAGGTTGCAAACAATGTTACTACAACGATGCCAGCAATATTGATATAAAAACCAGCTTTAATCATATCAGCAATTTTAAATTTTTCAGATCCATAGACTATAGCATTTGGTGGTGTAGCCACTGGCAGCATAAACGCACAGCTGGCTGCTAATGCTACTGGTATCGCTAGCTGAGCTTTATCAAAACCTAAACCTAAAGCAATGGCGAACATGATTGGCACAAAAGTTGCTGTTGTGGCTTGGTTGGAGGTGACCTCGGTAAGAAATACGATCAACGTAACAATAATGAATATTAAAAATAAGGGATTGA
The DNA here is from genome assembly GCA_003331605.1 of SAR86 cluster bacterium. Classification (GTDB taxonomy): domain Bacteria; phylum Pseudomonadota; class Gammaproteobacteria; order Magnimaribacterales; family TMED112; genus TMED112. The sequence goes on from QOPD01000003.1 coordinate 55,622, forward strand.
CATCACTGAATACTGAAAAAACTGAGCCAATCCAATCTCCCAGACCAGTTGCTTTAATTTGTGCTGCTATTGATAAGCCACCACCAAAGAGAATGAGAATTCCCCAGGGTAAATTTTTGGTGGCGCTCCATTCAAGCAGACCTGCGCCTTTTGCTGATGGAGTAATGAATAGTGCTAATGCTGCAATGATCGCAATACCATAATCGGTTAGACCTTCCAGTCCAGGTACCATTATTAATATTTTCCTAAAAATCCATGCGAAAGCTGTGCAGCAGAAAATAATAAATACTCGACGTTCGTCTTCTGACACTTTACCAAGTTTGGCATACATATTTTGGAGTTCTTTCTTGGTTTCATTGGTGCCTGATATATTGGTTGGGAAGGCAACATTGGTTAATAACCACCAGCCTATGAAAAGCATAATGAAAGATATCGGTGTAGCGAGCAGCATCCAATCTAAAAATCCGACTTCAATCCCTTCATCTAGTAGCAAACCAACAACCAGCACATTAGGCCCTGTGCCAACTATGGTTGCCATACCACCAATGGTTGCTGCGTAAGCTATCCCAAGCAGTAAGGCCGTTTGAAAATTATTGAACTGGAGTATCGACTCTTGATTGGTTGTTGTTTGAACCACAGTGGCCACAGCCAAAGCAATTGGCAAAAGCATAAGTGTGGTTGATGTATTGAAAATCCACATGCTCAGCAAGCCGCTGACCAACATAAAGCCACCTATTAAGTATTTTGAATCTGTACCCACTAACAGCAGCATCTTTAGAGCCATCCGTTTGTGTAGATTTACCTTCTCTATCGCTAAAGCAAGGATAAACCCACCTAGAAATAGAAATATATTGGCGTGTGCGTAAGGATTCGCTGCCAATTGAAAGGCATCTTTTGATGGAATATCACCAAATACACCCAATAATGGAAAAAGCGCTAAGGGGAGGAGGGCAGTTGCCGGTAAAGGAATTGCTTCGGTTGCCCACCATGTTGCCATTAAGACAACTACAGCTGCTACGTAGATTGCCTCTTTACTAAGAGAGTCAGTAGCAGGAAGGAATAGAAAAAATAGGAATAAAAAAAAACCAGCCCAAAAACCTATTGTCTTTGGACTGGTTTGTATCATTCTAAGCTAGATTAATATCTAACTCTGAAATCAAAGTAGAAGTCTCTTCTTGTACCTATGTCAAGGTCTCCCATGAAACCATATCTATAGTCGGCAAGCGGAGGTCTTCTGTCATGAAGGTTATTGACACCAAATCTCATTCTGACGTCGTTAGCATTGAGCTCAAAGTTGTAGTCTAAATAAGCATTTAGTCTCTTATAAGCTGCAACAGGTCTTAACCCTACATCTGGCTCAAGCACTATACCTCTACCTGTCTCAACAAAACCTAGTGCCCAATTACCTTTTTTGAACCTCAAAGTAGTTTTAGTTTTCTTCTTAGGATTCATCTCAATCTGAAGAAGATTACCAAGACCACCAAGTGGATAATCAGCTTCATCAATAAGACCTGAATCATAAGCTGCGGTTATCTCGTCAGCCAATCCAGCTGCATCTTGGGATTTCTTTCTTGTGTATGAAATTAAGTGCTTAAGTTCCAATGAACCCCAGTCGAAATCTGCATCATATATAAATGCGCCATCCCAACCAGCAACTCTTCTAGGCCCAAGGTTAACATAATTATTGTAAACGCTTGTTGCCTGACCGAATGGACATGCAAAACCTAAAGCTTCCATTACTGCGACTTCTTCTTCGTTAGGATCGTCTCTTGTTACAGCACTAAAGCCATCGCAATCACCTTGCAATCTTCTAACTAAGTCGATGAGCATTGAGTTCTCTTCACCTAAAAGACCAACCGTTCTGTCTGAAACAATTTCCCAAATATCATACGTCACGGTAAAATCGTTAAATTGCAAGACGACACCTGCTGTCTCATTAGAAGCCAACTCAGCTTTAAGGTCTCTACTTCCTACAGTGTTTCTAATGACACCATATCTACCATCACTATCCCAAAGAGTTGAGGATCCTAATCCCGCAGCTGTAGCTGCTCTATCAATATATACCGCAGCCCAGTCGTATCTAGTGTTAACTCTAGAGACTGTTAGCTCATTGATTGTGTATAAGTTAGGAGCTCTAAAAGTCTCTTGTGATGATGCTCTGAAAAGAATATTATCAGAGACAGTCCAACCTAGTGCATATCTTGAAACGCCTTCACCTTCAAAGTCGTTGTAAGCTTCGTTTCTATATGCAATTTGCAGATCCAATGCTTGTACTGCTGGCACATTCATTTCTGGTGATACCAGAGGAACACCTAACTCAACAAAATAGGAGTTAACTGTTCTTTTACCATCATTGTCTGGAGTTGGTGAGGAACCAACAACGTTTGATATGAATGGATATGTGTAATCTGCTCTTGAACTCAAAGCACCACTGGATGATCTTCTGGTGTAAGTATTAGTTCCATCAAGGTTGGGATCTCTATCATCGAAGAAACTATCGCTACGCCATTCAACACCTAAAAGCGCACTCACATTACCCGCAGGAACACTAAATAGATCTGGTCTTGAAACCTTAAAGTCAAATGTGTTTAATGTTCTCCCATTGTTTCTAAATACATTGATTCTTGCGGTATCCATAATTGCTTCTGAAGCTCCTGGTGTAAAGTCATCGTAAGCAGTTGGATCACCATCACTGTCGGGTCTGCCAAGAACTCCACCACCGTTGAAAGGGTTATAGAGTCCAGATTGTAGCAATGCATCGAACGCGGATGCACTTACCCTGTTATAAATTGTATTATCAGAAAGTTCTTCATTATAGACATAGGCTGTATCGTAATCCCAGCCAGATGAAAGCTCTCCTCTGAAACCTAGCACAACTCTTAAATTCGATTTTTCACTATGAACAACTCTAGGTCCAAAGTCATTCAATCTATAGTTATCAAGCTGCAATGTTTTCCCAGTGAAGTTATTAGGATGGCTTGCTGGCACAACAAATTTTTGTGCTGTCAATGGACTTGCTTGCTCTCTATCAGAGGTGTAGTCTGAATCGTAATAACCGAATTCCATAAACATTTCGTGACCGTTGTCTAATTCGGAGTTAACAAAAGTAAATACATTTCTTCTCTCCAATGCACCCAAATAATCCTTATCTGCGTACCAGTTGAATAGTATATTGCCTGCAGAATCGCTGGCTGCACAAACACCATCACTAAGCTGTAATATACATCTTGGATCGGTCCCAGGGTAGATGATAAATTCGCCGGAGCTGTCTGTATAATCTGCTCTTCCTGACATATCAAATTGTGCCCATGGTGAATTACCTGAGCAGTCTGTTCTGCCACCTAAAGAAGCATCGAAAACATTCCGATCACAAAAACCCATTACCTCGTCTTCAGAAGCTCTAATTCTATCTCTATCGTAAAAAGATGCATATGTAGATACATTTGTTTTGCCAAAATCTTGGCCCCACTTCAAGGTAACTGTGTGATCATCTCTGTTGTAGTGTTCAAAGTTTTTGTATCTGACTCTCATTTCGAAGCCTTCGAAATTTGTGTCTAGGACGTTATTAACTACTGAAGCCACAGCTTCCGAACCATATATAGCGGCAGCACCATCACGAAGAATTTCAACTCTATCTAGAAGGCCTAGCGGCAAGATTTGAGTGTTAACACTTTCTACTGGCACAAAACTTCCACCAATTTCTTCAGTCTGGTAACTTGCACCTGATACTAATCTTCTGCCATTAAGAAGTACGAGAGTATTACCGGTACCTAAAGATCTGATATCGAATGATCCAACATCACCTCTTGCACCGTTAATTCCTCCTGTGTCACCGGTTTCACCAAATTGGTTAATTCCTTGTTCAGGTAAGCTTGCTAGCAGGTCATCACCAGAATCGACACCAAGGTCTTCGATGTCTTCAGCTGAGATTACAGTTACAGGAAGTGCTTCATTGATTTTGGCACCCTTGATCTGTGTACCAACTATTACAACTTCCTCTACGTCGTTTTCACCACCTGATTCTTGAGCGTTAAATGCTAAAGAAAAAGACAGCAATATTAAAATTAAATACTTAATTTTTGAAATCATATTGAGATCCCCCTCATTACTTAAACTATTCAACAATAAAAATGGCTATTTATCAAGTTTTTAAACGATTTTTGGGGTTTTCAGAAACTTAATTTAGAATAGTTTTTCTTTGGGGCCATAGCTCAGCTGGGAGAGCGCAACACTGGCAGTGTTGAGGTCAGGGGTTCGATCCCCCTTGGCTCCACCATTTATTTGGTGTATTTAACGCTATTCCACAAATTTTGAAAGCCCTAAGCGGCGCTCTAGGTAGTCAATAATTTTTTCAGCCAAATCAAGCTTAGTGATATTTTCAATGCCTTCTAAACCTGGGGAGCTGTTGATTTCAAGGACCTTAGGACCTTCTGATGATCGTAAAATGTCGACACCGGCTATATTCAAACCCATAGCTTTAGCTGCCTTTCTAGCAATTGATCTTTCTTCTTTGGTAATTCTTACTTTTCTAGCTATCCCTCCAGCATGCAGGTTTGACCTGAAATCGTCTTCTGTGGCTGACCTCATCATGCTAGCAACGACTTTGCCCCCAACTACTAACAGTCTTAGATCTGAGCCTCCAGCGTCTTTAACAAAATCCTGGACAATAAATGGTGCATTTAATCTTTGAAATGCGCTGATAACACTAGTTGCAGCTTTTTTTGTTTCTGCCAGAATGACACCTTTCCCTTGAGAGCTTTCTAGCAACTTTACTACCAATGGAGCACCAGTAGTTAGATCAACTATGTGTTTGGTATCACGGGGAGAGTTGGCGAAAGCTGTATCTGGCATTGGGATTTGATGCAGAGCCAACATTTGATGAGCTGCTAATTTATCTCTTGATAGACCAATTGATGAGGATGAATTAAGACAAAATGTACCTATTGCTTCAAATTGACGCACAACAGCCATACCATAACGAGTTATGGATGAACCTATTCGCGGAATAATGACGTCGTAATGAGGTAATGGTTTACCATCGTAGTGGACCTCTGGCTTGTCTGACTCAATATTTAAATAACACCGTTTGGTGTTTAATATTTCACAAAAATGATCGTATTTTTCAGCAGCTTCAATTAATCTTTGGTTGGAATAGTTATTTGGCTCAAGACTCAATATGCCAATACGTAAGCTTCGTCTGTAATCGTAATTTTTAGCTTTTTTATAACTATCAAAGCTAAGTTCGCCTTGTAAAAAACTTTTGTCTGCTGATATTTGGTATCCATCCAAAGCATTTCTACCAATGATCATCTTGTATTTCATATTCTCTCGATTGGTTAAAGTTATTGGGACAGTTTTTTTAACTCCCCCAATGACAATGTCTGTTTCGATGACGTATCTAAGTTCAGTTATGCCATTCGATGAAGTGACATTTCGTTGATCAATAATTTTTGCCGAACAAAAAATTGAAAATCTTTCATCCGAAGTAATGGGATTGATGCCAAAACGCACCATCTGATTATTTGAGCCGAAAACCTGAATATTGAACGCATGAAGTGCAGATGTTTCAGCACCCGTATCTGTTTTAGCAATTAAGGCGGGTAAATTGAGTTTTGGTAAACTTATCCACTCTTCCCAACCAACAAAGTTATTTTTTTTCATCCAATTCAATTTAATTAGAAGATGGGTATTATATACATAATTAGAAAAAAAACATTATGTCCGAAATCTCGCCAATAGGCTGGCTACACACGATAAGTGGTACGCTTGCGTTAGTGCTTGCTGCAAGGATAATTTACAAAGATAAATTTATATCAGCCACTAATATTTTGGGCCAAAGTTATCTATTTTTAACTGCTATATCTGCTGGTACTTCACTTTTTATTTTTAACAATGGTGGCTTTAATCTGGCACACCTTTTAGGTGTAATTACTCTACTAGCAATTGGAGGAGGGGTGTTTGTTGAAGCATTTAAGCAATTTCCATTTGCTAAGTACTTACAGGCAATAAGCTATTCTGGAACTATTTTATGTAGTTCCATCCCAGCAATATCAGAAGTTTTTACTAGATTACCAGCCAGCAATCCGCTCGCTACCAGCATATTTGATCCAATTTTGATTGTAAGTTTTGTGGTGTTATTTATTTTGTATCTAGTTCTAGTGTTTAACCAAATACACTGGCTTAAAAACCAAAAATTTTAGGATCTGTTACTGAATCAAACGATTGGGCAACATCACATGAATTAAAGGGAATATCTTTAAGACCAACCTCAAAGTGTAGGTGTCTTTTATTGCTACGTCCTGAATTACCCATCAACGCAATTTTATTGCCTTTTGTTAATTGTTCACCTGTGGACACGCTAATGGTGTTGGGTCTTAGGTGAGCATATCGAGTGAAGAATTGTCCGTGATCGATCACAACATGGTTGCCCCAACCACTACCACACTCACGCAATAGATTATTTCTTGTAAATGGATGCTCCTCGGGACATCCCTTTCTGACGTAAACAACTTTTCCTGCTAAGACAGAGTAAACGGGCACATCGTCAATCCGTCTATTTTCATTAATGAAATCAATGCCTTCATGTATTGCAGGAGAGTTATCAATGCCTTCAAATTCAAGTCTATCAGTGTATTGAGTTACATTAAGAAAGAAGTCCTCTTTAATTAAGGCTGTACTTGTGGTTTGAATTGGAGCAACCTCTTGTTCCTTAGAAGAATAATCACACTCTTCTGGGATAGTTAAAAAAGAGATTGTAAAAAGAAGGTATCGAAACATAAAAAAAGGCGGGTTTCCCCGCCTTATTTTAATTAAAAGCTAACTGAATATCTAAGACTTACCGTTCTTGGAGGAATCCATTGAACATAGTCTCTTGGTCTCCATGATGGAGAATCAATAGCATATCTAAATGCTTCTGTTCTTTCATCGAAGACATTATCAATTGATAGTTGTAAGCCAGCATCTCCCAAGTTAACTCCAGCATTGAAGTTAATCTTAGAATATTCTGGAGACATCATATTCTCTGTTTGAGCAAAAGTTGCATAACTTTCACCGTAGTTTAACCAATCAACTCTTGCAAAGGCTGGATTGCCTAAGAAGTTTGTTTCGTAAGTTAAACCAACATTGAATTGACTTTCAACTGTTCCAGGAAGTCTGTCACCAGCTTTAGCATCAAAGCTTGGTAGGTCAACAGTTGTTTCAGCTGACATAAATGCTCCTGCGAAATCCAGATACAGGTTCTCAGCAAGATCAAGTGTGGCATCTAGTTCAAGACCTGATGTTTCAGCTGCACCACCATTGTATGTGAATGACCATCCACATGCTGGAGCAATACCAATTTGGATATCCTGCCAATCAATCATGAAGTAGGTAGCATTAATAGAGAATCTAGATGTTCTATATTTCCCACCAAATTCAGTATTTTGAGCATTGTCAGAAGTAAACCTTCTTTTAAAAGACGAGGCTTCTGGATCGTTCTCACAGAAATATGGTAAGTTAGCATTGTTGCCACCAGGCCTGTAGCCTGCAGAGCTAACAGCAAACAAGGTTAGATCATCATTTGGTGTATAGCTAACAGTGAATTTTGGTCTTGTGTCAGCTTCTGTACCGGACAACTCGTTACAAGTTACACCATCGGCAAAATCGCCCTGACCATCGCCATCATTGTCACACCCGTTACTACCAAGATAGAACACACCAAATTCAGAACCTTTATAACTGCCTTCAAGCATGTATCTTCTTAACCCAGCTGTAAAAGTAAAGTCTTCCCATGCATAAGAAACCTGACCAAATACTGACTCTTCTCTAGCTCTGTCAAAATATCTCCAGCTACCGTAGTACATATTTGGATAACCCAATGAGTCGTTACAAAACGGTGGACAGTAAGCTGAGCCATCGTAATCAGGAGCGCCCATTATAATTGATGTGATGTAATCAAATGCATCTGCGCTAGGGCCAAATTGTGTTTCAACTATTTGGTTAGGCTTTCCTTCATAATCCTCAAAAAAGTAACCAACGGTCCACTCAAAGACACCAGGGTTGGAGTTTACTCTAAATTCAAAACTAGAAGTTTCTGAATCTGAAGTCACGACTAATGGACCTGCATAAAGGTCATCCATATCAATTCTGCTCCATTCGGTATCTGAGTCTTCTCTGTCTTGATAATTAGCTAAAACTGCTACAACATTAAAGTCATCTGCTTGATAATTTAATTGTGTTGCGAGGACTTTGGTTCTAACTCTATGTATTTCATCTGAAAAGTCTGCGAAGGCTAGAAGCGGATTGTAGTTGCTTAAGCCAGGAAGGTCTGTGTAATCACCAAGCTCAGCTGCAATACCAGCAACTCTTGCACAATTTTCATAACCATCCCAGTTGTACCACCAGCCAGCACCATCGGTATTACAGCCAGAAACAACTAAGTCTGCATTACCAGGCTTGTCACCATTTCCTTTTTCTTTCATACCAACATCGACTCGGTCGTTCACAATGTATCTGACCATACCGTCAAGTCTGTCAAAGTTAAATCCAAGGGTCAGAACTGTTCTTTCATCGTTTTGAGTACCAACACCTTTTTTTCCAGTCATGACGTTTTGATAAATTCCAGGATCTATTGCTGAGGAGTAAACTGCTCTTAGTGCAACATTATTGCTCAACGGAACATTCACCATGGCGTTGTAATTTTCTATTGCTTCAACAGCAAACTCTTTATCACCAAGCTCAACTGATAGTTTGGATTCAAACTTTTCAGTGTTTGGTTTATTTGTGATGTATCGGATTGTTCCACCAATAGCATTTGAACCATACAGAGTTCCTTGTGGGCCTCTCAATACTTCAATTCTGGCAACATCAAAAATGTTCATTGTTGAACCTTTAATTTCATCAATATAAACAGAAGATGTCCCAGGTGATCTCTGAGCTGAACTAGTGTTTAGTCCTCTAAAAGAAAAGTATCTTGAACCACCAGGAGTTGTGACCCCAGATAGTGATCTTAAAAAATCTTCAGGTGTAGTAATTCCTCTTACTTCGATATCCCCCTCTGTAATAACCGAAATATTCATTGGAATTTCTTGTACCGTTTCTTCTTTTTTATTAGCTGTAACAACTACTTCTTCGTAGTTGCTTTCTTCTTGTGCTTCAAAAAAGAATGCAAAAGTAACGAGATATGCAAAAATTAGCCTTTTCATGCCTTTGAAAATACCATTTTTTTAATACTTTTTCTACTTTTTAGTAGTTAATTATTTTGCTGGCTATAGGTTTCCCAAGCAATATTTTGAAGAAATAAAATATCTTCATCAGAAAGTTGATTAAGGTAATTGTATTTAAGGCCAACTGGGGTTGAGTTAGTCAAGTAAGCAAAAATTGTATATGCAGCCAGATAATGCCCTTTTAGTGCAGGATGTGAGCCATCAGGGTGATGCAATTTTATATCACTTCTTTTTGCGTAGGCTTTTTCAAATGCCAATGCAATTGGAAGCAATAAAGAACCTGTTTCCATGGCAGCCTGCCTATGAGTTGCAATTACCTCTTCAAGATTATTTTCTCGGTAGCGACGCTCGTAAGGCAGATAGTCATGAAACATATAAAGAGCAGTTTTTATGTCGGCATTTTTTGCCTTAGAAGAAAATTCTTTGACTGTTTCAATGTATTTATTTTTGAATTCTGAATTCGAAAATTCAAAACTACCAGCTTGCATAATAATTAAGTCGTATTTTTCTTTAACACCCAAGTTTTTGTGGTTTAATAAGTGATCAAAATTATGGTGATGCAATCTAGCAGCTGAAATGGTCGAAGATTTAAATGTAAAGGTCTTTTCAGGATATGCTTCTTCAAGCATCCTTCTAACATGATTGTGCAAGCTGTCGTTATAGTAAAAATAACTGTTGCCAATGAATAAAATATTTTGTGGAACTGAATGGGCATGAAGACCAATCACAAATAGAAGAAGAATCCTCAAAAATGTTTTCATTTAATATCCTTATGAAATGCGGTGAATACCACTGAAGAAACAATTTCTTTAACCTCATTTGTGACAATAACATCCCACAGCGAAGTTGTTCTGCCCAAATGTTTTGAGGTTGCTTTAGCATAAACAAAACCTGAAGTAGCTGATTTAAGGTGGTTGGCATTGAGGCTGAGACCGACAGGGATTTGTTTGGTTAGATCAAGTGTTAGTGCTGTTGCAAAACTAGCAACACTTTCTGCTAGCACACAAGATGCTCCGCCGTGCAGCAAACCAAAAGGTTGTTTTGTTTTTTCATTAACGGGCATTTTTGCACAAAGGTAGTTTGTGCCAATATCATAAAATTCGATTTCAAGATGTTTATCCATATTGATGGAAGAACCTTCTAGATCCTCTATAGATATTTCTTTGAACCATATCGACATAAGTAAACATTATATACGATGCATATTTGTTTTTATTTTATACTTATACCCAATAATTAGCACATAAAAAAAGGCTTAAAATTATATTAATCAAAAAAAAATTTACAAAAATGCATTTTCTGCATAAAAAAACTATCTTTTTTTAAAAAAGCACCTAAACTACGAATTATGAAAGTTGGACTAAATGGTTTTGGCCGCATCGGCAGAAACATACTTAGAGCATATTTGGAAAGAGGTGACAGCAAATTTGAGATTGTTGCAATTAATGATCTTGCTGACACAACAACGAATGCTCATCTTCTTAAATACGATTCAGTGCATGGCACGCTAGACTACGATATTTCTTCAAGTGAGGACTCAATATCAGTAGGTAACCAAACCTTTAAGTGTTTTAGTGAAAGAAATCCAGAGGATTTGCCATGGAAAGAATTGGGAGTGGACGTTGTTTTTGAGTGTACAGGAATCTTCACTACCAGAGAAAAGGCTTCTCTTCATCTTAAAGCTGGAGCTTCAAAAGTAATTATTTCAGCGCCTGGCAAAGACGTTGATAGAACTGTTGTATTTGGAGTAAATCATGAAGAACTTGCATCCAACGATGCAATTATTTCCAATGCGTCTTGCACAACAAATTGTCTCGCTCCATTGGCCAAGGTTATTAACGACAACTTTGTAATAACCAACGGATTGGTAAATACTATTCACGCTTATACAAATGATCAAAGTTTGTTGGACGTTTATCATTCAGATTTGCTTAGAGCCAGAGCAGCTGGCCAATCAATGATTCCAACAAAAACAGGTGCTGCAACTGCAGTTGGAGAAGTTATTCCAGAGTTAAACGGAAAGCTTAATGGCCTTGCTGTTAGGGTACCTGTTGCCAATGTATCCTTATTAGATTTTACATTTAATACAGAAAAAGATTTTACAGTAGAGGAGCTTAATGCTGTACTTGAAGAAGCATCTTTGAATGAGCTAAGTGGTGTATTGGATGTGAATTCAGTTCCGCTAGTAAGCACCGATTTTAAAGGAAACACCAATTCAAGTGTCTACGATAAATTGCATACACAAAAAATAGATAAAAATACAAAGATTTTAGCTTGGTACGATAATGAGTGGGGCTTCTCCAATCGTATGCTAGATCTAACAAGTTATGTTGTTGAAAATTTAGCAACACAAGATATCGCTGCCTAGGTTATTTACCTCAGAATGTCTGGCCCAACTTCCATTCTGTAAGACTTCTAGGTAGCGATTCCCCTTTTTTTATTAAGTTTGCACCCTATAGATAAACAATGATTAAAGTCGCAGTTGCTGGTGCAACAGGAGTAGTGGGCACATTACTAGCTAATTACTTAACTAAGGAAAATTTAGAGCTTGACCTCTATGCATCTGAGGCAAGTGTTGGAAAGACAGTTAATATCAAAGGCAAAGAGTTTTCTCTTAAACCTTTAGTAGAGATTAATGACACCAAATATGACTATATTTTCTTAGCTATATCAGCGGAAAATACAAAAGCTCTTAAACGCAGCATCACTTATCCCACAAAATTTTTAGATTTATCTTCAGCCTATAGACAAGACCCTGATACACCTCTTTTACTGTATGGTGTTAATCATCAGGATTATTCCAACGAAAATTTTATCGCATTACCTAACTGTGTGGTTGCTCCTGTGGCCAAACCAATAAAAATTATCTCCAATGTTAATTTAGTTAAAAATATATTTATATCAACTTATCAATCCATAAGCGGTGCAGGCCGAGAAAAAACACATAAGCTTTTAGATGACACAACTAAAGATCTAGAGGCTCTAAAAGCACTGGAGAGTAAATTTGATTTTTCCGATAACTGTATAAATCAAATCAACTCATTCAATGTTGTTCCTGCTATAGATGATATTTATGCTGACGGTAGTACAGGTGAGGAAACTAAGATAAAAGATGAATTAAGTAAGATATTGAAACTTTCAGACGTCACAACAATAGCAACATGCGTAAGAGTCCCTGTTATTCGAGGACATTGTGCCAGCATTAATATTGTTAGCAACGAAGCTATAAATCTTACAAATATAAAGGAGCAATTTTTAAACGATCCTGAGTTAAATTTTGACGACGGCGTAATTCCATCTCCAAGACAAAATGGTAATTCTGAAGTGATTTCCATTGGTAGGCTCAGAGTTTTTCAAGATTCTCCAAATGTAATAAGTTTTTGGGTGGTGGGCGACAATCTTAATATTGGTGCGGCCGGGAATGCTTATCGAATTTTTAAATACATCAATGACTGATCTGATCGTACAAAAATTTGGTGGAACTTCGGTTGCTAATTTAGACCGAATTGAAAAAATTGCTGAAATTATAAAATCCTCTGCAGAAATTAATAATGTAGTTGTGGTAATTTCAGCTATGGCCGGCGAGACCGATAGGCTATTTAGCCTTGGTCAAAAATATTTTAACCAAGACAACATTCGTGAGATGGATGCGCTGCTTTCTACAGGTGAAGTTGTCAGCTCATCCTTGCTTGCAATGTGCCTATCAAGCTTAGGGCTTAAAGCCAAATCATTTAATGCTTCTCAGCTTAAACTAATGACCAAAAAAGATAGTTCAAATAAATTTGCAACGATACTTTCAATTGATACAGCTTTGATAAAAAATGAAATTGCGCATGGTGTTATCCCTATAATTACTGGTTTTCAGGGTGTCGATGAAAAAGGAGATTTTACAACCCTTGGTCGTGGTGGGTCGGATACCACAGCTGTGGCAGTAGCAGCTGAACTCAAGGCCAAAGAGTGCCAAATTTATACCGATGTCAAAGGGGTATTTTCTGCAGATCCAAATAAAGTGAATGATGCCAGAGTTTTGGAATATGTAACTTCTGAAGAAATGTTAGAGCTTTCAGGTCAAGGAGCAAAGGTACTAGCATTGCGTTCGGTTGAGCTGGGCCATAAATATAAAGTACCAATTAAAGTCTTATCGAGCTTTGAGCAAAGCCAAGGGACAAAAATTATTTATAATGAGCCCACAGATATGGAACAGTCAGTAGTTACAAGTATTACATCAGAACCTAACCAGGCCAAATTTACTATTTACGGGGGCAAGAGTGGTAATGATTTTTCCTCTTCCGTTCTAAATCTGATGGCACAAAAAAATATTTTTGTTGATGTTATTGTGATGAATTACGAGCTAAATGGAGCAATTGACTTTTCATTCACAGTGCAACAAGGTAATTCAGTTGAGGTTGAATCTATTCTTAAAGAAAATAAAGGCCAACTTTTTGATGATTATATTTCTGAATCAGATTTATCAAAAATTTCGGTAGTTGGTGTCGGCATGCGTTCACAAACAGGGGTGGCTAGTCGCGTTTTTAGTTGTCTAGAGGGCAGTAAGACGTCACTTAAACTTGTAAGCACATCTGAAATTAAAATAACCTTGGTCCTTGAAAGCTCCTTAGAAAAAACGACTGTTGAATCCTTGCACAGAGAATTTTTTAAGTAAATTTCTGCTTTCTTTGATGCATTAACCTCTTAAAGAAACTTAGGTTAGATTCATTATTGTTAAGTTGTTCATCAACTGCTAAATCTTGAAAACCACTATCGGCTGGCAGCCAGGGTTTTGTTTTGGAAAAACCCAAGTTTTTGTCAGCTCCAATCCAGGGCATAGGGGTCCTGCAACCATCTCTTCCTTTAAACTCTGGCCAAAACCTTTTTCCAAATGGATCACGAACATCAGCATAGTCCAATTCGCTTTCATTGAGGCCAAGCTCTTCTCCTTGGTAAATGCATACATTCCCCTTAAGCGAAAGTAGTTTAGCCATAAGTTCTTTTGGTGTTTTTATAGATCGTGAAGCAATACGAGTTGAATCATGATTACTAAATGCCCAACAAGGCCATGAATGTGGATTGGTTTTAAAAAAATTATCGACTACATTATCGACGTAATCGTAATTAAATTCTTCAGATAAGAATTCAAAACTGTAGGCCATATGTAAACGATTTTCAGTGGTGTAGTCACCCATAACTTGGTTGAAGTTGTCTGCAACGATTTCTCCAACTGAAACAGCATTGTACTTATCAAGGAGGGCACGAATTTTTTGGAGGTAGGGCAGCATCTCAGGTCTTGAGTTATCGTAGATGTGGTATTGCGTGCCATAAGGATTGTCCTTATTAAATCCTAGAGGTCTAATTTTTTCTGATTCTTTTGGTGGATTGTCTCTTAAGTTAGCATCATGAAATAAAAAATTTATCACATCAAAACGAAAGCCATCAACACCCAAATTCAACCAATAATGTAATTCATCAAGCATTTGATTTTGAACTTCAGGATTATGGAAATTTAAATCTGCCTGTTGTTCTAAAAAGTTGTGTAGATAGTAGGCTTGTCTCTTTTCAGACCATTTCCATGCGGATCCACCGAATACCGATAACCAATTGTTGGGTTCTGAATCATTTAATCCATCAGCCCAAACATACCAGTCACTATAATCATTTTTCTTGGCGGAATTGCTACGTAGAAACCACTCGTGATGTGTAGAGGTATGGCTTAGAACTAAATCAATCATAATCTTTAAGTTCTTTTTCTTAAAAACCTCTACAAGCTCAAGAAAATCTTTGTTGCTTCCAAATAGTGGGTCAACAGTTCGATAGTCTTGAACGTCATAGCCATAGTCGAATTGTGGCGACTTAAAGAAAGGTGAGATCCATACGTAGTCTACGCCAAGATCTTTAATATAATCAGCTTTATTAATAATGCCTCTTAGATCTCCAACCCCATTGCCAGATGTGTCGCAAAAACTTCTGGGGTAGATTTGATAAATAACCTTATTTTTCCAATTGTCAGCCATAATGCACAAATTTTTTTATTTCATTAAATTTTTTTGGTAATTAATTTGAAAAAATCATGTAAATATTGCCAAAATGTCACAAAAGGACTGATTTCATTGCTTTTTGTAAATTTAATCATATCATAAACACGGCCTTAAAGATGTTGATTAGTGGCTTAGTTTTTTCGACATTCCTCCTGAGCTGCTAAGATTTTTAAGGCTTTTTTTCAAATTTTTAAATCCTTACCAAACTTTATTTTATATAATTTACTATTCGGAGAGGACATTGACCAATAATAAATTATTACTTGATTTAGGAGGAACTAATTTAAGAATTGGCTATGGTGATCAAGAGAATCTTTCAATAGACAAAATCACTAAAATCAAGATATCAAATGACAGTGAAATCCTTGCAATTATAAAGAAACAATTAGCTGAAAGGCCAGCCAATGAAATTATATTTTCCGCTGCAGGCCCAAAAAGTGGCAATTCAATTGTAATGACAAACAGATCATTGAATCTAGATGGTGCTGAACTTTCATCATCCTTGGATGTAGACAGCTGTTACATGCTTAATGATTGGGAATCTATAGGGTATTGTTTGCCTTTACTGCATGATAGCGACCTTGTATCTATTAAATCTGGAGATAGAAATACCAACCAAACTAGTTTAGCAGTAGGTCCAGGTACTGGACTTGGATTCTCTATTTTAAGATACATTAATCAGGTTCCTTATGTGTTTGCAACTGAGCTGGGCAACGCTAAAAGTTTCAATAATTATTTGCGTGAAGTTTTTGAAATTGGTGATCAAAATAATTTCCCTGTGCTTGAGAGTTTTTTATCAGGAAAGGGCATTACCAAGATATATCAAGCTAAATCTGGGCTAATCAAAACATCTGAGGAAATCGTAGATAGTTATGGCAGCGATGATCTTGCAACTGATATGTTAAATAATTTTGGTAAGTCTATGGGCAGAGTGTTAGCTGATTTAAGCTTAACTTCAATGGCGACAGGAGGCATATATTTTGCTGGAAGTCTAATGAGAGTTCTTTCGCAGCTTGATGTTATTACTGCGTTAAAAGATGAATTTGATGATCATGTATCAGAACATCATCAAAGTATACTAAAAAATATTTCTATAAATTTAATTACCAAACCACATACGCCCTTGTATGGGAACTTAAATTATTCAATCGTAAGGAGGCTACATGAATAGTTTGGATTACACTATCGTTGGAATCTATGCAGTTGCATTAATTGCTATCGCAACATTTATTTCTCTCAATAAGTCAGGAGAGAAGAAAACAGCTGAAGATTACTTCTTAGCTGGTCGCTCCTTACCATGGTGGGCTATTGGAACATCTTTAATTGCCGCAAATATTGCTGCAGATCAGATTATTGGCATGAATGGAGATGCTTATGCTATGGGTATTGCCATTGCAACATATGAATGGACTGCTGCTATAGCTTTGATAGTTGTGGGTAAATTTTTGCTTCCCGTCTATTTAAAACAGAAGGTTTTTACAATGCCTCAACTTCTGTCCCAAAGATACGATCAAACTGTAAGCATAATGTTGGCCATCTTAATGTTGATAATGTATGTAATGGTCATTTTGCCAACCATACTTTGGTTGGGTGCGAAAGCGGTAAACAATCTTACAGGACTTGAGCTCATTCCAGCAATGATTCTACTCGGATTGTTATCACTGGCTTACTCTTTGTATGGCGGTCTGAAGGCAGTGGCTTTTACAGATATTATACAAGTGACACTATTAATATTTGCTGGTCTTTTTGTTTCCTATGTTGGGCTAAATGCGATATCAGATGGTGCTGGAGTGGTAGAAGGCTTCATGATTCTGCAAAGTGAATTTCCTGAAAAGTTTGATGCTTTATTGCCTTATGCATCGCAATCTGAAAACCCTGAAGCATATGGTAATTATGTTAGATTGCCAGGTATATGGGTTCTGATTGGTGGTATGTGGATAGCACACTTTTATTATTGGGGAACAAACCAATACATCACTCAAAGAGCTTTGGGCGGCAAAAGCTTAAACGAAGCTCAGAATGGCTTAATGTTTGCTGGTTTTTTAAAGCTTTTAATGCCTGTAGTTGTTGTTTTGCCAGGTTTAATCGCGGTATCGCTTGAAGGGAGTGCCATACCATCTCTTGAAGGAGATAGATCCAGAGCATATCCTTCAATGCTTTCATTGCTACCAAATGGAATCTTAGGGCTTACTTTTGCTGCATTGGTTGCAGCCATAGTTTCTTCTCTTGCCTCATTAACTAACAGTTTAAGTACAATCTTCACTATGGATATTTATAGAAATTACAACGATGTTGGTGATGATCAACTGGTAGGAGTTGGTAGAAAAGTTGGTTTAGTTGGTCTCGCAATATCTATATTTGTTGCACCTATTTTTCTTGGTAGTTTAGATTCTGCTTTCCAATACGTTCAAGAATATATGGGATTGTTTAGTCCCGTAATCTTATTTGTCTTTCTTTCAGCAATATTTTTCAAAAATTCCACTTCGAGATCAGTATTATGGGGTTCACTTGTTGCATTAGTGGCTGGAGTTGTCCTTAAGCTCTATGTGGCAAACACACAAGAATCATTAATTGAACCGTTTATGCACCAAATGGCAATTTCATTTTTTCTTGCTTTTGTTGTCAGTGCAATATTGTCTCCATCAAGTGAAAATGCTAAAACATTTAAATTAGAAGCTAGTGATTTTCAAACATCCAAATTATTCAATGTTGGCTCAAGTTTAATACTAATAGTGATTGCTGGTATCTACATTTATTTTGATGGCTCGTTTTAAACCTAGCTAGGAAGTTATATTATGAAAAAAATCTTTGCTTTACTGTTTTTGCTCCAAATCTCAATAGCCTCCGAGGTTAATTGGGACCGACCCAATTTTTGCCCTACAGGCGATATTGCCGAAGTCGAAAAAATTCTTCAATCAATGACAATTGAAGAAAAAGTTGGTCAGGTAATCATGGCAGACTTGGATTTTGTTGTGCCATCCGATTTAAAAAAATACCCATTGGGAGGTATATTGAATGGTGGCAATACTTCTCCTCGCGGAAAATTAAAATCCACTCCAGCTGAATGGAAATCACTGGCCCAAGAATTTCACGATGTCTCAACAAATCGTGGTGGAGCCGAAATTCCTGTTTTATGGGGAACTGATGCGGTGCACGGCCACAGCAATGTCATTGGAGCAACAATTTTTCCTCATAATATTGGTTTGGGAGCAACACAAAATACGGAATTATTGGAGTTGGTCGGTGCTGCTGTAGCTGAAGAGGTATTGGCTACAGGGCTATTTTGGACATTTGCTCCTACGGTTACTGTTCCACAAGATTATCGTTGGGGACGAACCTATGAAGGATATTCTGAAAGCCCAGAATTAGTAGCAAAATTAGGCAAAGCATTTGTTTATGGTTTGCAAGGGTCTGGCGATGAGTTCCTTGCTGAAAATCGAATTATTGGCACAGCAAAACATTTTCTCGGTGATGGGGGTACTTTTTTAGGAGTTGATCAAGGAGACACAAAAACAGATGAAGATTCATTAAGGTATGTTCACGGCACCTCTTACTTCGCTGCACTTGATGCCTGTGTGCAAACAGTGATGGCTAGCTTCAATTCATGGAATGGTTCTAAGCTGCATGGCAATGATTACCTTCTGACCGAAGTGCTAAAAAATAAAATGGAGTTTGATGGTTTTGTTGTAGGTGACTGGAATGGTCATGGGCAAGTTCCAGGGTGTTCGAATGCCAATTGTGCCGCTTCGTTTAACGCAGGCGTTGATATGTTTATGGTTCCTGAGGATTGGAAGGATTTATATAGAAATACCCTTAGACAAGCAAAGAACGGCGAGATAACTCAGGAGAGGCTTGATGATGCTGTAAGACGTATTTTGCTAGTTAAAGAAAGAATGGGAATGTTCGATGGCCGACAACCTAAGGACACAAATTTCACAGAAGTTGGATTGCAAAAGAATCGTGATGTATCTCGCCAAGCAGTAAGAGAGTCTCTAGTTCTGTTAAAAAACAATAACAACATATTACCCATCTCAAGAAGCGCTAAGATTCTAGTGGTTGGTAGTGACGCTGACTCTTTAAGAACACAAACTGGAGGTTGGACTCTTGACTGGCAAGGCGCAAATAATAACAATGATGATTTTCCAGGCAGCATTACTTTCTTGCAGGCTTTAAAAGAAATTACCCAAGGAAATGTTGATTATGTGGAAAATATCAGTTCTGTCAGCAAGTTTGACTACGACATTGCCATTGTTGCATATGGAGAGCAGCCTTATGCAGAAGGAGTAGGCGATAGAAAGAATTTATCTTTTAACAGAACAGCGCAAATAGGTGCCCTATCATTATTAAAAGAGAAGGGTGTGCCAACGGTATCATTGTTTTTTTCCGGACGACCTCTATGGATGACAAGGGAAATCAACTTGTCAAACGCATTTGTAGCTGCTTGGTTGCCTGGAACAGAATCTAGAGGAATGACAGACGTGTTGTTTATGAACGATATCGATGAAGTCAACTACGATATTAAAGGTAGGCTACCATTCAGTTGGCCTAAAACACCTTTTCAAGCAAATTTAAATTACTTTGATCCAGCCAGCGATCCCTTATTTGCTTTTGGTTATGGATTAAGTTACCAAGATAATGTTGAAGTGCCTTTATTTGATGAGAATGTTGATGAAGAACAGTTTTTTGGCAACGAAATTGATCTTTTGATTGGCTCGGTCACGGATAGATTTATTGGCTACATTCAAGAAAATAATCTGGCTCAAGTTCAGGTTGAAAACCAAACAAGCTCACAAAATTCATTGGTTACAACTGACTTAATAGATTCAGACAAACAAGACGATACATTAAGACTTGTTTTCAATGAATCTGATGATTTAAATGCATTCATAATCATTTCCAAAGAGATATTAAACCTTAATTCATTTGAAAATGGATCATTGCGATTTACTGCCAAGGTTAACAACAAAGAAAAACCGTTATTTGTTGCAATCGGCTGTGGATTTGGATGCTTGGCTTCCATTGATATCTCAGATTACTTTAAAGAGAGCAAAAAATTTGTTGATTACAACATACCTTTAAAATGTCTACTCAGTGAAGGACTGGATCTATCTAAAGTTAATGTGCCAATGATTCTTCTTGGGCAAGGCCCATTAGAAGTAGACATTAAAAACGTCAAAATTACAAAGAGCAAAGGCAGATCTAGCTATCGATGTAACTAGAGTTCGAGCTTGGTAGGAGAGATGAGGATACCATTCTCGTCTCCATAGGCCCAAAAGGTCGGCTTAATATCAACGCCATCAATACAAACATCAAGGTTAATATTGCCTGCATTGTTTTTGTTGCTTTTTTTAGGACAAGAACCTCGTGCATATATGGGGAATGGGATGGTTTTTAAAATCTCAACATCCCTAACCATGCCATTAACAACAATCCCTGACCAGCAATTATCTAAAGCTTGTTGCGCTAAGTTATCACCAAGCAAAGCAACAGCCTTTGATGCGTTTCCATCAATAAAAAGTATCTTGCCATTCCCTTTTTGAGAAATTAATTCTTTAGCGAAGGAGTTATCATTTGGACAAACAACAGTAACCACTTCACCCTCAAAGACTGATTTGGCTCCATAAGAATTAAACCCTACAAGAAAAGGCAGCTCTGAAAATTTATCGGATATATCTGGTGTACTCATCATAAAAAAAAGGAGGGCGAACCCTCCTTTTATTTTACAGAAAAATTCTGTCTACCAATAGTATCCGAATCTAACCCCTTTTTGAGCTGGTGCGGAATATGATCCTACTTGATACCCAGCATTAATATTTAATGCCCATGGCACAATCTCACTTGAAGCATTGTATGAGTAGGCCTGTAAGAACCAGTTACCTTCTCTTGAATCAAGTGTTAGGAAAAGATCATACATTTCCCAAGCAGGCCTTCTATCTGTAAAGCTTTCAATTGGTTCAGCAAAATATCCTGGACCGTCTACACCACCCTCGTCGTTGACATGTTTGTCAGCATTCCAAATAGAAGTGTATGATGAGTCTTCCCAATGATAGTTAAAGCCTGGTTTAAGCTCATATCCATAACCAAGTTTCCAGATGTGCTCATATCTGACCGTTAGAGCAAGATCTGGTGCATATGGCATTTCATTGCCTTTGAGGTTCACAAAGTTAGCTGGATTTGTAGGATCAATGGATGCAGCGTAATCTCTTTGGAATAGCCAATCCTGACCATATCTCCACATTGTTGTGAAGTCTTCAGTAATTTCAGACTGATAGCTAGTTATAAATCCGCTTACTCTACCACCTTCGTATGGTAGCCATGTGTATTCAAACTCCACTCCAAACATCTCTTGTTCACCAAAGTTCTCTGTTGTCCAAATGGTCACTCCCTGCTCATCCTGGACTATTTGGCCAAAGGTAGGTGAGTTTGGATTGCCATCGTATTGTTCAACAGAAACTACATCCACAGGCAAGTTACCTGTAAACTGTTTGCCATCATATATTGTGAAGAAGACATTAAAGGAGTAGTTATATGTGTTGTCATCATTCTTACCTTTAATACCCCACTCGGCTGTTGTTACGTACTCAGGATCGTAAGCCAATGATACTCTTTCGCCAGGAGTCCCAATAACAGTATTGCTTGGTCTAACATATACATCACCCAAGCTTCCAGCTTTGTAGGCTGATGCTAAGTATCCATACATGAAGGCTAGATCGTTCATCTCCCAATCTAAACCAACTCTCCACGAGAAGTTTGTCCAGCTTTCTTCAACGTCATTTTCTGTTTGTACAGTTGCACAACCAATGGCAGGTGCTACACAATCGACACCGTCAACTTGTCTACCATAATCTACCCAAAAGTCATATGAGTACGAGTTTACATCTGAAAAAACACTAAATCTGTCGCCCCATCTATCGATGTATGGATGACAACCTACCCACTGTGAGCAATCTAGGTTTCTTCCACCTTCATCATATCTCTCATCCGTGTTAAATCTACCACCAAATGTCAAGAACAGATCATCATTAAGCTGGTAAGTTCCTTGACCATAAAGAGCATAGTGGGTGAGAACCCTTTCTGGCTGCCAGAAATAGGTTGTTCCTTGCAGGTCTGCATGGTAGCTTGCTAAAGCATCAGTATCTTCATTCATGTAGAAACCACCAACCACATAGGCCAATTTATCTGTATTGCCCGTTACATAAGCATCAATAACATTAGAATTTACTTCAAGGTCGTTCCAATTAAATGCCTGCCCATAAGCATGGTTCCAACCAGCATCGATATCATACTGGTGATTTGCTTGTGTTAGATTTTGATTACCATAATTTACTGTAAGCTCCATGCTAGGATTTAATCGTCTCTCGTAGACAGCTCTAAAAGAATTAATGTCTAGGTTAGTTTGACCCGGAACATTTACGTATGCTTGATATCTATTTCCTGAGCCCAAGATATCTTCACAGGTATCTTTAGGAGGGCTTCCGTCACCTACCGTTCTACCTCTGCCAGCACCATTTTGCATTTGCTCACATGAGGCAACACTTTGCCATCCTGCACCATCATCGTTGAATTGTTCATACTGTAAGTTTACTGATGAAACATCATCGATTTTGTAAAGTGCTGATACTCTAAATGCGCCATTATCTTCATTATTGTAGAAATCACTCGGATCAGCTTTAACTTCGTTGTATGGAAGGCTAAACTGCCAACCTGGATCAGCCCAACAACCTTCTTGCCAAACTTGGCAACCAAGATACCACGCATAATCATCAAGAAAGGTTCTTTCAGATTGGTCACTGATTGTTTCGAATTGATCTCTTACATTTTGTGGTAAAGCTCTCCAGTCAAGCTGTGAGCCACTGTAATAACCTTCAAGATATGAGTCTTTGCTTCTTTCAGTGAATGCAACTCTTACTGCAAGCCTATCGCTGATAGGTAGGTTGTAATGTGCTTGAATGCCTTGTTCGTTGTATCGACCAGCATTAAGAACAATAGAACCACCTTGAACGTCAAAATTAGGTTTTGCAGTTACAATGTTTAAACTACCAACTACAGAGTTTCTACCGTATAGGGTACCCTGAGGGCCTCTTGATAGCTCTACTCTTTCAAGGTCAAACATCAGCGCATTTGCTGCTTGTGGTCTTGAAACATAAACGCCATCAACGTGTGTACCAACAGCCGGATCACCAAGTTCAGTAACGTTTGAAGTTCTGATACCTCTCAATGTAATGGTTGGTGCATTGTGCTCACCACCTGCTCCTGTTCCATATTGGATATAGAGACCTGGTATGGCATTATTCAGATCACGTATGTTGTCTAGCCCTAATTCAACAAGCTCATCACCTGATAAAACACTAACTGATTGAGATGTACTTAAAACATCACTCTCGGTTTTATTTGCTGTCGTTATAACGACTTCAATCCCTTCATCCTCATCTTCGGATTCTTGGGCATAAAACGGTAATACTAATGCTGAAAGCATTAATACTCGTAGTAATTTTTCAAAAAATTTCATATTCTCCCCACTATTGATAATATGAGTTAGTAAAACTATAGTTTTGAGACACATAAATGTCAAATAATTGTAACTAAAAATTAACCGCTAAAAAAATACAAAATGCCTTTTAGAAATAACCTTTTTAAAGTTTTTTTGATAATTGTTTTTTCTCTGTATGGGTGCTCTAATAATTCGCAAAACTCTGAAATACCTCAACCTGTAATTCCTGTCACACCATATACCTTTGATTTTTGCCCAAAAAACACCCCAAACGAATATGAGGACTACACTATGCTATGGTCAGATGAATTTTCGGGTGACCAATTGGATCAAAGTGTATGGAATTATATGTACGGGGATGGTTCGGCTTATGGTATTCCTGGATGGGGAAACAATGAAGAGCAAAAGTACGTAGATAGTGAGGAAAATGTTTATGTAGTTGATGGTTGTTTATTTATTGTCCCTACCTTTTCTGATGATGGTTATATCAGTGCTAGATTAAATTCATCTAATAATCAACTCTTTCAATTTGGACGAATTGATGTGTCCTTCAGCGTGCCGGAAATTACGGGCGTATGGCCTGCATTGTGGTTCTTGCCAGAGTATTACCGCTACGGCGGTTGGCCTAGAAGTGGTGAAATAGATCTTATGGAGACAATTAACCTTAAGTCAGATGAATTATTAACTACCATTCACTATGGTCACGATTATCACAGATACATAGGAACAACAACAAGATTAAACCAACTTACAAAATTGACAAATCCAGATGATCATAACGTTTTGAGTCTTGTTTGGGACGAAGCGGGCTTTGAATGGCTACTCAATGAATCAAGAGTTTATCAGCTTAAATACTCAAATTTAGATGCGCTCAATCCAAATCCTTTTCTTGAAGAATTTCATATGCTTATTAATGTTGCTGTAGGTGGGAATTTACCAGGCAATGCTAACTCTGATGAATACTGTCGAAGGCGTGAAAATTGCCCAGACGTTAAGAAATTAGTTGTAGACTATGTAGCATACTATCAAAAAAATGATTAGATATTCTCAAGTATTGTTTTTATTCTTGCTGCTTTTTCTAAATCCTAATCACCTTAATTCTGATGATGAATCGAAACCAGTTGCAATTGTAATTCATGGTGGTGCAGGGTGGTTTGCAAATATGCCTCAATCTAAGATTGACGGAATTTATGCAGGCTTAGAAGAGGCATTGGATGTGGGTTTTGCTCTCCTTGAAAATGGCAATAGTAGTTTAGATGCTGTTGAGCAAGCAATTATTATTCTTGAAAATAATGAGCTCTTTAATGCAGGCAGAGGCTCTGTTTATACATCCGAACAAAAACAAGAAATGGATGCTTCAATCATGTTTGGTGATAATCAAGATGCAGGCGCAGTGGCAGGAGTAGCAACAGTAAAGAACCCTATCTCTCTAGCTCGATACGTTATGGAACAAACTAAGCATGTAATGTTTAGTGGAGAGGGTGCTGAGGAGCTTGCGAGAACATCGGGTCAAACCATAGTAGACCCAAGTTACTTTTATTCAGAGGAGAAACTAGAGCAACTAAGAAAACAAAAAAAAGATGACAAATTGGGGACCGTTGGAGTTGTAGCAATTGATGCCAATGGGAACATTTCCGCTGGCACTTCAACAGGCGGAATGTCAAATAAGCTTCCTGGAAGAATAGGCGATGCACCAATCATTGGGGCTGGAACTTGGGCTGAAAATGGAGGGTGTGGCGTATCCGGCACTGGCCACGGCGAATATTTTATTAGGTTTAATGTAGCTAAAGAGATATGTGACCGCGTTAAATACAAGGGTCTTTCTATCGTTGATGCAGCAAACCAAGTAATTAACGAACTAAAAAATATTGAGGCCGATGGGGGAGTAATTGTCCTTAACCAGGACGGCCAAGTTGCTATGAAGTTCAATACTCCTGCGATGGCAAGAGCTTACCGACATTCCAATGGAACTAAGGAAGTAAAGATTTACCGAGACCAGTAATATTTGAAGACCTTTTTAGAAGACCACATTAGAAATTTAGACTTGCATGGTGTCAGGCATCATGAGGTCGAAGTTATGGTAGAAGATTATGTGTTCAAATATCAAGATGAGCTACCACTTATAGTAATTTGTGGCAATTCTGCCAAAATGATTGAAATCGTCTCTCAAGCATTAAGAGCCCTAAGTGTTGATTTTGAAGAGACAAGGTATGGCCGAATAAGGATCAACGCATTGTAATGAAAAAACTATCAGTCATTCAGATATTACCTACCTTAAATACAGGTGGAGTCGAAAGAGGAGTGCTAGATTTTAATAAATTCCTTGTGGCAAATGGCCACAAGTCATTTGTTATTTCAGATGGCGGAAGACAGGTTAAAAATTTAATTGCAGATGGAGGAGAACATATTCATTTGGGAGTTGCCAAAAAAAGCTTTCTAACATTATTGCAAGCAAAAAAGCTTGCTGATGTTATTAATGAAATTTCTCCTGATATTGTGCATATAAGATCTAGAGTACCTGCCTGGGTCCTGCAAATTTCAAAACTGTTCCTAAAAAAACCTAGACCCTTAATATTTTCAACTTTTCATGGGTTATACAGCACACCATTTTACAGTAGGATTATGGCGAGTTTTGACCATGTTATTGCTATTTCAAAAACAGTGGAGAGATATGTGAATGATAACTATAAAACCCACTTAAAAACACCACCAAGACTCATCTATAGAGGAGCTGATGACCATTATTTTTCCAAAAAATACCAACCAAAGGTTGAATATACAAAGGATTTTTATAAAAAGTTTCCAAACTTAGAGAGCAAACAATTGCTGACTTTTCCTGGCCGCCTGTCTTCCTGGAAAGGTCAAGAATCCTTCATAAAATTAATCTCTGATTTACCGTCTAGTTTCTGTGGATTAATAGTTGGCCCTTACAACGACGCGAAGCCAAAATATTTAAAACATTTGCGTTCTCTAATTCAAAATTATGGAATAGGGAACCGCATTTATTTTTACGATGCAAAAGATGATATCAGAGACATCTATTTTCTATCTTCAATAGTTTTTAATCTTTCAGTAAAACCCGAACCTTTCGGTCGGACGACCTTAGAAGCTGCAATGATGGGGAAAAAAATATGTGGTTGGAGTAGAGGTGGTGCCGGTGAGGTGCTTGATTTGTGTTTCCCGGAAGGCAAGGTTGATTTTGGCGATTTTGATGCATTGGTTGCCAAAGTTAAAAACTTATCTGCTTCGTCAAATGTTCCAGAAAATATTTTTTTAACCGCAGAGTTAATGCACAGCAAAACTCTAGGTTTCTATTACGATGCTTTGGATAACAATACTTGATATACTCTCATAACTTCAGCACATTGTTGCTTTAAAGTAAATTTTGATTTTACCAATTCGTATAAATCCAGATTATTTTGATGAATTAAATCAAGATCTTTTAATTTATTTTCTAGCATGTATTGAAAAGACTCATTATCTGGTTCACATAAACAATCGGATGAAAGTAAATCAGGCATAATTCCGACACTGGTCGAGAAGACTGGGATTTTACAGTACAAAGCCTCAAACAATATCTTAGGAGATCCTTCTCTGTCTGAGGGTATCAAAATAGCTTTCGCATTTTTTAATACTTTATTGAGATCTGGCTCAGAGCCCATCATTTTAATTTTTTTTGACAAGTTATTGTGTTTGATAAAATTCTTTATCTCATTTCCCAGCATTCCTTGGCCATAAATTTCTAGTTGATAGGGAATATTCTTCCAAGCATTCACAAGCCTCATGGGATTTTTTACAGGTTCCAGACGTCCAATGAAAACATATCTATCTGAAACTCCTTTTTTAAAATTTTCAAGCCTGCTTTCGTCTACCCAATTCTCTAAAATACTTTTCTTAGCTAATTTAATATTCTCAATTGATTTCTTACTAGCACCAAAAACGTAGTCAGTATTTTCAAATGCCTCAATTTTCTTCTTAGTACCATGAATTGTGGCAATGTGAATAAAATCATTTTGCTGATTTACGATTAAAGCAGTTGATTTATATCCATGAGTATGAACAACATCGGGGGCAAATTGAGTTATGACCCTTTTAATCTCATAGTTTAGAAAAGGCGACCATCGCCACTGATTCATATTGATGGCTTTATAATTTGCTCTAAATTGTTCTTCAAACTTAACAGGCCCAACAACAAGTACAGTATTCTCTTTGGATTGCTCAAAGGCTAGTTCCTCAACGTGACGTTCAAGCCCCGCATAAGCTTTACTTGAAAAGATATGTAAAATTTTCATAGTTTTTGCAATAATGCATGCACCACACGTTTACTTTCTGACAATGGTTCTTGATTTATCGGATGTTGTAAATCCGCTGACTTTATAGAACGAGAAAATAGATGTCTTTTTGCATCAATGTAGCCCACCTTGGACTGTTTTTTTAAAGCTGCAATATTTTTCGTGACCTTGGTTTGTCTTTGTGTACCGTGTTGACCATCGGTATGAAGCTCATGATCAAAAACATACACCTTGGTATTTGTAGACAATGCTTCGTATAACACTGATACGCTTTCTGGAGTTACAAAAGTAATCTCACTTTGCTGCATCTGATTGGTGAGCCAATTATCATCTGTATCTTTCCAACTAAAAAATTCTGCATTACCGGGATGTTTTGGCATATCTAGATCTGGAGATCTGGGTGAGGTCGTAATTTTCCAATGATAATCTTTATATAAGTCGTTAAGAATCCATTCTATTTGTTGTGCGACAACCTTTTTGCGAAATAGAAAGTGCCTACTTTTGCCACCAATAACAATAAGACCTGTCTTTGGCTTGGGCTCAATACTGGAATATTTTGATAAGACGCCTTGCGTGGTAATTACATTCTTGGGCTTCCCCAAATAATAAGCATCCATATCGGGAACTATGGCAATATCAAACCACTGAGTAGGTCTTAGAGATGGTTTCATTAATACAATGGTTTTAGCTGATGGATATTCGGCTTTGGCAGTTAGCATATGTTTATGGGTGGCATTTCCTGCTCCGATAATAAGGTCTGGTACAGAGTTATGTTTTTCCCAAGAGCTAAATTCATAAATTTTTGTTGATTTATGTAGAGCGAGCTCTGTAATTAGAGCATCAATTTGCTTCTCATGGCCTTTTTTTCCATCTTTAAACGCCCAAATAACAATTTCCTGTGTTTGTTTTAGTGACATAGATTAAAATAATGCTACATGAATCAGATTAATCAATACAAATCTATTTTCTTATCGGATATTCATTTGGGTTTTGCTGGCTGTCAAAATGAAAGACTTGCTGTTTTTTTGGATCAGGTTGATTTCAACGATTTGTATCTTGTAGGAGATATTGTTGACTTTTGGTCAATGCAGGACAATTTTTTTTGGCCCGAAACACACCAAAAAATCTTAGATAAGTTTGTTGATTATCAACAAAATGGGAAAAACGTCAGATTCATCACAGGCAATCATGATGATCCATTAAGGGAGAGTGCAGATACAGAAAACCTCAAAGCCAAAGGATCGCCCTATCCAGAAATTATTAGAGCACTTTCATCCTTCAAGATATCGGAAAAAGAAGTTTTGCAAACCAAGAAACATGGAAAGATGCTTGTTATACATGGCGATCAGTATGACTTAGTTACATCCAATGCCAAATGGCTATCTAAGTTTGGTGGCATCCTCTATGACCTTTTGATTTATTTAAACAGACCATTGTCAAAATTTTTAAAAAGATCTGTTAAAAAAATTGTCAACAAAGCTGGAAGCTTTCATAAGCTTGTTAGAGCTGAATGCAAAACCAATGGTTACGACGCCTTGATGTGCGGCCATATTCATATCCCAGAGATACATAAATTTAAAGATTACTCATACATCAATACTGGAGATTGGGTTGAGTCATGTACTGCTGTGGTTGAAGATTTTGATGGTGATATTTCATTGATTGAACTCCAAGAAGACAACAGCATTAAAATACTGGCTACATTATGAAGAAGATACTTATTGTTACAGATGCTTGGTTGCCTCAAATAAATGGTGTGGTAACTACTATGACCAAAGTAGTTGAGCACCTAAAAGCAAAAGGTTTTGATACTGAAGTATTGCATCCACGACATTTCCATACATTTCCTTTGCCGAACTATCCAGAGATTTCAGTGGCTTGGAATTTTTGGGACTTAAGAAAAAAGATTGAGAAAATTGATCCAAATTTTATACACATCAGCGTAGAGGGGCCGCTAGGGATTACAGCTCGACACTACTGCTTGGAACAAAAAATTCCTTACACCTCAGCAATTCATACCAAATTCCCTGAGTACGTATATGAGAGGTTTGGGATCGGCTTGGATGTAACAAATGGTCTTTTAAAATGGTTTCATAATTCTGCAGCTAAAACTCTTGTTAATACACAAAGCCATATGGACGAATTGACTGAAAACGGCTTTACAGACTTGGTGCTTTGGTCTAGAGGCTTTGATAGTGAGATCTTTTATCCAGAGGGTTATGACCCTGACAATGGGTATTTGCTTTATGTTGGTAGAGTGGCAATTGAAAAAAACATTGAAGAATTTTTGAAAATGAAAACAAATAGAAAAAAGGTTGTTGTGGGTGGCGGCCCTATGCTTAAAACCTACAAAAGAAAATACAAAGATGTTGATTTCTTGGGGTACAAAAGCGGCCAAGATCTAGCCGATGTATACAGAAAAGCTTCATGCTTTGTTTTTCCCTCTAAGACTGACACTTTTGGTATTGTGCTTATAGAAGCATTGGCATGTGGCACACCAATTGCAGGCTTTAATGTCACTGGTCCAAAAGACATTGTTCTTGAGGGTGAAAATGGGTCACTGACAGAGGACAACCTTAACGAAGCAGTGGAGCGAGCCATTCAAGTCAGCAGAGAGACAGCATTTGATTCATCAAAAAAATACACTTGGGATCAGGTAGCAGAACAATTTATAAGTTCACTGGTGTCAATTAAATGATTTTTTTTCCCTTCGCAGACGAAAACCCCTCTGCTAGAACCCCAATTCTAACTTGGTTGCTTATTGGCCTAAATGTTTTGGTCTTTTTATACCAAATGTCTTTAGGTCCCGCTAATCAATTGTTGGTAAATGATTTGGGAGTACGACCCTCGGTTTTTTCTGAATTTTCTAATTTGCACACCTTATTTACATCGGCTTTTCTTCATGGCGGCTTTATGCACTTATTTTCTAATATGGTGGTGTTGTATATCTATGGAGATAATGTGGAATCTCATTTGGGACGCAAAAACTTTTTAATTTTTTATTTCCTTGGTGGCATCTGTGCAGCTTACTTTCAATCACTGTTTTCTGGTGGTGTGGATGTTCCTATGATTGGAGCTAGTGGCTGTATTGCAGCTATTATGGGAGCCTATTTTGTACTTTACCCCACGGCAAGAGTTAAGGTGTTTGTATGGTTCTTAATCTTTGTACAAATCATGCGTGTTCCTGCAAACATAGTGATAGGTTTTTGGATTCTTGGTCAATTAATTAGTGCTGCTGGTAATACCTATGATGGTGTGGCATATTTTGCCCACATCGGCGGCTTTATTTTTGGGTTTATTGCCATAAAGTATTTCTTTAAAGCCTATGTTGATAAACCAAGAGTATATGGTAAGTTTGAAGAGGTGGATGAAGGCGATTTACCAATTTTCCGCAAAAATAAATCTCAAGGATTAAACAAAAAAGATGATTGAAGACATCAAAACAAAAATTAATGACACGATAACTACTAACTTTCTGGATGTCATAAATGAAAGTCCAAATCACTCTAATTACAGTGGACAAATATCCCACGTAAAGATAATTATTGCATCAGATGATTTTGTAGAAAAAAAATTATTGCAGCGACATCAGCTTGTCTATCAGGCAATGGGCAAATATGTAGAACAAATTCATGCTATATCAATAGTTGCCAAAACTATTGAAGAGTGGGAAAAGTCCAATGATTTTCAACCTTCACCACCATGTTCCAAAGGGTGATTCTGAATTATTTTTACCAGATTAAAAAGTTCCCTAAGCTTTCATCTCTTATTTTAGTTGCAGTTATTTCCTTTGCTTCGTTAGGCTTATCAAATTTTAGATTTGATGCCTCTTCGGAGACGCTAGTGCTTGATAGTGATTCAGCATTTAATGCTTATGAGCAGGTCAGTGAAAGGTTTGGCTCAAGCGAGTTTTTAGTCGTAGCAGTTTCAAATGAAGGCAAAAGTTTTGACATAAATTTTTTATCTGGTTTTCAAGGTTTTACAAATAAACTTAATGCACTTAAAAGCGTTGAAAGCGTTGTATCCATTTTGGATGCGCCTTTGCTTGAGCAACCTAAAGTGCCGTTACTAAAAGTAGGTAATAACGATAAATATTTACTTAAAGATCAGGTTGATTTGGATCTAGCATTAAAGGAGTTTAACAATAGCCCAATTTTCAATAATTTAATCCTCAATGAAAGAGGCGATATTTTTGCCATTCAAGTGAACCTCTTCAGTGACGTTGATTTTTCATTAGCTGTTCAAGATATACGTGAAGTGCTTACTGAATGGGATGGGGAGGCATATCTTGCTGGGCCTGCTATGATTGTTGAAGACACGATAGCCTTTATTCAAAATGACGTTCTAATATTTGGCAGCATTACATTTCTTTTATTCTCTATGCTGTTACTGATACTTTTTAAGGACATATGGTCTGTGACAATTATCATGACTAACGCACTACTAGTGATGTTTTTCACCGTTGGTTTCCTTGGTTTATTTGATTGGCCTATAAGCATTGTCTCATCAAATTTTCTAGCACTTTTGTTGATTACATCCATTGCTGTTTCTGTTCATATATTGGTTAATTTACAAAATTCTGCCGATGCAAAATTAAGTTATGATGAAGCGCTCAGTGAAATATTAATCCCATGCTTCTACACAGCCATAACAACAGTTGCTGGATTTGGTGCTCTGATGTTTAGTGGCATAAAACCAGTTATAGATTTTGGCAAAATGATGATGTTTGGAGTTGCTGCTAACTTTTTCATTAGTTTTATTTTTATTCCTTTGTGCGTCAATTTGAGAAAAATTAACGTAAAAAACGTTATAAATTTTGGTTTGCTCTTTGCAGATCGTTCTGCAACTGCACATGGGTTCTTTAAACGATTTTCATTGCCATTAATTTTGGTTGCTATTCCAATATTTCTATATTTAAGTAGCAGCTTGAAAGTTGAAAATAAGTTCGTTGATTACTTTAAAAAAGATACTGAAATCTACAAAGGGATGTCACTAATTGACACTGAATTGGGTGGAACGACACCAATTGATATAACTATCTTAATGCCAGAAAAGCCAGCTGAAAATTTAGATGAGTTCGATTTTTTTTACAGCGAAGATTCTGAGGTGCCTGATTACTGGTGGCAGCAAGATAATATGGCGATACTTAAATCGATACAGGCAAAAATCGAGGAAGTTAATGGTGTGGGCAAAGTATTAAGCATTGCCAATGGTATTTCTCTTGCTGAGCGATTAAATAATGATTTAGCTCTCGGTGATCTTGAGTTAATTTTTATCAAAAATACCTTGTTGCAAAGTGAAACAGCAAGCGACTTAATCAAAGACTACATTTCTGCAGACGATAGAGAAGTGAGGATGAGTCTACGAACCATCGACTCTCAGGACAATCTAAATCGACAAGAATTAATCACCAGTCTTCATAATATCCTAAATGAAGAACTTATTGGCACTAATTTTTCTTATGAAATTACAGGGTTAGGAGTTTTGTATAACAATCTTTTACAAAGTTTATTCACTTCACAGATTAAATCCTTAGGATTTGTGTTTGTTTCTTTGTTTGTAATGCTGTTGTTTCTCTTTAGATCAATAGCCAGATCAATTTACATCTTGTTTGTTCCTGGACTGGCTGTTGGTTCAGTTTTAAGTTTAATGGCATTGCTTGAAATACCTCTAGACATCATGACCATAACCATAGCTTCAATATCGGTTGGGATGTCTGTTGATTATGCCATTCATTTTGCCTGGAGATATATAAAACAAAGCGATATCAAATCTGTCCATAAAGCTCAAAGTTCATTAGTAATAAGTGCACATGAGAAAGAGACATTTCAATCGGCAGGTCACGCGATTTTAATTGTCGGCATAACCATTGTTATTGGGTTTTTGATTTTGATTTTTTCAAACTTTAATCCAACAATTCTCTTTGGCAGCCTATCAGCTTTAGCTATATTAATTTCAATGCTTCTGGCTTTGCTGGTATTACCAAGATTGCTTGATTCAACACTTAAATAGGCTCTTAAAATTTGTTGTTGTAATATCTGCCAAGGATTCCAAGCTTTGATTTCTAACGGCTGAAATTTCTTTCAAAACTTCTACTAAAAATTTTGGTTCATTTCTACGATTTTTCGGTTTGTGAGTCATATTTTTTGGCAGTAAATAAGGTGCATCTGTTTCGATAAGCAGACGATCATCTGGAATAAATTTAACCAATTTTTTTACATCCTGGCCTCTGACAGGATCGTTAACCCATCCAGTAATCCCAATATATAAGCCTAAGTCTAAAAATGCTTTTAGTTCATCTTTCGTACCGGTAAAGCAGTGCACGATGCTTTGAGGTAATTTATTCAGGTAAGGCTTCACAATGGGCTCAAAATCTCTAAATGCTTCTCGGTGATGAAGGAAAACTGGCAGATTCATTTCTACTGCTATATCAAGATGTTCTTGAAAACATTTTTGCTGTACATCTGGGCTTTGGAAATTTCTAAAATAATCCAACCCAATCTCACCTATAGCTCTTATCTTGCTACTTGTTTGGCTAATTAAATTTGCTTTTGTCTGCGGTCTAAGCTCCGATGCATGATGTGGATGAATTCCTATCCCTACGTAAAGGTTTTCTCTTTTCAGGCTCTCAGAGAGTAAGGTCTCAATTTCACTTTCTTGTGAGGTTGGTGAGAAAAAATACTCAACACCAACGCTATTTGCATCCCGATAAACACTATCAAGATCTTTGCTGAAGCTTTCGTGTGTTGCATTAAAGCAACAATCTGCCAATATCATTTGAATTTAATTTTGATAAACTCTAACCTAGTCAAAATGAAATTCCAAGGCACAAAACAATACGTTGCAACAGAAGACCTAAAGATTGCTGTTAACGCTGCACTAACACTAGAAAAACCACTTTTAGTAAAAGGGGAGCCAGGCACAGGAAAAACAATGTTGGCCATTGAGGTTGCACAAGCACTTGGCATGCGCTTGGTTGAGTGGCATGTGAAATCAACAACAAAAGCATCGCAAGGCTTATATGAATATGATGCAGTTTCACGCCTGAGAGATTCTCAGCTGGGGAATGAAAAGGTGTCTGATATCGCCAACTACATAAAAAAAGGTAAGTTATGGGATGCATTTACCGCTGACCAACGAGTTGTTCTTTTGGTTGATGAAATTGATAAAGCAGACATTGAGTTTCCCAACGATTTACTTCAAGAACTCGATAGAATGGAGTTCTATTGTTATGAGCTTGACCAAACAATCAAAGCAAAGCATCGCCCCCTTGTTATTATTACATCCAATAATGAAAAGGATTTGCCCGATGCATTTTTGAGAAGATGCTTTTTTCATTTCATCACGTTCCCTGATCGAGATGTCCTTGAAAAGATTATTAATATCCATATCCCAAAGATTAAAAAGAAATTAATTAAAGATTCACTGGATACCTTCTTTGAAGTTCGTAAAGTGCCTGGACTTAAGAAAAAACCAAGCACATCCGAACTAGTTGATTGGCTGAAACTATTGGTTTCTGATGATTTAGCACAAGAAATATTGACATCAAAGCAATCTAACCTAGTTCCACCTTTGTATGGGGCATTGCTCAAGAATGAGCAAGACGTTGAGCTTTTGCAAAGGCTTGCTTTTATGGCCAAGCGAGATAGTTAATGCTTGTTAATTTATTCAATACCGTAAAAAGTTACGGTGTACCAGTAACATTGAGGGAGTTCCTTGATCTTCTGAATGGTCTTGATCAAAAATTGGTTTTTGCTGATTGGAACAAGTTCTATTTCCTCGCACGCACGCTTTTAGTAAAGGATGAAAAATATTTTGATAAATTTGATCGAGCATTTGATATCTATTTTAGAGGTATCAAAAGCATGGACGATATTTTAAAGATGTTAATACCTGATGACTGGGTGCGACAAAAGTTTGAGAAGGAGCTCTCTAAGGAAGATCTTGAAAAAATAAATTCCTTGGGTGGCTTAGATAAGTTACTGGAAGAATTTAAGAAAAGACTAGAAGAACAGGAAAAAGCACATCATGGTGGCAATAAATGGATTGGCACTGCAGGCACCTCTCCGTTTGGTAATGCAGGCCAACATCCAAATGGAATGCGTGTGGGCGGCAAATCCAATAAAGGCATGGCCGCAAAGGTATGGGAAGAAAGACAGTTTCAAAACCTGGACGATTCACTGCAACTAGGCACAAGAAACATAAAGATTGCTTTGAGAAAATTAAGAAAGATGACACGCACAAGCGATAGGTGGGAATTTAATTTGGATGGCACCATTAAATCTACTGCTAAAAATGCTGGTTATCTTGAAATTGAATATCTGCGTGAAAAGCTCAATGACATTAATCTAATTGTTTTCTTTGATGTTGGAGGATCAATGGATCCTTTCGTTAAGGTTTGCGAGGAACTTTTTTCTGCAGCAAAATCTGAATTTAAAAATCTCGAATATTATTATTTTCACAATTGCATTTATGAATCGGTTTGGAAAGATAATTTCAGAAGAAATGAAAATAGAATTCCAACTCAGAGCATTCTCAATAAATTTAGCAAAAATCATAAAATTTTAATTGTGGGCGATGCCAGCATGGCACCTTATGAGCTAACAAATTCAGGTGGTAGCATTGAACATTGGAACGATGAGTCTGGCGAAAAATGGCTCAAGAAAATCCAATCCCATTTTTACAAGACAGCATGGCTCAATCCGGTCCATCAAGATCATTGGGACTATACATCAACGATTAGAATGATTTCGGGCTTGATGGATCAAAAAATGTTCCCATTAACTATTGGGGGTATTTCCGAAGCAGTCGGTTTCCTCTCAAAAAGAAATTAAATGTACGCGCTTGAAATAAAAGATTTAAAAAAAACATACAGCAATAAGGTTGAGGCGCTAAAGGGCATTGATCTTAATGTATCTAAGGGAGACTTTTTTGCATTATTGGGTCCCAATGGTGCTGGCAAATCAACTGTCATAGGCATTATTTCTTCATTGGTTAATAAATCTTCTGGACATGTAAAAGTTTGTGGTATTGATATCGATGAAAACTTCAGTTTGGCAAAATCAAAGCTAGGTGTAGTTAATCAAGAATTTAATTTTTCCCAATTTGAAAAAGTTATCGACATCATAGTCACCCAAGCTGGTTATTATGGCGTTGATTACAAGACTGCTGTAGAGCGAGCAGAGAAATATCTCAAGAAGTTAGGCTTGTGGGACAAAAGAAACGATCAAGCTCGCATGCTCTCTGGTGGTCAAAAGCGCAGAATAATGATTATCAAAGCCATGATCCATGAACCTGAATTATTGATTCTTGATGAGCCAACAGCCGGGGTTGATATTGAGTTGCGAAGAAGCTTATGGGACTTTTTATTGGAGATTAACCAACAAGGAACCACAATTATTTTAACAACACACTACCTTGAAGAGGCCGAAAACCTCTGCAGAAATATTGCTATCATTGATGGCGGAGATATCATCGAAAACACTTCAATGAATAGTCTACTGAAACAAATCGATGACCAAGTATTTATTGTTGAGACTGAAAAAGTAGTGCCCAAGGACTTTAGCCTCCCCGGATATCCAGTGCAAGATATATCCGAAAATAAATTTTCGGTCATACTTAAAAAGAATAAGAATCTTAATGATCTTTTCAAAGCACAGGAGCTTGAGGATTTAAACGTTAAAAATATCAGAAATCAAACGAATAGATTGGAGGAGTTGTTTGTAAAACTAACTAGCAAAAATGAATAATCTACAAGCATTAAAAACACTTTCCTATGCCAACGTGCGCAGAATCCTCAGGATATGGATCCAAACAATTGTGCCACCTGCAATTACAACTGCACTCTATTTTCTAATATTTGGGGCTCTAATAGGCAGACGAATAGGGGAGATGCCAGGCTATGAGGGATTATCTTACATCGAATTCATGGTACCCGGTCTAATTATGTTGTCGGTGATCACAAACTCTTATGCCAACGTCGCATCGGCATTTTTTGGTACTAAATTTCAAAAATCAATCGAAGAAATTTTGGTTTCACCAATGCCATCTTGGGCCATAATGTGTGGTTTCTTAGTTGGAGGTATAGCAAGAGGGTTTTTAGTAGGTCTTGTGGTTGTAGTCACAAGTTTATTTTTCGTACAGATAACAATTGATAATTTTACACTGACTTTGCTATCAATCCTTCTAACCTCAATATTGTTTTCCTTGCTCGGTTTGCTGAATGGAATTTATGCTAAATCTTTCGACGACGTAAGCATTGTGCCAACCTTTGTGCTTACACCCCTGATTTACCTTGGGGGTATTTTTTATTCAATAAATATTCTGCCCGAAGAATGGCAGCTTATTTCACAAATTAATCCAATTTTGTACATCGTGAATTTTTTTAGATATGCCATGTTGGGTAGTTCAGAAATTGATCCATTGATTGGTATTTGTCTCATTAGTGCTTTTACAATCGTATCTTTTCTCCTGGCTTACCACCTAATTAGAAAAGGTGTTGGCATCAGAGACTAGTATGGATAACCCACTTGGAAAGAAAGTAGGATTACCAACTAGTTATGATCCTAGCGTGTTATTTCCTATCTACAGATCGGAACAAAGAAGTCAGTTAGGCGACTTTAGATGTTCTGGTTACGATGCTTGGAACATACATGAATTGCTTTGGGTGGACCTAAATAATAATGTTCATCACGATGAGATTTGCATCAAAATTGACGCGAACTCCGTCGCCATTCCTGAATCAAAATCTATGAAGCTTTTTTTAGGTTCATTGGTTTATGAAAAATTTTCTGACAAGACAGAGGTGCATCAAGAAATAACGAAACAAATAAATGAGCTTACCGAAAGCGATATTACTCTTGATGACATTCTATTGAATTTACCGGATAGCAGAAGTGTTTCAGTAATTAATTCCAAGGAAGATTTGTTAGAAGCAAATGAATCTAAAGCTTCTGAGGGAGAAATAATCTTTAATGGTTTTCGGTCTTTGTGCCCTGTTACCGATCAACCCGACATAGCCAATATCCATATTACTGGGAGATTATCCGATGATGCAGTACATAACATTCAAAGGTACCTTGGTTCTTTTTTTAGTGCTAATTCTTTTCATGAAGCTTGTATCGAGAAAATATTTCTTAATTTGATGAAGAACAAATACTCGGTGGAAAGCGTCGCAGGGCACTTCGAACGTCGAGGCGGTATTGCTATTATTCCAGTAAGGTTTCAATCTTCTAATAATTAGATATAATGCGTCTTTCGGAGAGATGACTGAGTGGTTGAAGGTGCTCGCCTGGAAAGTGAGTGAGCGTTAATAGCGTTCCGAGGGTTCGAATCCCTCTCTCTCCGCCAAACAATGTTTAAAAAAAACCCTATTTTATCAGCGTTTCAATTGTATTTTTTCTTCCATTTTTCTTGACAAAATGGGCAAATAGAGCGATAAAGAATTTTAAATTTAAATAATTTGGGGATTATTATGACTAAAAGACTA
>QOPD01000004.1 GCA_003331605.1 SAR86 cluster bacterium
TTGAGCTGATCCACATCGGATCTATGAGCAGGCACAGTTATGCTCTTGCCAGCTTCAAAGCCCAAAGCACTTAAATAGGCCATTTGTTCTTGCTGGCTTATATCAATCCCAACCACCGCATTGAGTTTGTCGCCATTGTATGGCACTTCCGCCAATGTGGTTTTGTTTTGTTCGCTATAAAGAGTAACCGACATAACTTCAGTGTGCTCGGAAACAATCTGTAAAAATCTGCGTAGGACTTCTTCTTGGCAGAGATAATCGACGCCCCGCTCAAACTTATAGGCCGCCTCTGAGCTTAGGTTATATTTTCTTGCTTTGCCTAAAATTTCTTCTGGCTGAAAGTAAGCACACTCGACCAAAACTTTAGTTGTGTCTGCTGAACAAGCTGTGCTGGCTCCACCCATTATTCCCGCTAGACTTATCACTGCATCATCTAAAGAGAAGACCAAATTTTCTTCGGTTAACTCAATCTCTGTATCTAATAAGGTCTTGAACTTTGTTTTAAGCTTTTTCTTGGCCAAACTGAAATGCCCTTGCATAGTGTTCTGATCAAAGCAGTGTGTGGGTTGTCCTGATTCGTAAGCTAAGTAGTTGGAGATGTCAGTAAAAAAATTGTTTTTTTTGATGCCTAGATCTGCAAAATAAGCTTCTAAGTAAGGCTCATACTCTGTGGGCACTTGCTCGATTTCAATCTGCATAAAAGAAATATTTGGGCACACATCTTGAGCTTTATTGTCAAACTGGAGTTCAAGTGCTGGCAAAATCATATCACTTTTTGACAGCTCTTTAGCTTTGTAGAAGTAATTAAGGTCACGCGCTAGGCCTCTAAGTGATAGACAATCACCACGATTGGGGGTGATTTCCATATCTAGGACTTCGCCATCTATTTCATGCTCATGCCCTAATTGAAACAATAAATCTGATAACTCCTTTAGCTTGGGTTGTTGCTCTAGGAGATTGAGTAAATGTGAATAAACTATTTTCATTTAAATTGCCTTAAGAAATCGAGGTTTGATTTGTAAAAATCTCTTATATCTTTTACTTCGTACTTGAGCATCGCAATTCTTTCAATGCCCAAACCAAATGCCAAGCCAGAATACTTTTGTGAGTCGATGCCGCAGTTATCTAAAACTTTTGGATTGACTATCCCACATCCTAGAATTTCTAACCATTTATCACCAAATAAGACATCAACTTCTGCGGATGGCTCAGTAAATGGAAAATAAGATGGTCGAAACCGTAGTTGAGCTTCTTCACCAAACAAGGAATGACATACCTTATAAATTAAGTCCTTAAGATGGGCAAAATTGACATTATCATCAACGTACAAGCCCTCAATCTGATGAAACATTGGTAAATGAGTAGCATCATCGTCTTTGCGATAGACTTTACCTGGGGAAACCACAGCTATAGGTGGTTTGCTAGCTAGCATAGTTCTAACTTGGACTGGTGAAGTATGCGTACGCAGTACATGGTTTTTATTGTTGACATAAAATGTGTCATGCATCTCACGCGCTGGGTGAGTTGCTGGAATATTTAGCTTGTCA
Source organism: SAR86 cluster bacterium (assembly GCA_003331605.1). Lineage (GTDB taxonomy): Bacteria > Pseudomonadota > Gammaproteobacteria > Magnimaribacterales > TMED112 > TMED112. The sequence continues at coordinate 1,548 of QOPD01000004.1, forward strand.
AAATTGTACTCTTCGGTCTCAACCTCAGGGCCTTCAGCCACGGAAAAACCAAACGAAGTTAACAGATCGGTTAGTTCAGATTTAACTTGATTTATAGGGTGTCTTGAACCAATTTCACGGTTCAATGGTGGTAAAAAAATATCCTTTGGTGCCGTCATTAATCTATAGCAGCTTTCACAACTTTTTCAAAAGTTGCTTTATCCTGTATAGCTAACTCTGACAACATCTTTCTGTCAAGCTCTATGCCTTTTTGGTTAAGGCCATTTATAAATTTAGAATAAGAATATCCTAAGTTTCTAACTTCAGCATTGATTCTAATGATCCAAAGTCTTCTGAAGTCTCTTTTTCTATTTTTTCTGTCTCTGTAGGCATATTGTAATGATTTGATTAAAGATTGCTTAGCTGTTTTAAAAAGCCTGGACCTAGCACCGTAATGCCCTTTTGTTCTTGCTAGAACTGCTTTGTGTTTTTTTGCTGCTAAGTTTCCTTTAGTTGTTCTTGGCATTATGCTTCCAATAATTTATTTACTACTTTTAAATTTGCACCTTCTAAATTAGAGGTCCCTCGCGCATGTCTCTTTTTCTTAGTCTTGTGCTTCGATAGGATGTGACTTCTCCCAGCAGACCTCATTTTAAGGCCTGAACCCGTTGCTTTAAACCTCTTTTTAGCACTAGAGTGATTTTTTAATTTGCTCATTTTGTCTTCTTTGGAGCTAACATTGTACTATAAGCTCTGTTTTCAAACTTCGGCTCCACTAAAACAGAAGCAATATCTTCGGTTTCTTTGATGATACTGTCAAGTAAAGTTTTACCAAAACTAGTGTTTCCAAGCTCCCTTCCTCTGAACATTACAGTCACTTTGACATTCGCTTTTTTATCCAGAAAGCCTTTTATCTTATTGAGTTTGACATCAATATCCCCTTTACCAATATTTGGTCGCATTTTTATCTCTTTTTGCTCAAGCCTCTTCTGATTCTTTTTGGCAAGAGAAGCTTTCTTTTTTTGGTCAAACTTATATTTCCCATAATCAATGATTTTTGCAACACAAGGTTCTTTATCAAATGTTATTTGAAGAATATCTAAGCCTTTATCTTCAGCAAGTGTAATTGCATCAGATTTTGAAAACTCACCTAGTTTCTCACCAGACTCGGATATTACAGTCAATCTCTCTGCCTTCATAAATTTATTTACTGGAGGCTGAGGAGGTCTCTTTCTTCTTTGTGGTCTCAAAATTATTGTAGGATAGATGAAAAGCGATTCATGAACGCTTAGGGGTGTGGTTATCGAATGTCATAGAAAGGTGATATTAAAGGAATATTTAATTTTATCAAGAGCTAAGGTCCCAAAGTGTTTCAGGGTTTTTCATGCATTTAACTTCAATTACATAATTAAATGGATCGCTGAGAAACATTGTCTCTTGCTCAGGAGGTCGTCCCTCAAATCTAACAAAGGGCTCCAGCAAGACATTGACATCATTGTTCTGCACTCTTTGTTTTAGGTTTGAAAAATCTGATTCAGAAAGATGTACACCAAAGTGAGGCACAGGAATATCGCACATATCAACAATCTTTCCTTCTATATTTTTTTGTGGCCTGTAGTCACTGCATTCGTGCAATGTCAATTCATTGCCGAAAAAATTAATATCTTGCCAATCGTTCTCTGCTCTACCTTCCTCGCAGCCCAAGATATCGCAATAAAAACGTTTTGCTATCGGAAGATCTGTGACTTTAAGAGCTAAATGAAATCTTGAATGCATTTATTAATTATATATGTCTTTAACTTTCATTTGAATATCTTTGCAAATTGATTTGCTGAGTCCACATTCTTGTGAAAATTGCTCTACATTGATTTTTGCTAGGATCTCGATACTGCCAAATTCTTTGTAAATCTTATCAATAGTTTTGGGCCCAACACCTTTAATGTCTTGCAGGTAATGCTTAGTAAGGTTTTTTCTTTTTATTGACCTAAAGTTTTTAACAGCAAATCTATGAGCTTCGTCTCTGACATCTAAAAATAATTTCGACATGCTATCGTCTTTTCTGAACTCAACTTTATGATCGTCATAAAATAGATTCTCGATACCATATTTCCTCTTCTCACCTTTGCCCAGTGATACAAACTTAACTTTTTCTAGATCAATGGAGTTTTTTATTGAATTCAGGTGTGTTTTACCTCCATCAATTAGCACTACTGAAATATCAAAATTATTTTTTGAGTATTTTTCGATGCCATAAGCCAATGCTGAAATATCAGATTCAGCATGCTTATTGGGTACTCTAAAAAACCTATATTTTGATTTGTCTGGTCCTTGCTCGTTAAAATATACACAAGAAACAGTCTGAATATCACCAACTCCACCACTTACATCAAAACCAACAATGTTTATGTCGTCTGTTAGGCCCATATTATTCTTCAAGTAATCTATACTTAACAAATATTTATTTGCTTTTTGGAGTTGAAGGCCTAGAAATTCTCTTGCATTTCTATCAGCCATTTCACACCACTTCTTTTTATTCCCATGTGCAGGTGTCGTAAATTTAATGTGTGGGAAAAATGGTGATCTCATATTCTCCCTAATGGAGATAATTTCTTTGAGTTTTGGGTTCGCCAAGATTAATCTGCTTAAAAATTCTTCAAATAAATCATCTGAGCTTTTGCCGAGCTGATTTTTAAAAGAGTATCTCTTAATGTTTGAAAAAGCATTTTTTTCTATATCAATAACTACAAAACTGACATCATCTTCCATTGCAGCCATACCTAAAACTTTTGTTTGGTCACCGCCTGAAAAAATAATTTGAGTTTCCTCAATGCGTCTGAGCATCTCGATTCGTGTTTTTATTTCTCCTGCTTTTTCAAAAGCTTGTTGATTGGAATATTTTTTCATTGATGATTTTAGATCTTTGATAATTTCTAAAAAATTTCCTTTGAGCACTTTTTTAGTATTTTTAATGTCTTCCAGGTAATCGCTTTGCGAAATCTTGCCTACACATGGTGCAGAGCACTTACCTATCTGGTACTGCAAGCACGGGCGAGACCGATTTGAAAAAAATACATCATTACAGGTTCTGAGCTTAAAAATATTTTGTAGCTCAGAAATTGCAACTCTAGTTCCTTTTGCACTGGTAAATGGTCCATAAAGGTCTTTTGATGCTTTTGTGGTCCTTTTAAACAAGACTTGAGGGTAATCATGTTTTTCGTTTATCTCTATGTATGGAAAGGTTTTATCATCGCGCAATAAGATATTAAATCTTGGTTGATTTGATTTGATTAAATTCTGCTCTAACAATAATGCTTCGGTTTCATTTTTTGTTATCAGAAAATCTGCGTCGATAACTCTATCGATTAATTTTGCAGTCTTATATTCTTTGATTGTTTTGGTGAAGTACGAGCTTGCTCTTTTTCGCAAGTTTTTTGCTTTACCGATATATAGAAGGGAATTGGAATCGTAAAATCGATACACTCCTGGTTTCTGGGGAAATGATTTTACTTTTTCTTTAACGCTAGCTTTCACCGGAGAATTTTTTTGTGTTGAGCTTGCCAAGCTCTACTCCCCACTGATCAAAGGCATTTATGTTCCAGATTAAACTATTTAATATTGTCTTATTTTCCCAAATTGCCATAAGAGCACCAACTGTTCTAGGAGAAATTTGATCAAGCAATACTGTCGTAAGGCGTCGTATTTTTGTTTGCCTATAGCTTTCAAGTTCTTTATCTGTACCTTCAACAAGCGATTGCTGTTGTCCAAGAAACTGCAAGTAGTTAAGCTTCGTGGAATTTATTTGAGCTATTAGATAAATATTAAAATCTTTAGTTCCCTGATACAGCAACTGATAAAATGAATGTTGCGATTCTGGGCCATAACCTCCCCATATGATTGGGTTAGTATCCACTAAACTCTCATCACCTTTAATATCGACAGATTTGCCATTTGACTCCATTTCAAGCTGTTGAGCATAGCGGGAAAAATTTCTTAGTTTCCAGTCATAATTAAGCAAAACACTAGTTTGATTACTTAGAATGTTGTTGTGGAATATATCTTGGCAGGATAATTTCATGATTATGCTTTCATATTCATTTTCCAATAATTCAAGATCAGCTAAGTGGCCTCCTTCTAAGAATTCTTTGTATGCATCTTCCCCTAGGAAAATAGATAGCAAAATTGATATTGGTGACCAAATTGAAAATCGTCCGCCGACATTAATATCAAAACTAATTATATTATCCTTATGAATGCCATAATCCTCAGCTAGTCTTGGCGCTGCAGTTACTGCATAAGTATTACTTAAGAACTTTTTATTGGTGACTTCTTCAAATGAATTTAAAGTTTCTAAAGTGCTAAAAGATTTTGAAGCAACTATAAAACAGCATTTATCTAAATTTACTCCCGCCAGCTTATCTGCATATTCATCAGGATCGCTTCCAGTAATTAAGCAGGCTTTATCATAAAAGTTGTTAACCAAAGCTTCACCGACAAATGCAGGTCCTAGCTGAGACCCTCCAATGCCAAAAAAAACTACTTTTTCGTAGCCAGTCTCTCTTATTTTTTTGGAAATAGAAAATAATTTCTTTTGATGACGTTCATATTCATCAGAAATGCTTGGCATTCTATACTTGAAGTGAGTAACCGAACGGCCCTCTGTAACATTAACAACATCCCCGTTGTATATTCCAGTGAATTTTTCATGGATTTTTTGTGCTCTTGCTAACTGTATGAAGTCTGCATAAAATTCTTCAGGTATCTTTTGATCAGTAAAAACAAAGGTGCAACCTGCTAGCTCACTCTTATGCTCTAAATATTTCTGTGGGTATTTATCAAACTTTGTTCTTAAATTCTCAATACTCATATTCTTTGATCGCCCCTTCGATATTTTCTGACTGCGTTATAGGTCTGCCAACAACTATGTAATCTGCTCCAAGATTATAAGCTTCTGATGATGTCATTGTGCGCTGTTGGTCATCATTCAAAGCCTTATTCCTGATGCCAGGAACAACTTTTGTACCTCGATATTCATGCAATAGATTAAGTTCATTGGCACTGCATACTAAGCCATCAATCTTTGTATCATTTGCTAAACTTATTAATCTTGCAAATTGATCTGAAAAAACTGATCCATATAAGCTTCGAATATGACTGTCATTTAGACTGGTAAGTAATGTTACTCCTATTATTTTTGTAGATTGTACAGAGGACAGTGCCGCTTCTATCATCTCCTTGCCACCCTGAAGATGAATAGTAGTCATAAAGACATTAAACTTTTCAATTTCACTTAATGCCTTGCTTACTGTATTAGGAATGTCATGCAATTTGAGATCTAAGAAAATATCAAACCCAGCATTTGAGATCATTTCTAAAATGCTCTCTCTTTGTGACAAGTATAGCTGTAGGCCAACTTTTACCATACATCTATTTGGGTTTAGTTGTGAGAGTAAAGCTTTTACATCTTCTCTATCGCTATAATCAAGCGCAACAATTAGTCTCTTATTAGACATATTGGCAATTGTAAGAAATGTTTAAGGTTTTTTCTATGAGACCAAAGATAGTGAAATCCTTTCTCTTTCTGAATCCATTCCAGAAATTGAAACTGTAATTTGATCGCCTGCTTTGTATTTTTCTTGGATCTCTTCAGGACCAACTACAATTTCAGAATGATGAATTAATCCATCTATACCTCCATCAAGCTCAACAAAAATTCCAAAGTCGGTGACGGATTTAATATTCATATTTTCAAGAATATCACCAGCATTATGCTTGTCTTCAAAATCTTTCCATGGATTTTCAGTAGTGTGCTTCTTGCTTAAAGAAACTTTCCTTTCTTCAAGATCAATCTCCATAACTTTAACTGTTATGCTATCGCCCCTGCTTAAAATTGAAGATGGGTTGATGTTCTTATTTTTCCAATCTAGATCGGTTATATGTACTAGACCTTCTATATCCTCGTCTAGTTTCACAAAGCAACCATAATCTGTAGTTAGGGCGACTTCTCCTTCAACAATTTGACCAACATGATACTTGCTTTCAATATCTTTCCACGGATCCCCTGCTAATTGCTTAAGCCCCAAGGAAACTCTCATTTTTTCTTGATCAAAGGATAGAACTAAAAATTCCATTTTATCTCCAACATTTAGAACTTCTTTTGGATGCATAACTCTTTTCCATGAAAGATCAGTAATATGCAATAGGCCGTCAAGGCCACCTAGGTCAACAAATGCACCGTAGTCGGTTAAATTTTTAATTGTTCCTTCAATTGTTTCGCCCTCTTTAATGACTTCTAATAGTCTTTCTCTTTCTTCAGAATTTTGTTCCTGTAATACAGCTTTCCTCGAAAGAACAATGTTTGTTCTTTTTTTATCAAACTTCATTACTTTGAACTCAAGAGTTTGACCAGAAAGATCTGGATAATCTTTTCCGCCCTTTGGATCAACTAAAGAGCCAGGCAAAAATGCTTTAACAACATCAACAAAGACAGTGAAACCACCTTTGACTTTGTTTACAACTTTACCTTCAACATAAGTTCCTTCTGCGTGTGATTTTTCTAGACTATCCCAGGTTTCTTGTTTTCTTGCTTTTTCTCTAGAGAGCCTAATTTCACCAAAACCATCATCTAATGCATCTAAGATCACTTCAACTTCATCACCCTCAGCTACATGTACTTCATTTGCATGATTTTCAAATTCCTCAATTGGTACCAGTCCATCTGATTTAAAACCTATATCCAATGTGACCCATTTTTTTCCAATTTGCAGAACATTTGCTTTCACTAGAGAGCCTTGCACAAGGTCAAAGCTTTCGAAACTTTTGTCTAACAGTTGTTGTAGTGTGTTTTCAGTATCTTTCATTAATAATTTTTTTAATTATGCTCAAAGTATCTTCAACAGTCTCATTAGTGTTATCAACCATAATTGAATTAGCTGTTTTGGTCAGTGGAGACACTTTTCTTTCACTGTCTCTCTGATCTCTAATAGTTAACTCGTCTTTGAGTTTTGAGATATTAACCTTTTGTCCATGATTTCTCAACTGATTTAAGCGTCTGTTCAATCTTTCTTCTAAGCTTGCTGTTAAGAATATTTGCACCTTAGAATCAGGAAATAATCGAGATGACATATCTCTACCTTCTGCAACTAATCCGGGTTCCTTTAAATAAGCCTTTTGTATTTCAAATAAATCATCTCTTATATGCTGTTGTTGGGAAATTTCAGACGATAACATTGATATTTCTGCACTTCGTATATCAATCGTTATATCCTTATCCTTGTATATAATCTTTTCATTTAGGGCATCAAATTCGTGCTTTATTGAAGAAATTTCTTTTTTAATATTTATGATTTTATTTTTTAATAAATAGGCATAGCACCTGTAGATTAGTCCACTATCAAGATAATTCCAGCCTAAATCTAAAGCTAGCAGCTTTGCTATTGTTCCTTTGCCAGAGCCAGATGGGCCATCAATTGCAACAATTGGAATCATGATTTAATCAGTGTAAACCCTAGCTGCTCTAAATTGCTAATAAAATTGGGGAACGATGTTGCGATACTTTTTATATCATCGATGTAAATATCACTTGTGCTCCTGACAGATGAAATTACAGCACACATCGCGATTCTGTGATCTCCAAAAGAATTAAAAGAACCTCCATCAAAAGTGAAATTTTTTCCTGCGCCAATTATTTTCAAACTGTCATCCTGTTGTTCATATTGCACTCCTAATGTGTTGAGGATTTTCTGAATAGCATCTAGTCTATTTGATTCTTTAACTCTCAGCTCACCAATGCCATCTAATTTAAGCTGGCCATCCGAAAAAGCAGCGACTACAGATAAAATTGGAATCTCATCAATTAGGTTTGGTACCAAATAATTGGGGACTGACTTTAGCTTTAATTGACTGCTACGCACGACTAAATCGGCTATAAGCTCACGGTTCTTAATACGTTTTTTCCTTATCTCTATTTTTGCTTCCATCTCTTTAAGAAGTTCTAAAAAAGCAATCCTTGTTGAATTAAGTCCCACATCAGGAATGAAAAGTTCAGAGTCAGGAGCAAGCAAACCAAGCGCTATAAAAAAAGATGCAGATGAAAAATCACCTGGAACAAAAATAGATTTTTTTTCATAACCTTTGGCTCCATCTAAAACAATCACGTTTCCTTCATCGGCTTGTTCTATTTTTAGATCTGCTTCTAAATGTAAAAGCATTAACTCTGTATGATTTCTGGTTTCAATAGGCTCTATGATTTTAATTTTTGTGCGTGCATTTAAAGCTGCTAGCAATAAGGAACTTTTGAGTTGAGCACTTGCAACTGGCATGACATAAAAGAATTCATCTTTTAATCTTGCTGGGTTTATTTGTATGGGTGCTTTTCCATTTGTGAGTGAAATATTAGCGCCCATTGAATTTAGTGGATCAGCAATTCTGGCCATTGGTCTTGAATTTAATGACTTATCACCACTTAAAGAAAAGCTCTTGCCTGTTCCCGATAAATAACCTGTTAAAAGTCTTATGCCTGTACCAGAGTTGCCTAAAAATAAATCTTTTTTGCTCTTAGATGAGTTGCTTTCTAAAACAGCTTTTTTTGTTGAAATAATATCTTCCCCCAATACACCACTATTTGTAGGCAAGTTGAGAATAGCTGCTCGTTGTGCAATTGATTTATCGAGAGGTAGTTCTATTTGGCCAGAAAAATTTTTTGCTGGCCTAACTTTTATTGGTGACATAGAAGCTTAAGTTAATTTTTGTCTTATTCTTTTTAATGCGATTTCAAATTTTTCTAGCCCTGCTTTAATGTTCTTGGCATTATCGCTAAATATCTCGTCCCATAAAGCTTCATTGGATGCTCCAAGACGCTCAATTTCCTTACCACTACCAGCAAAGAGTTTTGGATTTATGTTTTCACCATCAAGTGACTCCTTATATGCTCTTGCAATGAAATGAGGTAAATGGCTGACTAAACCGAATACTTTATCATGAGTAGCCAGATCAATAGAAATTACCTCCATCTTTAATGACTCCCAAAATTTTGATAATTTTTCCTCATAATCTGATTCTGAATGAATTAGAACAACAGTTTTATTTGCAAATAAATTCACATCAGCATATTCAGGTCCAGATTTATCACTTCCACATATGGGATGCGATGAAACGAAGTTCTTTGGCAATTTAATGGAGTTTAAGTGTTGTTTAGAGCTTGAAATATCTGTGATTACTGCCTTGCTTGAAAACATTGCAGCAGCTTTCAAAATAATTTTAGGTATTTGCTTAATAGGCGAACAAATTATTATAAAATCAAAATCTATTCCAACTTTTTCTAAATCATCATAAAGGATAAAATCAGAAGGTTTATTTTGGATTAAAGTTTTATTATTTAAATTGGGTTCAACAATAGATATCTCATGTTTATCAGCTCTTGCCGCTAAGGCCATAGAAAGTGAGTAGCCCATAAAACCTCCTCCTACAATTAGAATTCTATTCATCAACTTTCTGCTGGTTTAAGGAGGTCTTCATTATTGATTTGAAAATTGCTTTCAAATCATGTTTAGGATAAATCAATGGAAGTTCATCTATCTTTTTAAGAATTTCTTCTTCTCGGCTTTCATCAAATAAAGCTCTATCAAGGCTGCGTTTTATACGCCCGATTTCTCTTGTAAGATTAAATCGAGATTCAAGTAAAGCGATAATCTCAGCATCAATTGAATCAATTTCTTCTCGAATAAATACTAATGTTTTTTGATCATCCATATTGTTTCTCAAAATCTTGCATAAAATCTCTAAGCGCTACTACTGACTCTTTTTTCATAGAATTATAAATACTGGCACGCATCCCACCTACCGATCTATGGCCCTTTAAATAAAACAGGTCTTGCTTCTTAGCCTCATCTAAAAATAATTGCTCTAAATTGCTGTCTCTAATTGTAAAGACCACATTATTTACTGATCTCTGGCTTTTGAGTACAGGGTTTTGATAAAATTCGCCTGAATCAATCAGGTCATATAGAATCTGTGATTTCTCAATTGATCTTTTTTCCATCTCTTTGACACCACCATTTTTTTCATACCAATCAAACATTTTGCCAGCTACATACCAAGCAAAAGTATTGGGTGTATTCAGCAGAGAATTTTCTTGAGCATGCATGTCATACCTTAATATATTTGGAAGATCTTGATCACATTTTTTGAGAAGGGCTTTCCTTGCAATAATTAATGTAATGCCAGAGGGCCCAAAGTTTTTTTGTGCACAAGCATAAATAAAGTCGTATCTCTTTGCATCTATATCTTCTGAAAATAAGCATGAGCTCATATCTACAAATGCAGGCACTTGAAAACTTGGATCATAAGGTATTCGAATGCCTTGAATAGTTTCATTCTTACAATAATGTACAAACTTACTATTGCTGCTAATCTCCCATCCAGAAAGGTCTTTAATCTCATTGAATCCAGTTTCTTTAGAGCTATGGCAAATTTCTAAATTACATATCTTTGATGCCTCTTTAACTGCCTTAGATGACCATGAACCAATTTCTGCATAACTTGCTCTTGCGTTTTTTGAGGCGAAATTAAGAGGAATGAGTGAGAACTGCAATGTTGCACCACCCTGCATAAATAAAACTTCATAATCATCATCTAGATCTAAAAGTCTCCTTACAGAACTTTCAGCATTTTTTGCAATCTCAAGAAAGGTTTTATCTCGATGACTTATTTCAATGATCGTTGAGCCAATATCTTGGTAACCACTAAACTCATCTTTTATTTCATTTAGGACTTCTTCAGGCAGAATAGCTGGGCCTGCAGAAAAGTTATGAACTCTCTTCTTCATCAAGACTTTCTTTAAAGCCTACCGCATCAACAAGTTTTTCGCCTTCACGAATAGAAACAATTCTTACTCCTTGGGTATTTCTACCAATGACGCTTATTTGATCAACTTGAGTACGAATTAAAGTACCTCTATTACCAATCAACATAACCTCATCACCGTCAAGCACTTGAACAGCAGAGACCATTTTTCCATTTCTAGTTGAGGTATTTAAGGCTATAACACCTTTTCCGCCTCTTTTTTGACCACTAAACTCTGAAATATTTGTTCTCTTTCCATAACCATTTTCGCTTACAGTTAGCAGGTTTGATTCTGGGTTCACTTTAATCATTGAGATTACTTTATCTTCTTTTGAGATATTCATCCCTTTTACTCCACGAGTCGATCTGCCCATTGCCCTTACATCACTCTCTTTAAATCGGATGGCTTTTCCTGATTTTGATGCAAGACAAACCTCATCCTTACCATTGGTAATAATTGTTCCGATAAGTTTATCTCCTTCATCTAAATTAATTGCTCTTAAGCCTGGTGCATATCTCTTTTCAAAAGCTGTAAGTGCAGTCTTTTTCACAACACCATTCTTAGTTGCCATAAGTACAAAATGACCATCTTTGTATTCTTCTACAGGCAAAAATGAAGTGACCTGCTCATCATCCTCTAATGGAAGAACATTAGAAATTGGTCTACCTTTAGCCGTCCTCGTCATTACTGGTAACTTATAGATCTCAAGCCAATGCACTTTACCTTTAGTGGTAAAACATAGTACTTGAACATGAGTATTTAAAACCAATACCTGCTTGATGAAATCTTCATCTCTAAGTGCAGAAGCAGTTTTTCCTACTCCGCCTCTTCTTTGAGATCTGTATTCAGCCAATTGTTGTGTTTTGACAAATCCATTATTAGAGATTGTAAACACTCTCTCTTCTTCTGGAATTAAATCGGCATCGTCTATAGTCAATCTTCGCTCAATAATTTCAGTTCTTCTTTCATCACCAAATGCGTCCTTAACTTCTAGCAGTTCTTCTTTCACTACTGCAACTAATCTGGATTCATTAGAGAGGATATCTTGCAATTCTTTAATTTGCTTTACTAATTCCTGATATTCTTCATTAAGCTTATCGGTTTCAAGAGCTGTTAGCCTGCTTAATCTTAATTCTAAGATGGCTTTTGCCTGAACAATGGATAATTTATATTTATTTCCATCTAACCCAAACCCATCCTCTAAACCCTCAGGTTTGCAAATATCTGGGTCATTGACCTTATCCAAGAGTGGTTTTATTGTTTCTGCAGACCAATTCTGCTCACACAATCTATCTGCTGCAACTTTGGTATTTTCTGATGTTTTAATGATGTTTATCACTTCATCAATATTCGCAATTGCGACTATGAGCCCTTCAACAATATGACCTCTGTCTTTAGCTTGTCTTAGTTCATATAAAGATCTATTTGTTATAACTTCTTTTCGATGCTTTAAGAAAATTTCAAGTAGCTCTTGCAGGTTGCATAGCTTTGGTCTTCCATCTACAAGAACCACATTATTGATGCCGAAAACCTGTTCAAGTTGAGAATTTTTGATGAGATTATTAAGTACCACCTCTGGCACCTCTCCCTTCTTTAATTCAATTACAACTCTCATTCCATCTTTATCTGATTCATCTCTTATTTCACCAATACCCTCAAGTTTCTTTTCTTTGACAAGTTCTGCAATCCTCTCAAGCATTCTCGCTTTGTTAACCATAAAAGGAATTTCTGTAATTATTATTGCCTCTTTTCCATTTTTAACGGTTTCAAAAGCTGTTTTACCTCTTACATAAACTTTACCTTGGCCGGTTCTATAGGCCTGCTCTATACCATCAATTCCAGTAATAATTCCACCTAAAGGAAAGTCAGGTCCTTTAACAATTTGTAATAAATCGTCGATAACATAATTTTCGTTCTCTAACATATAAATGCAGGCATCAAGAATTTCATTAAGGTTGTGAGGAGGGATATTTGTTGCCATGCCAACGGCGATTCCCGACGATCCGTTGATAAGTAAATTTGGGATTCTAGTTGGCAACACATCAGGAATATCCTCAGAACCATCGTAATTTGGAGAGTAAGTCACTGTCTCTTTTTCTATATCAGCCAATATTTGATCAGTGATCTTTTCCATTCTGATCTCTGTGTATCTCATTGCTGCAGCTGAATCACCATCAATGCTTCCAAAATTTCCCTGACCCTCAACCAGCGGATACCTTAACGAAAAATTTTGAGTCATTCTGACAATAGCATCATAGACTGCGGAATCACCATGAGGGTGGTATTTACCAATAACATCACCAACAACTCTTGCAGACTTTTTGTATGGCTTATTGTAGGTATTTGAAAGCTTATGCATTGCATAGAGAATTCGTCTATGAACAGGCTTCATACCATCCCTGGCATCTGGCAAAGCTCTGCCTATGATTACGCTCATAGCATAATCCAAATAAGACTTTTTTAACTCATCTTTTATGTCAACTGAAAGGACTTCTTTGGCGAACTCTTGCACTGAAATATATTAGCACAGCCATCGGCTGAAATGCGCATTATTCCTTAAATTCTGCCACTAATTTAGATATAGATTCTTTGGCATCACCAAATAGCATTCGAGTATTCTCTTTGAAGAAAAGTGGGTTTTGCACCCCGGCAAAACCAGAAGACATTGAACGCTTCAAAACTACAACAGTTTTAGCTTTATGCACCTCTATAATTGGCATCCCGTATATAGGAGAGCCTGGTTGCTCAGTAGCTGATGGATTGACTACATCGTTTGCTCCAATGACCAAAACAACATCAACTGTTTCCATTCTTGGATTTAAATCTTTCGGCTCAAATAAATTATCGTAGGATACATTGGCCTCTGCTAAGAGAACATTCATATGTCCAGGCATGCGGCCAGCTACTGGATGTATGCCATATGAAATTTCAGCGTTATTTTCCTCAAGCAAGTCACCAAGCTCTTTCACTACGTGTTGAGCTTGAGCCACCGCCATGCCGTAGCCTGGAACAACCAGTATTGATGAAGCAGCTTCCAAGATTAAAAAAGTATCTTCAGCAGAAATAGGTTTAACTTCTCCTTCAACTTCGCCCCCAGATACTCCTGTGTCAGAAAACCCTACAAAAAATATATTAAACAAAGTTCTATTCATAGATTTGGCCATTATTAAAGTCAAAATTAACCCTGATGCTCCAACCAAACAACCTGCAACAATAAGTGCAGTATTTGATAAAAGAATCCCTGCCATTGCAGCAGCAATCCCAGACAATGAATTAAGTAAAGAGATCACAACCGGCATATCTCCACCCCCTATTGGCAAAACGAATGCCAAACCCGATAAAAGTGAGATTACCAGAAGTCCTAAAAAGACTATCTTAATGATTTCAAAATCAAAAACAAAAAAACCAAAAGAGGAAGAAATAACTTGCAGCATAGCTATTGCTAAATAACCTAAAAAAACTATCAATAACCATCTAGAGATCGTATTTAAAGTTTTGCTTGAGCCTTTAAAAATCTCAGATAATTTGAAATATGCAATTAAGCTACCAGAAAAGGTGACTCCACCAATAAATACCGTTAGACAAGTTACGAATAAAATTACGCTTACAGATGCATAGGTATTAAATTCTGACCATGCTAAAAAGAATGAAGATAAGCCACCAAAACCATTGAATAAAGCGACCATTTCAGGGATTGATGTCATTTTTACTTTGATAGCAAAAATAGAGCCTATTACTCCACCTGTTAATATTGCTGAAAAAATTAATACAGGGTTAAGAATATTTCCAAAAGTAACCAATAAAGCCAGCAACATGCCTAAAGCAGAAATTACATTCCCTTTAACTGCTGTATCTTCTTTGCCCAGCATCTTTAATCCATAAATAAAGAGCATGGCAGAAAAAACGTACCCTATCTGTTGCAGAAAATTTAAATCTACACTCATCATTTCTTCTTAAACATTTTTAACATTCTGTTTGTTACCAAATAGCCACCGAACACATTGATTGAAGCAAATAAGATTGCAAAAAATGCCAACACAGATTGAAGGTTAGATCCAGTATCCAACGTCAGAGCACCAACTAGGGTTATCCCACTAATTGCATTAGCTCCAGACATTAAAGGTGTATGAAGTGTACTGGGGATTTTCGAAATTAATTCCAAACCGAGGAATATCGAAAGTATTAGAATAAAAAATAGTAATAAATAAATTTCCATATCACCTAAAATCCTCTTTTATTATTTCCTTATCTTTTGTGAAAACAGCCGATGCCAGAACCTCATCATCTAAGTTAACCACAAACTTTTTAGACTCTTTATCATAAAAATCTAGGAGCAAATTATTAAGGTTATTGCTTAAGGCAAATGAGGCATGATTAGCTACATACGAATGTAAATTTGAAAAGCCCAAAATTTTTACTCCTTTCACTTCTTCAATAGAATCTTTTACGGAACCTTCAACGTTTCCTCCAGACTCAACTGCCATATCAAAAATAATGCTGCCCTTCTTCATCTTTGAAATTGTTTCAGCATTTATTAGCCTTGGAGCAGGTTTACCAAATATCTGTGCTGTTGTAATTACAATATCTGAGTTGGCACACACTTTTTGCTGCAATTCTTGCTGTTTCTTTAGCTGCTCAGTGGATAGTTCTTTCGCATAGCCTTGATTAGTTTGTTTTGTTTCTCCAAGATCAATCTTTACAAATTTTGCTCCTAATGATTTTACTTGTTCTTCTACTTCTGGTCTTGTATCAAAAGCTTCAACCCTTGCTCCCAACCTTTTTGCTGTAGCTATCGCTTGTAAGCCTGCAACACCGACTCCAATCACAAATACTTTTGCTGGTTTAAGCGTGCCTGCAGCGGTCATCATCATAGGCAGAGCTGATTGTAGATGTTTAGCAGACTCAATCACTGCCACATATCCTGCTAAATTTGATTGACTGCTTAAAACATCCATTTTTTGTGCTCTGGTTATCCTAGGTATAAACTCCATTGATATTGCCGTAACATTTTGATCTGCAAAATATTTAAATTGTTCTCGGTTTTCAAATGGGTTGAGCAGCCCAATAAAAACAGTTTCATTTTTCAACTTTGCTATTTCTTCTTTATTAAGCGTTGAACTTGAATAAATGACTTGACTGGATTGTAAGCACTCATCTCTTGAAACGGGTCTTGCGCCTATGGCTTCAAAAACTTCATCATCAATATCTATATCTTTTCCAAGACTTCTTTCAAAAATGATGTTTATACCCATATCTAAAAGTGGTTTAATTGTCTCAGGGTGTAAGGTAGATCTTTTATCACCTTGGCTGGTTGGTTTTAATGCGCCCAAAATCATAGAAAAAGATTTTTAAATTTTGTAAAAATATACTTTATCATGAATAACTTTGATCAAAACGAATTAGATAAATTTTCTAAGCTTGCTGATGAATGGTGGGATCCAAATGGAAAATTTAAGCCACTTCATTTAATTAATCCCTTGCGATCAGAGTATATCTCCAAAAAAATAAATTTAGAGGGATTGGATGTGCTAGATATAGGTTGTGGCGGTGGCATTCTTGCTGAATCACTTACAAAAAAAGGAGCCAATGTGACTGCAATTGATCTTGCAGATGGGCCTTTAAATGTCGCCAAGGTAAGGGCACAAAGAACCAAATTAAATATTAACTACCAAAAAATCTCATCGTCTGATCTTGCAGAAACTGGAGAGAAATATGATGTTATTACATGTCTAGAGATGCTTGAGCATGTACCAGAGCCAAATAAAGTCGTCACCGATTGTCAAAAGCTATTAAAGAAGGATGGTCATGTTTTTTTCTCAACAATAAACAGAAATTTAAAATCACTAATGCTAGCTATCTTTGGAGCAGAATATATTCTTAATATTTTGCCTCGAGGTACACATGAATATGAAAAACTAATCAAACCTTCTGAACTGAAAGGTTATATTGATGATGCCAATTTAGAATTTAAAGAAATTAAAGGCATGCTGTACCTACCATTTTTAGACATAGCAAAGATAACAAACGATACTTCTGTCAATTACATCATTCATGCCACACAAAAATAAAGCTGCAATATTTGATCTAGATGGTACTCTGCTAAATACTGGGCTTACATTTCATACAATTGTTAATGAATTAAAATCAGAGCTTAATGAGGCATTAGTAGATTTTGAACCTGTTAGAAAATTTTCATCACGAGGAGCGACTCTAATTCTAAAAAATTGTTTTAAAGCGTGCTCAGACCAAGAAATTGATGACCTTAAATATAAGTTTCTTTCAAAATATGAGAGGAGATTAACCGAAAATTTAGTGCTATACCATGGCGTAGAATTAATGTTGGACGACCTTGAAAAAAAAGGTATACCTTGGGGCATAGTCACCAATAAATCATGGAGATACACTGGTCCAATCATCAAAAAATTGGGTTGGGATAAAAAAACCAATGCCATCATATGTCCAGATCACGTTTCTGAAGCTAAACCAAATCCTGAGGGCGTAGTGCTTGCAGCAACGAAACTTGATGCTGATCTAGAAGAATCGTTTTATGTTGGTGACCATCGCAGGGATATTGAGACTGGAAAAAATGCTGGCACAAAAACCATAGCATGCTCATGGGGGTATGCAGAAGATGACCCAACTCATTGGGGAGCCGACTACATAGCAAACAATGCAGAGGAATTAAGAGAATGGATATTAAAAAAGTAAAGAGATTCTCTCCTTCCAAAAATTTTCTTGAGGGAAACAATATCTTAGTTACAGGTGCAGGGTCTGGAATTGGAAGAGAGGTAGCAGTGGCTGCAGCCGAATATGGAGCAAACCTTATCTTGCTGTCCAAAGATGTAAAGAAACTGTATTCTGTCCAAGATGAAATTAATAAAAAGCACAACCTTAACCCATTAGTCATTGAATTTGATTTTTTAAAAGCCAAGGGAAGTGATTATCAAAAGCTTGGTGAAGCACTATATGAGGAATATGACAAACTTGATGGAATAGCCTATATTGCTGGTATTTTAGGCTACCTTTCGCCTTTAATCAGCACATCGGAAAATCAATTACAAACGGTCATGAGAGTAAATTTCGAAAGCAATTTTTTACTTACTCAAATTTGTCTCCCCTTGCTCCTGCAAGCAAAAAACCCTTCGATTATCTTTACTTCTTCAGGAGTGGGAAGAAAGGGTCGTGCTTTCTGGACAAGTTATAGTGTTTCAAAATTTGCTATTGAAGGGCTTATGCAAGTTTTAGCAGACGAGTACGAAAATAAAATGAGAATTAACTCTTATAACCCTGGAGCCACAAGAACTGCAATGCGTGCTCAAGCATTTCCTGCTGAGGATCCATTATCACTAAAAACACCGACTGATAGGGCTATAGACTATTTATGGCTTTTATCTAAAGAAAATAACTCTACAGGTTTAGCATATGATTTCAGTGAATGAGCTTATTGAAAATTTAAAAAAAGGTGTTGTCATCATCGAATTCAAGAAAATTGATACAGGTGAAATTCGCTCAATGCCCTCAACTCTCAATCCTGAATTAGTTCCATCAAGCTCAAGAATTTTAAATATCTCAAGTGCCAGTGATACGATTATGGTTTGGTCCATGGATAAAGAAGCTTGGCGTGATATTAGAGTAAGTACAATAATTAAATGGTCGATACGGTAGACTAAGTATTAGCGTATAAATTATTAAATTTACTAAGATCTTTTTTTGAAACTTTACGCCATCCGCCAATTTTTAAATTTTCAGGCAGAATAAACGATCCATACCTGACTCTTATAAGCCTGTTTACTGTCAATTTTTGAGACGACCAAAGACGCCTGACTTCCCTATTCTTACCAGAGAATAAACACACATAAAACCAGTGGTTTCTTGATTTACCATGTTTTTTTACAGGCACAATATCTGAAAACTTTGCATCCTGTCCATCTAGCTTTACACCCGATAATAATTTATCAATTTTTTTATCATTTATGTCTCCGTAGACCCGACACAAATATTCTCGATCAATGCTGCTGCTTGGATGAGCTAGAAAATTTGCAAAATTTCCACAATTTGTAAAAAGCAATAGTCCGGAGGTATTGATATCAAGCCTACCAACCATAATCCATTTACCTTTTTTTCTTGGCGGGATTGAGCTGAATACGCTTTCATTTAGTTTTCGTGACTTTGAAGAGCAAACCTGGCCCACAGGTTTATGGTAAATTAAGAGCTCAACTTCAGGGTTTAAATCAATTACATGCTCCTCCCCATCAACGCTTACGACGTCACCAGTTTTTACTAATGTATTTACATTGCCTTTCTTACTATTAACGCGAACGAAAGATTCTTTAATTAGATCGGCAACATTACGTCGATTGGCAAACCCATAGTTAGCAAGATACTTTTGAAGTTTTTCTTCAGGTTTCTTGGATTGGCTGCTCTTTTGCTTCATCTTTTAGAGATAGCTCGGGTGAAATATTTGGAATATCAGGCAACTCTGGTAATACAGGAAGGTCTGAGATGGATTTCATTGAAAAATCATCTAGGAACTTTTGGGTTGTAATAAACAATGCAGGCCTGCCGGCAACATCTCTGTACCCTTTGATTTTTATCCATCCCTGGTCAATCAAAAGCTTTATAACATTTGTGGCCACGGCCACTCCTCTAATTTCTTCGATATCTCCTCTTGTAACTGGCTGCATGTAAGCAATGATAGAAAGTGTTTCTAGAGTTGTTTTTGATAATTTAAGTGGCTTTACTTCCCATAGCTTAGCAATGTCATTTGAAAACGCTTGATCGATTTGCACTCTAAATCCAGTGGAAACCTCTACAAGATTTAAGGATCTTTCTTTGTACTCATCTTGCAACTCATATAGTGCTGCGACCACCCTTGCCTCATCGCCAGACTCTAGCTCCAAAAGCTCTAAAAAATCTGAAATTTTCAGAGGTCTATTTGACGCCAACAGTATTGCTTCGAGTCTTTGCTTAATATCCACTAGTGAACAACCTCCTCTGCACTTTTAAAATACACTTCACCAAACGATTCTCCTTGAACTATTTCAATGTAGCCTTTCCTGTTTAGCTCCAAGGCTGCAACCAAAATGACTGAGACAGCAAGTTTTGACTCCCCTTTAACAATCAGCTCTGGTAATGAAATAAAATCGCGGGATTTTAGACTATCAAGCATTAGCTTCATCTTTGATTCTACCGTTATATTTTCCAGTTTTACTTTATGGCTAGAAAGTTTTGCCATCTCATCCATCATGGATTTTAGAGCGAAAGATAAATCTGACTTTTCATATGTATTTGCAGGCTTGGGAAGTTCGAATTCAGGTAATTGGCTTGAGGCTGGAAAAATATCTCTGTCAACTCTGGGGATGGCATCCAATTTTTCTGAGACTTCTTTAAACCTTTGATACTCCTGTAGCCTTCTTAAAAGCTCTGCTTTTGGATCGCCATCATCTTCATCAATTTCTTCGGATCTTGGTAGAAGAATTCTCGATTTGATTTCAGCAAGATATGCTGCCATTGCTAAATAATCGCCTGCAAGCTCGTATTCAAAATCTTCCATTAGATCTATGTAGGCTATGTACTGATCGGTTATTTCTACAAGATCAATTTCAAGAATATCCAAATTTTTTCTTTGGATTAGGTACAAAAGAAAATCCATTGGCCCAGAAAAAACATCAAGCAAAAGCAATAATGCTTTAGGCGGAATGTAAAGATTTTCAGGCAAATGGTTTACTTCGTTACCTTTTACCGTTGGTAATTGAATTTCTTGAGCTGTAACCATACACAACATATTGTATATAAAATTGAATTAAAATACTAAATATTGTGTTTTTAGCGTAAAGATCTTAAATACTTTTATTTACGCCAAAAATAAACCAAATGAACAGTCAGTTGGTGTAAAATTTATATCCTTATTAATTATGTATATAACAGATAACAGCAGAATTCTTTCCAGAGAGGAGCTTTCAACACCTGCGGAGATTACTGAAGAGATTCCTCTCTCTAAAGATGTTTCAAAGCTTGTATTTGGTGCCAGAAGAAACATTAGCAAAATTCTGCACAACCTTGATGACAGATTAGTTGTAGTAGTTGGGCCCTGCTCAATACATGATCCAAATTCAGCAATTGAATATGCCAATTTATTAAAGGAATTTTCACCTAATGTTGAAGAAGAAATTCTTATCGTAATGCGTGTTTACTTTGAAAAACCAAGAACAACCATCGGCTGGAAAGGTCTGATTAATGACCCAAGACTAGACAACTCTTTTAAAATTAACGATGGCTTGAGAATAGCTAGAAAACTTCTATTAGATATCTCAGAACTAGGCTTGCCAACAGGATCAGAATTTTTGGATTTAATCTCACCACAATATATATCTGACCTTGTGAGCTGGGGGGCAATAGGAGCTAGAACCTCAGAAAGCCAAGTTCATAGAGAGCTTACTTCGGGACTATCATGCCCTGTAGGAGTAAAAAACTCTACTTTTGGTGAATTTAAACCAGCAGTTGATGCGCTAAAATCTGCACAATACCAACACGTGTTCTTGGGCACAACAAAACAAGGCAAGGTAGCTATTTTTAAGACATCAGGGAATGACGATACACACATTATCTTAAGAGGTGGCAAAACGCCAAATTACGATGCCCAAAATGTCAATCTATGCATCGATGAATTAAAAAAATCAGATGTCTGTCCAAATATAATGATTGATTTCAGTCACGGCAATTCGTTGAAAAACCATGAAAATCAGAAAGTAGTCTGCGAGTCTGTTTGCGCACAAATTAGTGCAGGAAATAAAAATATTATTGGTGCTATGATTGAAAGCCACATTAAAGAAGGCAATCAATCAATATCACAAAATATGGAATACGGTAAAAGCATTACCGACGCATGCATAAATTTTGAAGAAACCAAACAACTGCTCCTGCAATTATCTAATGCTGTAAAGAAAAGAAGAAAAGTTGGATAAGCATCATAAAATTAATATTGAATATGCCAAAAAGTTAGGACTTAAATCTGCTTTGATTTATCAATATGTCAAAGATATTAATGCAGATACTAAGCTACAAACAATTATTGAAGAATTTCCATACTTATCAAGTGAAGATGTTGGTAATTCTATTAAATCTCTAGTGGAGCAAGGGCTTATTGAATTCGATGATGCCAATCAGATAATTACATTATCTACAACCATCAAGAAAACAAAAATTAGAACGCCCTTAAACAATAGAAGCAATAAAATTGATAAATTCTGGAGTCCATCTGAAGATGCAATTGAAGTCTTACAAAGGGCTGGGGTTGATACTGAGTTTATTAATGGCCTGTTGGATGAATTTATAATTTATTGGTCAGAAAAGAGTTCTGCATTGGTTTCATATAACTCTAAATTTATAGAATATTGTCGGCTAAAATGGGCCCAGCATACTGCTGAAATAGATACAAAATCTGTCCCACGAATAATAGATAAGAATTGGAGGCCATCTGAAGATTGTCTTGATATTATCAAAATGACAGGAATAGATGATAACTTTGTTCTGCTACATTTGCCTGAGTTTATTCTATATTGGAAAGAAGATGGTAGAGCTTTTGTTTCCTGGGATATTAAATTCCTGGATTTCATAAAAAATAAGTGGAATTATAATGTTGAAGTTACGTCAAAAGAACACACATATAAATTTGATCTATTTGACCCTTATGCAAAAGATAAAAATAAGTCAAAAAAATTAGCCAAGGGCAACATTAAAGATTTAAGGAAAAAGTATAAGATTTAGCAACTTAAATCTATATCTGAAAGTAATAGAAACATGAATAAAAAAAATATAAGAATGGCCGCATTTATTGTGGCTGGAGTTTTGATCTGGATGTTGTTAGGTCTTTTTGCTCCCAAAGAAAGAGAATTCGAAAGACCTCCTGTGCAAAAGCTTACAGTGCTTACATCCAACTCTATTGCACAAGATTACAGCTTACCCATAATTTCAAAGAGTGAGTCTGAAGCCTTCTCCAAGATTGATCTTAAATCTCAGACATCAGAAAAAATTATTAAAGTAAATTTCAAAGATGGCGACTTTGTAAAAAAAGGCGACATTATATGTCAGCTTGACTCTGGGCAACGAGAAGCTAACTTTAAACGAAGAGATATTGAATATCAGTCTCAAAAAGAACTTAAGAAAAAGGGGTTGGTTTCCGATTCAACGCTTGTAACTTCTGAGACAAACTATGAGACTGCAAGAATTGAATTAGAAAGAACAAGAATTAAAGCACCTTTTGATGGTTTTGTGGAATACCTCGCAAAAGAAGGTCAACTGCTACAAAATGGTCAAAATTGTGGGAGGTTAATTTCATTATCTCCGCTAAAGATTGTTGGCAATATTCCAGAAATGCTGGTTTCTAAAGTTAAGGTTGGGCAAAAAGTATTGGTTAGATTTCTTTCTGGCGAGGAGTATGAGTCAAATGTAACCTTTGTAAGTAGTGGGGCTGATGCACAAACTAAGACCTTTAGAGTTGAAACAGAGTTAGACAATACCTCCTCTACAATTAAAGATGGGTTAACAGGTGAAATAGTGATTTACACCGATCCTGTTAAAGCGCACTTTATTCCAAGCTCTGCTTTTTTACTGGCTGATAATGGTGATGTTGCTTTGGGATATGTAGTTGAGGGTGTCGTAAAAATAGATGTGGTACAAATCTTAAGGGATACTAAAGAGGGTGCATGGGTAACAGGATTGCCTGAAACAGCTAGGATTATTGTTTCAGGACAGGGCTTTGTCAAAGAGAACGATGAAGTTAACTATATAGATAACTAGAATGGGAATAGTTTCAACAGCAGTAAATAAATTTAGAACAACTCTTTTAATTATGTTGTTCTGCATCATAGCCGGTGTGCTCGGCAGAGCTGCTATGCCAATAGCTTCCAATCCAAATATCTCCTTTCCATGGGTCAATGTAAGTGTCTTTCTAGAAGGGGCTTCTCCTGAAGATATGGCACGTTTAGTTGCTAAACCAATTGAAAATAGAATGCTGAGACTTGAAGGTCAGGAAGAAATATTTTCAGTCAACTCACAAAGCTTCACCTATGTAAGAATTAAGTACGATGTCGACTACGACATTGACCAAGCCATTCTAGATGTGGAAAGGGCGGTTTCTGAAATTAGAAACCAATTGCCACCTGAAGCAGAGGACCCAAGAGTACAAGAATTTGCAGATAATGATCAGCCAATCTTAGTGTACAGCGTCTATGGTTTTGCTAATTTAAGATCAGGTTTTTTTGTTGCCAAAGAAATCCAAGAAAGGCTTGAAAAAATTCCAGGCATTCTTGAAATATCTATTGATGGGGTTCCAGAAGAGCTGCTAGAAGTTGAAGTTTCTAAACCAAAACTAGAGACACTTGGGGTAACTCTAGCTCAGATTGGTAGTGCAGTGAGGTCAAATAATGTTTTGATACCTGCCGGTTTCCAAGATACAGGTTCAGGAAAGTTTGCTGTGGAGATTCCAAGTGTTTTTGAATCAAGAGAAGATGTATACAACCTTCCTATAAAATCTTCAGGCTCTAAAGTAGTCACACTTGGTGATGTTGCAGAAATTAAAAGGACTTTTAAAGATGCCTCAAGCTTTTCAAGAGTTAATGGTTACGATGCGATAACACTTTCAATAAAAAAAAGAACAGGCTTCAACGAGCTTGATATTGCAAAACAGGTTGAAAAAGAAATTGAGTTAATAACAGAAGAATATCCAGATAACTTAATGATTACTCCGGGCTTAGACACTACTCAATTTGCTGGAGATATGGTTGATGAGCTACAAGGCAATATCATCACTGCAGTAGTTTTGGTAATGGTCTTAGTAGTTGCAACTCTTGGGTTAAGAAATGGAATGATTGTAGGAATAGCTATCCCCTTTTCATTCCTTGTAACATTTGGAGTGCTCTACTATTTTCTCGGCTATGAATTCAACTTCCTTGTCATGTTCGGCATGCTTTTAGGATTAGGTATGCTGATCGATGGCGGCATTGTCATAGTTGAATATGCAGATAAGCTCATCGATGAAGGCCAATCACGTAAAGAAGCTTATCAAAATTCAGCACAAAGGATGTTTACTCCAGTAGTAGCATCTGTTCTTACAACTCTTGCTGCATTTACACCTTTGATGGTGTGGCCAGGAATGTCCGGGAAATTTATGCGCTACTTACCAATAACAGTTTTTGTGGTTCTGTTAGCTTCCTTAGCCTATGCATTATTGTTTGCTCCAGCGATAGGTTCGCTTTTTGGCAGACAAAAGAAACTGAACGATCAAAAAAACGATAGCGACGATACATTCATGAAAAGAAACTATCGAAAAGCAATTGGTTTTGCGGTTAAGAATCCTTTAGAAACAATCTTCTACACACTGTTCATTGTGCTTTTTGTGATACCAGTTGGCATTGTAGGAAATTATGGGAAATCGTTTGTCTATTTTCCAAATATCGACCCATGGATCATAAATGTCAACATTCAAGCAAGAGGAAATATTTCACCTTACGAAGCCAGAGATATGGCAATTGAGGTTGAAGAAAAACTTATTGGTCTTGAGGGCGTTGACGACCTTCTCCTTACAGTAAGAAACTCAGGTTGGGGCGGCGGCGATGGAGTTGCCCGTGGATATATCTTAGTAGAAGATCCAAAAACACTCGATATTACTGGATTTGATGTTCTTAATAATGCAAGAGCAGCAGTAAAAGATTCTGCAGGTTATAAAGTTAATATCAGAGAAGTGCAAGAGGGACCAGGCCAATGGACAGCCCCGGTTGAGATTCGTTTGCTGAGTGAAAATCGCGAATTAATCGATCAAAAAACAGCTGAGCTAAGAGCCTATATGGAAAATAATATTGAGGGAATAACTGGTCTCGCTGATACCATGCCTAAGTACAAAATTGAATGGAAATTAGATGTAGACAAAGAAAGAGCCTATCAAGCAGGCATTAATCTCTTTGATATTGGTTCTGCTGTACAAATGGTTACCAGCGGTATTAAGCTTGGTGAATATCGTCCAGATGATGCAAAAGAAGAAATTGATATAAGGGCTAGATTTCCTGCGGACCAAAGAACTCTTTCGAGTTTAGATCTAATAACAGTCAATACTAGAAATGGACCAGTCCCAGTTTCAAGCTTCGTTGATGTACAAGCAAGACAAAACGCGGCTTCATTAAATAAAATAGATGGGAAGTATTACCATGAGATAAGTGGCATCAACAAACCAGACTACAACCTATACGATGAGATTGAGAAAATAAGAACCTGGATGTCTGAAACGGGCTTTGAAGATCCAAGAATGGAAATTAGGTTCGGTGGCCTGACTCAAGAAGGAGATGAAGCAAGCAGTTTTCTTGTCCTAGCTTTTATTGGAGCACTGTTCTTAATGTTTATAATTTTGGTGACTCAATTTAATAGCATTGCACAGCCTTTTATAATTTTAATTTCAGTTTTATTTTCAACTGCTGGAGTGTTTCTAGGTTTGACCATTGCGCAAGTTGAACCATCAACTGTAATGACTGGAACAGCTGTAGTGGGCTTGGCCGGAATTGTGGTGAATAATAATATTGTCTTAATTGATACCTACAATAGGCTGAAGCAGGAAAAACCAAGCTTTAGTGTTCAAGATCTTATCACTGAAACCTGCTTGAGTCGCTTAAGACCAGTCCTTTTAACAACGATTACAACTATATTTGGTTTGATTTTCTTAGCTTCAGGCTACAGCGTTGATTTGCTCAACCAAGCAGTCTACGAAGGCACATCTACCGTAAAATGGTATCAAGCATTTGGTATAAGTATTTGTTGGGGGTTAGGTTTTAGTACTATCCTAACGCTATTAGTTACTCCGGCATTCCTTACAGTAGTTGAGAATAGCTCCATAAAGCTATCTAAAGCCCAATAAGCTGATAGCAATTACATCCATTTAAGTTAGAATTTAACAATGGCTAAATTTGAAGACTCCATCAAAGAATTAGAAGAGATAGTAAAAGTTCTGGAAGAAGGTGAGCCTAGCCTTGAGGAATCTCTTAAAAAATTCGAAAAAGGAATTTCACTAATCAAGTCTTGCCAAGAGGAGCTTGAGTCAGCGGAAAACAAAATAAAAATTTTAACAGAAGATGGGACAATCAAACCTTTCAACGAAGACAAGTCTAAATAAAAGCAATTTTGAAAAAGTGCTTATCAGCAGAGTTGATAGTGTGCTTAATGCCATTAGTGCTGAATCTAGAATTGTAGATGAGCCTTTGAGATATACTTTAAAGACGCGAGGAAAATGCGTTAGGCCGATACTACTTTATCTAACAGGAGATGCATTGGGACTAAATTACAAACAGCTTGATAATTATGCTGCTGCACTTGAAGTGCTTCACACCTACTCTTTGGTTCATGATGATCTCCCCTGCATGGATGACGATGACTTAAGGAGAGGGTTGGCTACCCTGCATAAAAAATACAATGACTCCACTGCTGTTTTGATAGGTGATGCCTTGCAAACACTGTCATATCAACTAATTGCTGAAGATAAATATTTTCGAGATGAAATAAAAATAATGATCATAAGCAAGCTGACAAAAACTACTGGGCAAGATGGCATGATACGTGGCCAATTCATGGATTTATACTTTGAAAACAATTTGGCTACACAAGAGGAAATAATAGAAATGAATATCTTGAAAACGAGCTTATTAATTGAGACTGCTATGGATATACCTTTGATAATTAAAGGATGCTTAAAGCAGGAATGGGCGGATTTGCAAAGGATTATTGGGTTAAGCTTTCAGATTATTGATGACATCATTGATTTGACACAACCAACCGAAATTTTGGGGAAGACTGCTAAGAAAGATTTATTAGCGCAAAAGAAAACTTTACCTCTCCTGCTTGGTATTGATGCTGCAAAAGAAGAACTCAAAAACAATAAAAAGGATGCTTTAGGTATAATTAGCAATTTGAAATTATCGGATCACCCTTTAAAGTTTTACATTGAGAATTTATTCTCAAGGGTCAAATAATGAAAAAATTCGATAGTTTTCCAGCCAATTTACCAATATCAAAACTATTGCTTGATAATCATTTGCCTGTTGATACACAGAATTTAGAAGTAGGTCAACTGCAAGAACTTGCTGATGAAGTTCGTGAGTTTTTACTATATTCTGTAGCTAATTCAGGAGGGCATTTTGGTGCTGGTCTTGGTGCAATCGAACTTACCATTGCATTACATTATGTTTTGAACATGCCTGATGAAAAAATTATTTGGGATACAGGGCATCAGGCTTACCCGCATAAAATTCTCACAGGCAGAAAACTACAAATGAATAAGATTAGGCAACTCAATGGGCTTGCCGCTTTCCCTGCAATCACTGAGTCACCATACGATGCAATGAGTGTTGGTCACTCAAGCACCTCAATTAGTGCTGCTCTTGGTATGAATGAAGGCAACAAAACCCTGCAAAGAGATCTAAAAAATTTTGCTGTAATTGGTGATGGTGCTATGACTGCAGGCATTGCTTTTGAAGCAATGATGCATGCTGGACACTTAGGTAACGACCTAAATATAATTTTAAATGACAACGACATGTCAATATCAAAAAATGTCGGAGGTCTTTCTAACTATCTAGCCAATGTCTGGGCATCGAAAACATATAAAAAGTTAAAGTCAAGTGGAAAGCAAGTATTGGATCAGCTTCCATATGCTTTGCACCTTTCAAGAAATGTTAAGCAAACATTAAAACACGCTATGATGCCAGGAACTTTATTTGAAGATATCGGGTTGAATTACATTGGCCCCATAGATGGACACGATATTCCGTTATTAGTTAAAACACTTAAGCGTATGTTGGAGAAACAGGAGCCATATTTGCTGCATGTCATTACCAAAAAGGGTGCAGGTTTTGAGCCAGCTGAAGAAGAAAGAATTAAATATCATGCTATATCTAAAATAGAGCCCACACCCAAACCAAGTTCACCAAAATTTCAAGATATATTCAGCGATTGGCTTTGCCATCAAGCAGCCAAAGATAAAAAATTAATTGGCATTACACCAGCTATGAAAGAAGGATCAGGTATGGTTGAGTTTGAAAAAAAATTTCCTGATCGATTCTACGATGTTGCCATTGCAGAACAACATTCTGTTACTTTTGGAGCTGGGTTGACACTATCGGGCATGAAACCAGTTGTGGCAATTTATTCAAGCTTCCTGCAGAGAGCATATGATCAACTAATTCACGATGTTTGTCTTGAAAATCTAGATGTAACTTTTGCTTTGGATAGAGCAGGAATTGTTGGAGAGGATGGACCTACCCATTCAGGTAACTTTGATCTTGCATTCATGAGATGCATACCAAACCTAATGATCTTATCTCCGTCCGATGAGAACGAACTTTGGTTGGCTTTAAATTCAGCTTATCAACATAAAGGTCCAGCTGCTGTTAGGTATCCTAGAGGGTCTGGTGTTGGTCAGCTAATTACTGCCTCTGATGAATTAATTGAAATTGGAAAATCCAGAAAAATATACGATGGCAATAAATGCTGTATTTTAAACTTTGGGGTGCTTTTAAACCGCGTTGCAAAATTAGCACAGTCTAATGGGTTTGGATTGTACGATATGAGATTTGTTAAACCAATTGATGAAGATGCTTTAAAAGAAATCTCGCGAAATTATGAATACATTGTCACCATTGAAGACCACACCACTGTTGGTGGTGCTGGTAGTGCTGTTGGTGAATTCCTTTATTCAATTAAATCAGAAGCAAATTTGTTGTCATTAGGGCTACAGGATGAATTTCCTGTTCACGGTTCAAGAAATGAAATCTTAGCAATTAATGGTTTGGATGAAATAGGTATAGAAAAATCTATTAAGAATTTTTTAAACTAAAAGAATCCCAACCCTTGGTTTTAAAATTAACCTCTTGATCTCCATCAAAAACACTCACCTTATTGGTATTGTTTATTTTCCCAATGCAATAGATATCTTGAGATATTTTTTTTATCTCTTCGTGGTGTTTGCTGTTGGCTGTAAAACACAGCTGATAGTCATCACCTCTAATCAAATCTTCTATACCTTCAGTAATGAAAGCTTTATCGTATTGAATCTGTGCGCCCACTTCAGAAGCATTGCATATCCTTTCAAGATCAATAACTAGCCCATCGGAAATATCAATGCATGCATTAATGTAAGGGTTCAAAGGCTTAACTAAATCTTTAGGTACATCTGGTCGTAAAAATTGGTTATCAGTTTCGTAATCCCTATATTTTATTAGCCCTTGATATCCTGCTCCGAGCTTGCCAGTAATATAAATACTCTCGTTGAGTCTAGCAGAGCTTCGTTTTAAAACTCTTGGCAATGGATTGCCAAAAAAAGTTACAGAGATGCTCAAAGGTCCCAGAGTTAAATCACCACCCGCAATACTCACTTTATAGTCATTAATAAATTCCTGAGTGCCTGAGCTGAATTTTTTAAACCAGTCATCATTAGGATCAGGGTGGGTAATTGATAATAAGAATGAGTGAGGAATGCCACCCATGGCATATATATCGCTACTGGCAATAATCAAGCTTCGATAGGCTATATAAAATGGATCCAAATCCTTTGGGAAATGAGTGCCTGACAGCGATGTATCCACTGAGGTGAGGAAGGTATCTTTGGATTTTATCTCAGCAGAATCATCTCCTATTCCTAATGAAATAGCAGATGATTCATTTTTTAGAGAATTAAAGTATTTTTGAATTAGGTGATTTTCTTTTACTGTCACTAAGCTGGATATCTTTCAAATAATCCTGCAGCACCCATACCGCCACCAACACACATGGTTACAACACCATATTTTTTATCTCTATTTTCTAACTCTCTTATTAAGTGCCCAACCAACCTTGAGCCGGTCATGCCAAATGGATGGCCAATTGAGATTGAGCCTCCATCAACATTTAACCTTTCCATAGATATTCCAAGTTCATCACGGCAGTAAACTACCTGGACTGCAAAAGCTTCATTAAGCTCCCATAAATCGATGTCTTCAATGCTTAAATTATATCTTTCAAGGAGTTTAGGGATCGCAAAAACAGGACCTATTCCCATTTCATCTGGCTGACAGCCGACAGTAGTAAAGCCTCTAAAGTAAGCTTTTGGCTGCAAGTCTAATTCCAATGCTTTTTCTTCTGACATAACCAAAGTAACCGAGGCACCATCGGAAAGTTGAGATGAGTTGCCTGCTGTTACGCTGCCATTCTCTGGATCAAATACAGGTTTTAATAAAGCAAGACCCTCTAGTGTGGTTTGAGGCCTATTGCATTCATCTTTAACACACTCGGCATCAACAACCGTTTGATCACCGGTCTCTTTGTTCACTAAAAGCATTTTTGTTTTCATTGGTATAATTTCATCGTCATATCTGCCTTCTTCTTGTGCTGCTGCTGTCCTAATCTGGCTTTCTAAAGAGTATTCGTCTTGAGCTTCTCTAGAAACCTTATATCTTTTTGCTACTACTTCTGCAGTCTGTCCCATCGGGAAATATATTCCGGGCTCAGATTCGTTTAATTTTTCGTTTACAAAACCATTGAGGTTCATTACAGGAGAAACTTGGGTTACCTGTTCAACACC
This sequence comes from SAR86 cluster bacterium, assembly GCA_003331605.1. GTDB lineage: Bacteria > Pseudomonadota > Gammaproteobacteria > Magnimaribacterales > TMED112 > TMED112. Next base: position 32,960 of record QOPD01000004.1, read on the forward strand.
ACCAGCAATTATTGTGTCGTAGCCACCTGCCATGATTTGTCCAGCTGCCATTGAGATGGTTTGCAAACCTGATGAGCAGTAGCGGTTTACCGTTGTCCCACCAGTTGTAATGGGTAACTTAGATAAAACTGCAGCATTTCTGCCAATATTGTGTCCTGTTGGCCCCTCTGGGTTACCACAACCCATGATGACATCTTCTACTATTTCAGGAGAAAGGTTTGGGTTCCTCTTAAGCATTGCATCAATACAATGAGCGAGCATATCGTCCCCTCTTGTCATATTAAATGTGCCTCTGTGTGATTTGGCTAGCCCTGTTCTAACACTATCGACTATAACTACGTTTTTCATTATTTACCTCCGGAAAACCTTATTCTAACTTGTTTTGATCCTCTTTTAAATCAAGTTTCTTATACCAAGCAGGCATAATATCTATACCCAGCTTTTCTGCTCGCTTGAATAAAAATGGAATTGTAATGGGTGAAAAAGGCAAAATCAGCAAAATACCAAAGCCTGCTCCTTTAAGAATTTCTCTTAGTTGCTTATTTGCTGCTTGAAGATAAATTTTATTATCTGTTTCAATGTATCGAAAGAAATTATCAAGCATTTCTTTATTTGCTAGATTTTCTTCTTTTAAAGCTTTAATTAGCTTTTCAATATAACTATTTATTCCTATGAATGGCATAAAAAAACCTCCGCATAGCGGAGGTTTTATTTTATAGAATATTATTTCTTTTAAAAGTTATACCTAAGAGAAATACCTCCATTCATTGGTTCCATATAGAAAACGTTGGTGTTACCACCGTTGGCTTCTGTTGAAGGGAAACCTCCCATAGCAACATCTTTGTCTTCTATATTGTGAAGATAAAAATCAAGACCCCATCTACCATCACTAGAATCAAATCTCAATCCAACGTTAGTAAATGAGAATTCCGGAATTCTTTGAAATTCATTATTGAACGGCGTTAGATAATGATCTCCTCTATAAATGTAATCAGCATTAAACGTTAGTAATCCAGCATCATTATTTACTAAATCAAACTCAGCGCTTAATTGAGAGGTCAATTCTGGTACTTGGTGCAATCTGTTTCCACTGAGGTTTTCAAAATTTCTGCCACTATCAACACAAGGTACGCCTAATAGAGCATTAAATGGTGCCATACATGATGCTCCAAAACTTTTGAATACCACACCTACATCTGTCTGAGCATAAGACACACCAAAGCCTCCATCCAGTACTGGCGATAATACCGCGGAGACGCCATAAGGGTTAGTTGGATCGTATTCCACAACTCCATCTCCTATTTCAGATTGGTTGTATCCAACTACAAGGCCTATCCTTACTCCCTCAGAAGGTATAATGAGCGATTCTATTTCAACCCCTAGAATTTGTGCATCAATATTGTAAGTTGTTGAAGAAAAGCCCTCAATTCTGACAGTTTGCAAATCTGAAATGTCGTTAAGGTACGCAGAAACATTAAATGTTACAGCGCCACCTAAAAATCGGTTCTTTGAACCCACTTCAAAAACGTTGTGTACCTCTGGATCAAACTGTGTAATACCATCAGTTGCAGTTGGGTTAAATCCGCCTGATTTTACACCTCTGTCATATTTTGCATAGAGTAAATTGCCATTGTCTAGAGTGTAATCTGCAATAAATCTGCCTGTCACTTCTTCATTTGAAGAAGAACGTCCAGGAACAATTGGAAATCCACTAATAGTACCGTTATAGCCAGCCAGAATACCACCAGGGCCAATATCTGTAAGTCCACTAAAAACATATTGATCAAAGTCAAAGCTGTTAAACCTAAGGCCTGCTCTAATTTTTGTTTTTTCATTTAGGTCATAGGTTCCCTCAGCATAAACTGCATTTGTTGTTCTAAAACCTTTGTCGTACTGCCCTATGTTTCTCTGCCACATTGGTAGTTGAGGTGTCATTAGGCCTAAGCTTGCGAGTTGCATAACATTATTCCTTGCAGCGTCCAATGAAGCTTGAACACCCAATTGTGTACCTGCTAGCACAACAGAGGGCAATTCTACTGCGGCGCCAACTAATGCAAGTTGAGCTAATGCTGCACAATCTGTTGCTGGATTGGTGCAAGCACCTTGAGCAAGAAACTGAGCTGTAAGAGCTGCAACTTGAGCTGGAGTGGTAGGGTCATTTGCAACATAATTTACTGCAGCAGCTCCAATACCACTTCGGATATTGTCCTCTGCAGCACCACTATATGTTAGTAAGAAAGTTGACCAGAAAGGCAAGCCACCAAAATTTGCAAGCTCTGGATACATTCTACCGATTGGACCCAAGCCAACTTCTGAATAGTAATGTATGCCCGGTGTCTCGACTTTATAGTTTGTAAAATATCTATAGAGCTGATGGTAAATTCCCAATTGAACGTTAAATGGCCCGTCAAAATTAGATGTAAATCTTAACTCATGAGTGTTTTCTCTGTAGTCGAACTGGGAGTTGTCGACTGCCATGTCTCTATCATATGTTCTGTATCCACTTGTCATTACATTAGCAGTTACATCACCCATCCTGTACGGTAAGGTTGGCACAGTTCCATTTAAATCTTGTGCATGGAAATAATCTTGCATAAAGAAGGTAGAAATTAAACTTACATCCCAATTAGCGTTGAGCGTGTGATTGAGGCTTAAGCCTGCGCTGTAGTCATCTCTCATTTGTTTTGGGTTAAATTGGACGTTAGTTGATTCATAAGGCACTGGAAGTACAACACCTGCGTCAGTATTGAGTGTTATGTCGGATGCAACCAAGCTCCCAGGGTAATTCATTGTTATCCAGTCAACGTTTGCAAATAAAGAAACACCACTGGCTCTAACTCCTCTATCAGGAAGCTCATCACCCCACTGATCACAACCCATAAGCGGGTTTGAGTTACAGTGTGATTGTCCAGTTCTAAAACGACTATCTTCTTCATTATTCACCATGAATGAGAGTTGTAATGAAGTATCTTCGCTAATATCCCATATTGATTTTATTCTTGCACCAAAGAGATTCCTATCATCGATCTTAGTGTTATTGTAAAGGTTATCTACATAGCCATCCCTGTTGACAGATCTAAATGACATCCTAGTTCTAAAATCACCTCCTGGATTAAGGGTGAGAGCACCGGTAACTCTAAGTAAATTTAAATCACCTGTTTGAACTTCGATAAAAGCATCGGCATCATCGCCTGGAGATACACTATTTATGACAAATGTTCCTCCTGGATTATTTCCTCCAAATAAAGTTCCTTGTGGTCCTCTTAGAACCTCAAAAGATTCAACATCATAAAGCTCATTCATTGCCATTGCCAAACCACTCTGATTAACTTCATCTAGACGATAAGTAGTAATACCTGCACATGAGCCTCCAACGCAATAATTTGTTAACCCACGCAATGAGACTGATGAAGCTGAAAAATTACCTTTAAAAAAGGTTAATCCTGGAATGCTATACTGAAAATCAGCAAACTCTTTAAGATTTTTAGATTCAATATCTTCTGCGCTAACGACAGAAACCGCTAATGCTGTATTTTGTAATTCGTCTTCAGAACGAAAAGCTGTCGTTACAAGTTCTTCCACCTCATCTAATGAATTTTCTTGCGTGAAAGAAAAAGAACTAAAAAGAATTAGAAGTGTAATAATATATTTCATAACTTTCTCCCTAAGTCATTAATACCACTATAATATATGAAATACACAGCTAAGCAACTTTTGAGACATTGAAAAAAAGCGAAAAATTACGGGAAATAACAAAGATTCTAGATGCTAATTTTCTTAAACCAGACGTGCCTTTGGATCACGATAATGCTTACTCCCTATTGATTGCCGTTTTACTCTCAGCTCAGTGCACAGATGAAAGAGTTAACCAAATTACACCAAAATTGTTTAAAGTTGCAAAAACACCAGAGAAAATGATGACTCTAAGCGTAAACAAAATCTATGAAATCATTAAACCTTGTGGACTTGGGCCGCAAAAATCAAAAGCTATCAAACGACTATCGCAAATTCTTGTAGAAAAATATGATGGTTCAGTGCCGCAAAATATTGAGGATCTAGAGCAATTGCCTGGTGTTGGCCATAAAACAGCTAGTGTGGTAGTTTCTCAAGCTTTTGGTGTACCTGCGTTTCCTGTTGACACACATATTCATCGCTGTGCTCAGCGCTGGGGTTTAACAAACGGCAAAAACGTTCAACAAACTGAAAAGGATTTAAAGAAGTTTTTCCCAGAAGAAGATTGGAATAAACTCCATATTCAAATTATTATGTATGCAAGAAATTTTTGTGCGGCAAGAGCTTGTTATGGCCTAGAGTGTGAAATCTGCAAGGCTTGCAATCCGTCAAGAAAAAGAAAATTTGTACATAAAAAACCTTAATGAACTTTTTTAGAGAAACTTTAAATCAACCCTTAAATGAATACGATGCCGAGCTTGCCCAATTCATGGAAGCTGAGCAAACTAGACAAGAGGAGCACATCGAGTTAATAGCATCGGAAAATTATGCATCGAAGAGAGTTCTTGAAGCACAAGGTAGTGTACTAACGAATAAATACGCTGAAGGCTACCCAACAAAAAGATATTACGGTGGATGTGAATTTGTAGACGGAGCTGAAACACTAGCTATAGAGAGGGCAAAGCAATTATTTAAAGCAAAATTTGCCAATGTGCAGCCTCACTCTGGAGCTTCTGCGAATGCAGCCGTTTTTTTAGCCCTACTTGAGCCAGGCGATACTATCCTTGGAATGGCGCTTGATCAAGGTGGACATCTAACTCATGGTGCAAAAGTAAATTTTTCTGGAAGAAATTACAATGCAATCCAATATGGTCTCGATCCAGAAACAAAAAAAATAGATTATGCCCAAGTTGAAAGACTGGCTCAAGAACAAAAACCAAAAATGATAATAGCTGGCTTTTCTGCATATATGGGCATAGTTGATTGGCCAAGGTTTAGAAAAATAGCCGACGATGTTGGTGCGTACTTATTAGTAGACATGGCTCATGTTTCTGGCTTGGTCGCTGGTGGGGTTTATCCTAGCCCAATACCATTTGCCCATGTTGTTACCAGCACCACGCATAAATCCTTAAGAGGTCCTAGATCAGGAATTATTCTTTCCAATGAAAGTGAAGAGTTTCAAAAAAAGCTTAACTTTGGTGTTTTTCCTGGCTCACAAGGTGGACCTCTAATGCATGTTATTGCTGCTAAGGCGGTATGTTTTAAAGAAGCAATGACAGAAGAATTTAAAAGTTACCAACAACAAATAATTGCCAATGCTAAAACCATGTGCAGCAGATTTAAGGAAAGAGGCTTTATGCTGGTTAGCCCTGAAACAGACAACCATCTGCTCTTGGTAGATTTAACCAATCAAGAGATAACTGGCAAGGATGCTGAGGATCTTTTAGGTAGCGTGAACATTACTGTTAACAAAAATTCTATACCCAATGATCCGCAATCCCCTTTTGTTACATCAGGCATCAGAATAGGCACCCCAGCCATGACAACTCGTGGTTTTGCTGATCAAGAAGCCATAGAAGTCACCGATCTTATCTGCGATGCAATTAAAAATAGAGATAATAAAGAGGAATTGGAAAGAATAAAAAACGCTGTTGTCAAAATATGCAATAACTTTCCTGTGTATAAATAATGTTCTGTCCTTTCTGCTCAAATGAAGAAACAAAAGTCATCGATTCAAGATTGGTTGCAAGTGGTTCTCAAATTAAAAGAAGAAGAGAATGCACCAGTTGCGAGGAGCGGTTCTCAACTTACGAAGAAGCCGAGTTGGTAATGCCAAGAATAATTAAATCGAATGATAGAAGAGAGCCTTTTGATGAGGAAAAACTAAGAGCTGGCTTTCATAAAGCACTTGAAAAAAGACCTGTGGCATCCGATCAGATTGAAAATGCAATTCAAGAGATTAAGGATGCAATTCGTAAGATTGGTGAACGAGAAGTGCCCTCTCAGATACTTGGCAAACAAGTGATGAATAAATTAAAGGAACTGGATCAAGTTGCTTATGTCAGATTTGCCTCTGTATATCAAAATTTCCAAGATATTAAAGATTTTGCCGACGAAATCTCTGAACTCTCCAAGAAATAATGACTGAAACTGAGCTAATGCGGCATGCTCTTCGTTTGTCATTAAAATACAAATACACAGCAAAGCCTAACCCTACTGTGGGTGCTTTAATTTATGATGGCAGCACAATCATTGCTGAGGGAGCTCATGAAAAATATGGCTCAAAACATGCAGAAATTAATTGTTTAGATGCTTTAGCTCAAAATAAAAGTAGGCCTAATCTAAGCGAGCTGACATTATATTGCACACTTGAGCCGTGCAATCACGCAGGTAAAACAGGACCTTGCACAGAAGCTATAATTAAATCTGGAATTAAAAATGTAGTTATAGGCTGCATTGATCCAAATCCAATTGTAGCTGGCAAGGGAATTAAAAAGTTAACACAATCTGGTATAAATGTATCGGTTGGTGTCATCGAAGAAGAAATAAAAACCAGCAGTAAATTTTTCTTTAAGCACGAACAAAAAAGACCTTTTATCTGTATAAAAATTGCTACATCTAAAGATGGCAAATCTCATAAAAATTATCAATTTGAATGGATAACTTCTGAAGGTTCTAGAGCTGATGTGCAGGAATTAAGGGCAGAGTTTGATTGCATACTTACCGGTGGAAATACCGTTAGAGCGGATAACCCAAGGATGAGTGCTAGAGTCCCTTTCGCTGTTAATCAGCCTAAGAGAATTCTTTTTTCAAAAAAGAATAATTGGAATAAAGAATTAAATTTTTTTGCAAACGACAATTTTGAGATCATTGATGCTACAAATGTTGGAGAATTGATTCGAAAAATTAATGAACAAGATATTAGTTCAATCTTGGTTGAGGCTGGCCCTGATTTAGTCAGCCTACTAATTGAAGAAAATTTTTGTGATGAGCTAATAGCATATGAAGCACAAAAAGTACTAGGTGATGAGTACACTGACTGGTTTGAAGACAAGCTTTTCCTTGATAAAAATGGTTTTCAACTTAAATCTAACTATACTATTGGGTCGGATATTAAAAGGGTTTATAAAAAATGCTAAAGCACAACATTCAAGAAATTATCCATGATATTTCTCAAGGAAAAATGGTAATTATTCTTGACGATGAGGATCGAGAGAATGAGGGCGATCTTGTGTGCGCTGCAGAAGCAGTAAGCCCAGAAATAATAAATTTCATGGCTAAACATGGTCGTGGCTTAATATGTCTAACGCTGGATTCTAAGAAATGTGAAAAACTTAACCTTAAACCCATGACTGCCAACAATATGGCAAATAATAAAACTGCTTTTACTGTATCAATTGAAGCAAAGACAGGTATAACCACAGGAATATCTGCTCAAGATCGAGCACATACCATTGCAACCGCTGTTAAAGCAGAGGCAACAGAGAATGATATTGTTCAGCCGGGGCATGTTTTTCCTCTTAAAGCCATGGATGGTGGTGTTTTAGCACGAGCAGGCCATACCGAAGCTGCATGCGATCTAGCAAAATTAGGAGGCTATTCAGCGGCTGGAGTAATCTGTGAAATTATGAATGACGACGGCTCAATGGCTAGGCGTGATGATCTTATTAAATTTGGTGAAGAGTTTGATATTAAAGTTGGAACTATTGCAGACCTTATTGACTTAAGACTTTCACAAGAATCAACAGTTGAAAAAATATTAGAAAAAGATATACAAACCGAGTTTGGTGAATTTAAGCTGGGAGTTTGGCGGGATATCATTTTTGATGAGCATCATTTTTCCCTGGTAAAGGGCGATCTTGCAAAAGTAGAATCACCACTTGTTCGAGTGCAAACACAAAGTGTTTTACAGGATGCATTGGGCCTTGAAGAGCTTGGAAAAAATTGGTCGATTAAAAGATCATTGGAACGGATATCCAAAGAAAAAGCAGGCCTGTTTGTATTAATTAACCATAGAGATGCAAAATCCTATTGGTTGAAGCAGCTGCTCAATGAAAAAGTTGAGGAAAAAAGAAATAGAAAAGTAATTGGAATAGGCGCTCAGATAATTAAGGCTTTTGGTTTGAGTACCATTAAATTTATTGGAACCAAAAGAAAATATCCGGGTCTCTCTGGATTTAATATAGAAATTGAGGAATTTGTCGATGAATAACAAGCCTTTGTTTAATGTTAGTGATAGCAACCTTGCAGGCAAAAAAGCCTTACTGCTTTCTACTGTATGGAATGCTGAGATGCTTGCCCCCATGCAGAATGAAATACAATCAGTGCTGGAAAGCAAAAACATTGAGTGCGTGAAGATGCAGTGTCCAGGCTCACTAGAACTAGCAGCAACTGCAAAAAGATATATGATAAATAATCACATTGATGGACTGATCGCCATTGGCCTTGTGGTTAAAGGAGGCACTCCTCACTTTAAATTAGTTTGTAACGAAACGTATCGGTCATTGAGTAATCTTGCATATGACTTTGAAAATATTCCAGTAATAAATGGTGTATTAACAGTTGAAAACTTAGTTCAGGCAGAAGAAAGAATAAACCCTGCAAAAATCAATAAAGGAAGAGAGTTTGCAGATTCATTAATTCATCTGATGAGTTCCTAAAGTGAAAAATTTAGCCAGATTTAAAGAAAAGGTAAATGCACGAAATATTATGGTACAGGCCATGTATCAACTTTCATTTGGCCACAATACAGCAAAAGAGATTGAAGATTCATTTGTCAAAGAATTTACAAAAACCAAAGTTGATTACATTTTTTTTAAGAATATTTTTAAATATACAGTAAAGAATAATGACGCTTTAAAGGAGCAAATATATTCAAAATCTGATCTTGAATTATTTGGCATAAAAAAAATTGATGTAATGGAAGAAAACATTCTTATGCTTGTTTTGTCTGAATACAAATTGGATCAAACCCCAAAAAATATATTAATAGATGAAGCAGTTAGGCTCTCAAAAAAATTTGGGGCTGACAATGCTTATAAATTTATTAATGCCACTCTAGATACTTTATTGAAATAACAGTCTCACCAGATTTAATTTATAATCTTTAGTTCAAATAAGGAGAGAAAATGAATGACAATATTAAATTAGCTTTAATAATTGGTGGCTTGGCAGGGGGAGCAATACTGCTCAATGGCCAGCTAACAAAACAAGAATATCCAGATCATGCCATGCATATGAAAATCCATGAAATGCATATGAGCATGATGAAGCCTGGTATGAAGAATCACGCATTGATTATTGATGACCTTGAGCTTGATCAAGATATTGATTGGAATGCAGAAGATGGGAAAAAAATAAGAATGATTAAGAAATCATCGGGTGATGTCGACCTGCTGAAGTCAGATGCTGAAGTTATAATGTTCAAAACAGATAAAAAAATAGATGTATCAGACATAGATAGCCTCGATATAAATGAAATTGAGCAAATAATAGTTAAAGCAATCGAAGATGGTTCTGACATTGCTGAAAATCTTAAAGATATAGAGATCATTAAGTCATTTGAAGATGTTGATGTAGAAGTAAATGAAATAATCGACATCGACACTGAAGATGGAAAAAAAGTTCAAGTAAAAGTAATGGTGAACAAAAAGGCTGAACAAGATTAAATTGAAAAAGATTGGATTTATTGGTTGCGGCCATTTGGCAAAGTCACTTATATCTGGCCTCGAGAAAAGTTCTGAATACAAGATAACTGGCTATGATATTTTAGAGGCAAATCTAAACTGGTTAAACGAGAGAGGTCATGCTGCAGCTGAATTAGAAGAATGCCTTGATAATTCTGATATCTTATTTTTGAGCGTTAAACCACAAGATATGTCAGAACTATGCGCAAGCATTGCTGATCGTATCAAAGATGATTCAAATATTGTAAGTGTTGCAGCTGGGGTTAAGCTTCAAACTCTATTTGACTTATTGCCGACTAAAAAAATCTTTAGAGTCATGACAAATGTCGGCACAAAGGATAACTTAGGTGTTACAGCTGTGTATTCTCAGACAGATAATTCTGAAATTCTAAATTTATTTAATTTTCTTGGGAAAGCTTTTGAGGTAAAAGATGAGAATCAAATAGATATTCATACCGTGCTAGTCGGCAGCGGTCCAGCATTTTTCTTTGAGTTAATTAATGAATTTGAAGAGAGACTAACTGAGCTAGTAGAAGATCAAGGTAATAAAAGAGAAATTACTATTCTCTTTTTGACAAGCTTGATAAGTGCAATTAAGAATGGCGAAAACTTAGATGATCTTATTGATTCTGTTGCATCAAAAGGTGGAACTACTGAAGCAGGATTAAACCTACTGAGAGAAAAAGGATTTGCAAAGATTTTTTCTGACGGAGTCAATAAAGGCATTCAAAGAGCCAAAGAACTATCTTAAGATTAAGTCGTTTCTATTTGGGCCATTTGAAATTAAGGACACCTTTGTTTTAGTGTGCTCTTCGATTAATTCAATGAAGTGTTTTGCCTGAGCTGGCAAATCTTCGTAAGCGTTAAATGAATTCAAAGACTGGTTCCAGCCCTCAATTTCTTTATAAATTGGTTTGACCCTATGAAGAAGTCTTGATTTAAAAGATACCTTTTGCCCATCAAGCTCATACCCAATACATACTTTAATCTTTTCGAAAGAATCTAAGACATCGAGTTTTGTGATGCACAAGCTTGTTAAATTGTTTAATCTTGCTGAATACTCTAAAGCCACCAGATCTAGCCAGCCACATCGCCTAGGTCTACCAGTTGTTGCACCAAATTCATGACCAATTTCTGCTATTTTTTTTCCATCTTCACAAAAAAGTTCTGTGGGAAATGGTCCTGCCCCTACTCTGGTTGTGTAGGCTTTTGCTACACCCAAAACATCAGCGTAAATACTTTTTGGAAAACCAGACCCTATACCAACTGAAGTGGCCAAAGTGTTTGAAGATGTTACATATGGATAAGTCCCATAATCGACATCCAGTAGAGTGCCTTGTGCACCTTCATAGAGAATGCTGCCTCCTTTATCATGTATAGCTTCCAAATTATCTGTAACGTCGCCAAAATATTTTGCTGCTTTCTGGAAGGTTCCTTTTAAATCCTCCAGAACCTCAAGATTATCCATTGGATCCAAGCCATGAATAGTCTCGAACTGATAATTGTAGTAATCAACTAGGGCATTTACTTTAGACTCTAACAAATCTGAATCTTCCAAATCAAAAGCTTTAATACTTCTTCTGGCAGTTTTATCCTCGTATGCAGGGCCTATACCTCTACGTGTAGTACCAATCGAGTTTTTTGCATCCTCTCTAAGTTGGTCAATTTTTGCGTGCAGGGGTAACAACAAGCTGCAATACCTGCTTATTTTTAATTTACCACTTAAGTCAATGCCTTTTTCTTCTAGCTGCTTTATCTCTTCGAGCAATGAGTCCAATGAAAGGATGACCCCTTGCCCTATAAAGCATGCTGTGTGGTCATAAAAAACTCCAGAAGGTATTAGATGTAATACAAATTTTTCATCACCTTTGTATATAGTATGGCCAGCGTTGTGACCGCCTTGAAACCTACAAACTGCATCAAACTGTTTTGAAAAATAGTCGACAATCTTCCCTTTCCCTTCGTCTCCCCATTGAGTTCCAACCAGGATAAGGGATTTGCTCATCGATTATTGTTTTACAGATTTATTTAAATACTTAAAATAGTCACTATCAGGATCAAGAAGAAGAATATCTCCCTTATCTTTAAAAGTTTCTCTATAAGCCTTTAAACTACGTGTGAAATCATAAAACTCTGGGTCTTTGTTAAATGCATCAGCATAAGTAGCAGTTGCAATTGCATCACCTTCACCACGTATTCTTTCTGATTCTCTAGTAGCATTCGCTAAGATAATAGTTCTTTGCCTATCGGCATCAGCTCTAATATTTTCTGCTAACTCTCTACCTTCAGCTCTTAACTCTTCAGCTATTCTATTTCTTTCAGTTTTCATTCTCTCGAATACTGAAGTTCGTATCTCTCTTTCAAAGTCGATTCTTTTTACACGAAAATCAACAATCTCCACTCCAAGCTCACTGGAATCTTCTCCAAGTGAATTTTTTAGAGATTCCATCAATCCATCTCTATCTCCAGACACAACTTCTTGAAGTGTTCTTTTACCGAATTCGTTTCTTAATTTATCTCTTACCCTTCTTTGCAAAGTGTCCTCAGCAACCCTATCTTGTCCACCGTTTGTTGAGGTATAAAATGTTTCCGCATCTACTATCTTATACTTCACAAATGAATCAACTAATAAAGGTTTTGATTCGCTTGATAAAACTCTATCCGGCTGCGTATCTAAAGTTCTAAGCCTTCCTTCAAACTTAATGGCTGTATCCATTAATGGAACTTTAAAGTTAAGGCCTGGATTTAAAGTTCTTTCAAAGGCACCCAATTTAAGAAGGATTGCTTTTTCTGTATCTTTAACAACAACAATTGCCTGTACTCCAACGACTAACAGCAGTAACGCTACAAAAAGTAAAAAATTTCCTTTATTCATCATCTTCCTCCTCTCTTTTCATTAATTGATCTAGAGGTAAATAAAGGAGGTTATTTCCTCCTTCAACATCTATCATTATTTTGGTGCTTGAGGAAAAAACCTGTTCTAAAGAATCTAAATAAAGTCTCTCTCTTGTAACTTCAGGGGCTTTTTCATACTCAGCTAAAAGAGCTGTAAATCTGTCAGCTTCACCTTCAGCAACTGCCATTACTTTTTGTTTGTAGGCCTCTGCATCTTGAAGTTGTCTTTGAGCATCTCCTCTTGCAACGGGCACAATGGATAATGCATATTTTTGTGCTTCATTTCTTAATCGCTCCTTATCTTCACGAGCAGCGACCACATCTCTAAAAGAGTCAATAACCTCAGAAGGCGGTTGCCGTTGCTCAATGTTTACCTGTTGAACTGAGATCCCTGATTCGTATATTGCTAGGTACTCATCTAGCCTCAAAAGAATGCCTGAGCTAATTGCGGCAGCACCAGATGTTAGAAGATCATCCATTAAATTTTCTCCTACAACGTGCCTAAGTGCACTTTCTGCAGCTTGTCTTATGGTTATTTCTGGATCTTCAACATTTAACGAGTAAGCTTTTAAGTCACTAATTGTGTACTGAACGTTCAACTCTACGTCCACTATGTTTTCATCTTTAGTAAGCATATTGGTTGGCAACACAAAGGTACGTATCTTCGAAATATTTTCAGAAGCATATATTTCTTCAATTACTGGAAAATGAAATTGCAGTCCAGGGCCTAGCACTCTGTTATATTTGCCTAGTGTGAATACAACCTCTCTATTTGCCTCGTTGATGATTCTAAGACCAAGAAATGCATAAAGGGCTAATAAAATTAACAATAAATATGAAAAATATTTCCATGTAAATTTAAAGCTTGCGCCTCCACCATTGGAACCACTTCCTCCAGATTTGCCTGAGAAAAACATTTTTCTTAACTGCTCGATAGCATCATCAAGATCAGGAGGATTATTTTTTCTACCCCATGGATCTTTTTCATTTGGATTCCAACTCATATACTATGTCTCCTTAAATAAGTTTCTATTGTAGCAGATAATTTATGTTTAATTTTTGTGTCGCTACACTCTAAATGTGTGTCTATGTCTATTTTTTTCAACCAGGTTTGTTGCGATTTTATAAGTAAATTAGTGGCCTTATTGGCATTATAAAAGCAATCATCAAACGATATATCTTCAATAATATGTGGTAAGAACTGCTTGTAGTTAATTGCCTGCATACTTTGGTGTTGTTTGGTCAAGTGAAACTTTTTTATTAAGTGTTCTATTTCCTGCAATAAACCATTTTGTAAAATTTCATTAAGTCTTTTATTGGACCTCTCAGTAAGAATAGTTTTTTTATCATTTACCGCAGCTAAATGGACTGTCTTATTATCAAACAATTGAATTTTTGGTTGCTGCTTAAGAGAAGAAAGCTTTTCCCCAGTCATGTAAATGATTTCCAAAGCCCTGATAAGCCGTCGAGGATTATGTATATCTATCTTATTAAATAAAGCTTGGTCTACTGCTGCAAGCTCTGTTTGAAGTTTATTTAATCCTTTTTGCTCATATTTTTTTTCAAGCTTCCTCCGTGTCTCTTTGCAAGAAGGAAAATCATGAAAACCATTTATTAATATATTGTGAAACATCATTGAGCCACCAACGAAGAAGGGAATTTTCCCGATAGATTTAATTTCATTAATCGATCTATCTAAAAAATCTAAAAAAATACCCAAACTAAAATTTACATTTGGAGGAATAATATCTACCAGGTGATGCTTGTATTTACTAAGTTGCGCTTTTGTTGGTTTGCAAGAACCAATATTTAAGTCTTGATAAACCATCGCTGAATCTATACTAACAATCTCTACTGGAAATCTCTGAGCAATATACAACGATAGATCGGTTTTGCCAGATGCAGTGGGACCCAGCAAAAAAATTGCAGGCATGTTGTACTTACTCATCTGTTAGGGCAGAAAGGATCACCGAATAATTGCCTGAATATTTTTCAAGTTTATCTTTCTGTAAAAATAATCTTTCGTTTCTTTGAGATTCAATTTTAAGGTCTGAAATAATGCCAGCTAATTCTTTTTTATCTTTGAAAGTCATCACTGGACCTTCAGAACAGAATATTTTCTTTAGCTCTTTAAAGTTACTTAGATTTTCTCCTGTAATGGATACAGTATTTGCATGTATAGGTTCAATAAAATTATGGCCTTTAGTAAATATAATGCTGCCTCCAACAATTGCTATATCACAGGCTGAGTACAATTCATAAAGGTCGCCAACTCTATCAAATAAAACTATATCGGAACTTTCATGATTGTTTTGGTGAGAGTAAATTGAGTAATTAAGTCTTTGGTTTTGAAACGTACCACTTAAAGCATGAAATCGTTCGGGGTGTCTTGGTGCAATTATCAGCTGCATGTCATGCAATGACTTTAAAGCCTCTATGATAAAATCTTCCTCGCCTTCATGAGTGCTGCCAGCCACAACTTTTAACCTATTTTTTGCAAGCTTGCTGGCAATTTCATTGGCTTTTTCTTCATTAAGTCGATAGTTCTCAGAACTTAATTTTATGTTCCCTGTTACTTTAATATTGCTTGCTTGAAACTCAAGAAGATTTGATTTAATTTCATCGGTTTGAGCGAGAAACAAATCAAACCTTTTAATAAGCTGGTCTGAAAAAGGCTTAAACAGACGCATTTTTTTGAGAGTCTTTTGTGAGATAGTGGTGTTTAGCGATATAAGTTGAACATTGTTAGGTTTTGAAAAAATTAAGTTTGGCCAAAATTCACTCTCAAACAATATGATTTTAGAAACATTAAAATTGCTGATTATTTTTTGATGCAAAAAATTCAAATCATATGGAAATGGCATTACAACAACACTATCTGTGGAGTATTTTTTTAATATTTCGGTTAATCCCGTATTGGTGGATGAGGTGAATAATATTCTTTTCTCTTCGTTGAGCAAAGAACTTACAATTCCTGATAAAGCTCTTACCTCACCAAGACTTACACCATGTATCCAAATGTGTTCATCTTGAGACTTATCAATAAAGCCAAATTTACTTTTGAAAAAGTTAATACCTTTAACCCTTTTTGTTAGAAAGTCTCTAATAATTATCAAAGGAAGAGCTAGAATGTATATTAAGTTGTAAACAAAGATCATCGATGACTCAATTAAATTTTTATCTAATTATTGCAATTACTAAGTTTATCAGTCTTTTGCCCTCTTCTATCTTCAAAAATCCAAATTCTTTAATCTGGAAATTGCTTCAGACAAGACTAAAAAAAAGAAGGAAAATTATTCAAGCAAATATCAATCATTGTTTTCAAGATAAATCAGAGGAATGGAAGACAAAACTTGTTGAAGAAATATGGTCACAAACTTTTTTCGCTCTTTATGCTAATAACCTCGCATGGAATGCATCAGAAAAGAGGATTAGCGCTTTGGATTTGGAATTATCTAACGAGAATGTCTTAATCGAAGCAATCAGCAAAAAATCTGGTGTGTTACTTCTTTTCAGACATACGCTGTATTTAGAACTATCTGCAAGATTATTAAGTTTGAAATATAAAGTTCATGGACTTGAGAGACCTAATAACAACCAATTAATACAGATGATTCAGAGAGATGGACGCTTAAAGTCAGTAAAAAGCTTGATATCAAATTCAGATATAAAAGATTGTGTGGACTTATTGAAATCAGGAGAGGTTATTTTGTATGGGCCTGATCAAGATTATAGAAATAAGAGATCGGTAGTCTCCACTTTCTTTAATCAAGATTGTCTTACAACTACTGTGCCTTATACACTTAAAAAACTAACGGGTTGTGAATTAATTTATTTTGATTTCTTTAAGGAAGGTGATAAGTATCAAATTAAATTTGAAAGTTTTGATGACCCTTTAAACGGCTCATTTAATTTTGCTAATCAGCTGAATAAAAAAATTGAGAAAAGCATATTACAGGCTCCCCACCAATACCTGTGGCATCACAGAAGGTTCAAATCACAAGCACCAGAAATTTATGACAAATAAATTCAAGAGATTTAATGAGATTAAAGGATTCTTAGATATAGAAGAAGGCAAGTTCCTCCACGAGCTTATTATCCAACATTGTGCAAATGAGACAATCTTAGAAATTGGATCGTATTGTGGTAAATCGGCATGCTTTTTGGCAGATGCAGCAGAACAAGTTAAAGCTACTTTTATTTCTGTAGATCATCATAGAGGATCTGAAGAGCATCAACTTGGTCAAGAGTACCACGACCCAGAAGAATACGACGAAAGATTTAATAGAATAAATACCTATCCATCTTTTGAAAAAAACTTGGATAACATGTCTTTACTCCATGCTGTTATTCCTTTGATAACTGACTCGATATCTGCATCAAAAATAATTAAAAATGATATTGGTTTTGTCTTTATTGATGGAAGTCATACTTTTGAATCTGCAGATAATGACTTTTATGCATGGCATAAAAAAATAAAGAAAGGGGGCATCCTGGCAATTCACGATATTTATGATAGAGAGGAAGAAGGAGGACAAGCACCAAGAACAATAATGCTTAAGGCTCTTGAAACAAATTTTAAACTCCTTCGAAGGGTAAAAAGTCTTGTTGCCTTAGTTAAGACAAAATAGCTTTTCCCTTGCCTGTAACATCGAACAGACAATCTGCTGCAATAACATAAGCAGCATTTGTCCAACTAGAGTTTTCTTCTGGCCAAAAAATTTTTTCAGCATATTGATAGCCTGTTGGTAGAATGCCTTCGCTGTCTTTAAAATTTGTTATTTCGTTAAATATCTGGTTTGCCATTTCAAAATCTTTGGCTCGGCATAACGCAATTATTAATTCTGAGCTTTCAGCAAATGTGACCCATGGCTCTTCAATCACACATTTTATTCCAAGACTTTCGACATGAAATTTTTTTATTTCGTCTTTTAAATGTTTGTAGTTTTCATTTAGTCCTGCAAGAAAAGGGTAATAAAAATCCATTGAAAAACGAGACCTATCTATTCCATCTCTATTAAATCTGTATTTGTTATTATTGAAACTTTCTTTTAGTAGTTCCAGTTCTTTTTTCAGGGCATTTGTTTTTGACCCATAATAATCAAAAGTATTGATTGCACATTTTAAGGATAAATAAATTGAAGCAGTAGCTGTAATTAGCGAGTTATCACACATACCTTTTTCATCTTGGGCCCAATAAAAGCATCCCTGATCATCTCTGACATCCAATACTGCTTCGACCAAATTGTTAAGAGTTTTTAAATGGTTTTTTACATAGCTATCGTTATTACTCATTAAAAGGCATTGATAAAGAGGTACTGCTAAATAAATAGCATGATGATGTTCGTAATATTCCTTAGATGGCTGGCCTTTAATAAACTCTGATTTGATAAAAGAATTAGCATCTAAGTTAGATAAAAACCAGTCAATCCCCTTTTTAAAAGTTTTATTATCTTCCCAAATTGCCAAAGCAATAAGACATTCTAGATGGTCCCATGGATCACATTTGTCATTAAGATCCCATGCAATACTGCCATCAGGCGATTGGTTTTTTATTATCCAATCAATATGAGGTGCCAAATCTTGCTTTTTCATTTAGTCAGATAAAAGCATTCACTTTTGCCAAATAACGGGTTAAGCATTTTTTCAATAAAAGCTGAGATTTGTGCTTGGCCAAACATCTGTTTAACCAATAGCCCATGAAATGATTTTAAAAAATCTGATTCCTCCATGTTATTTTTGGATCTCAGTATCCAGTAAATTGAATGAAACGAATGCTGCCTATGGTGGTTAAATACTTTAAGCTTGTGCTTTTTAAAAGATTCAATTATCTGATCTTTCTTAAATATTCTGATATGTCCTCCAGGTGTTTGCCGATATTTTTTTGAGAATAACCAACATAACTTTTCTGGTGTGTAAGTTGGCACACTTATTAATAAAACTCCTGTCGGCTTAAGAACACGATAACATTCAGCAAGTACTGCCTCATAGTTTGGTACATGCTCTAGAACTTCTGAACATATAACTAGATCTTGTGAGTTATCCTTGAGAGGTAAGTTTCTAATATCGTGATTTATGAACTCATATGTGTTGTTATTTTTGCAGCCAATATCATCAAATTCTGAAATCAAGTTAACAATCTCTGTATGTGAATGATCAATACCAACTATTTGTGCATTTTTGATTTTGTGAGAAAGTGACTTAAGATGGCGTCCATTCCCACAACCAACGTCAACAGCGCTATTTATCTTCTTTAAATTTAATTTATTAAATTCAAATGTGTCCATTGGTAATTTTTTGATAGAGTTCAGTAAGCTTCATAGCATACTCGTCCCAACCAAAAAAATCACCTCTTCTTTGAATGCTCTTTTGGATGAAATCTTCTCTCAATTGAACATCATTGACCATATTAATGATCTTGGCACACAAGTCTTTGGCATCATCTGGATTAAATGACAAGCCAGCTTCACCCATAAGTTCAGGCAGCGATCCTCTTTCAGAAGCAATTACAGGAAGGCCAGATGAAATCATCTCAATAAGAGGAAAACCAAATCCCTCATACAGCGAAGCTGAAATACCAATATCAGAAGACCTTAATTCTGAAAGCAATTCTTCATTAGATACCTTGCTTCTATAGCGTATTGAAGAATCCAGTCCTAAACTGCTTATTAAATTTTTATTCTTTTCTCTTATATCTCCAACAACGGTCAAACTTAATTTTGGTTCTTGCTCTTTGGCAAGAGCAAACCCTTTGATTAGGTTTGAAAGGTTTTTCATTGGAACATCGGAACTAACAATGCTTATAAGCCTATATTTAAAGTGGTATTCTATGGAGTTCTTGTATTCAAGAGTATTTATTCCATTCCATAAAACCTCAATAGCATTGGAATTAAAATCAAAATATTTTTGAATATCTTTTTTTGAATTATGGGATGGCGTGATTACCAATCTTGATTGCTTTAAAGATTTTTTTTGGAAGTCTAGAAATGAATACCATTGCCTAATTGCAAGACGACTTAAAAAACTTTCTTCAAACCTTAGATCCAGCTCACGATCAATATGGATTGGGTGATGAAGTGTTGTCACCAACTTCTTATGCATAAATCTTGGATACTTGCTTATCGACTGATTATCATGAAATATATCGAAGGAATCTTTTAAATCTTTGAATTTTTTATTTTCCAATAATCGTTGACCAAAAAAAATTGGTTCAGTGAATACACCTAACAATGTTTTTAAAAAATCTTCAATTTCTAAAAAACTTTTATGCTTTAGAGCTTTAAAAATTTCTACTCTATCCTTAAAAAGAAACGTCTCAAAGTAGCCTGGTGTATCAACCTCTTCAACATGAATGTTCTTGTCTAAGATAGGAAGTGGCTTACCAGAAAATAATGTTATTTCATGACCTTGCGTTGCTAATGCTTCACAAACATGTTTCAGATATATGCCCTGTCCTCCTGATAATGGACTACTCCTATAGCTTAAAAAAGCTATTTTAAGTCTTCTCATTAAACTTCAGCTAGCCAGTCTTGATATTTGGATTCTTCGCCTCTTACTGTCTTCAAGTAAGTAGATTGGATTAAATTAGTAACTTCTCCTCTTTTTCCTGAACCAATATTGATTCTATCGACCGATCTGATAGGAGTTATTTCTACAGCAGTTCCACAAAAGAAAAGTTCATCAGCAGTATATAATTCATCCCTAGTAAAACTTCTCTCCAAAACCTCAATTCCATTATCTTTTGCAATCTCAATAACTGTTCTCCTAGTTATTCCATTTAAACAGCATGTCAATTCAGGGGTCATCAGCTTTTTATCCTTAACGATAAAGATATTTTGACCGCTACCTTCAGCAACAAATCCATTTGTATCAAGCAGTATAGCTTCTTGAAAGCCATTTTTTTTGGCATGATCGTGTGCCATTATGCCATTAACGTAACCACCACAAATTTTAGATTTAGTCATCAAGCTATTTGGAAATTGGCGTGTGAACGAAGACACCATGACATCTATGCCAGCTTCTAATGCCTCTGCACCAAAATAACTTGGCCACTCCCAACATGTTACCATTGCATGTCTATCAATGCCCTCAATATCAAGACCTAAACGCTCACTGCCAATATAGATTAGAGGCCTAATATACGCATCACCTAAGTTTGATCTTTTAATGACTTCTTTTTGCGCTTCAAATAATTCCTCATAGGAATAGTCAATATCAATGCCAACTATCTTAGCTGACTCAAATAGTCGGTCTGTGTGCTCTTTAAGTCTAAATATATTAACGTTGCCAGAAACTGATTTATAAGATCTAACGCCCTCAAATACACCTAGACCATAATGAAAAGTGTGAGTTAACGGGCTTAATGAAACATTCTCTTTTTCTTGAAACTTTCCATCAATCCAATAGGTATATGACATTCAAGTATTATAATAAATTGGCATAATTAAGGGAAATAAGATGAATACAAATATTTTTCGTGCTTACGACATTAGAGGAAATGCTAATAACGATTTAGACCAATCTACAGTAAAAAAAATAGGCTATGTGCTAGGCAAAAGAATATCTTCTTTAGGTGATAATAAAATTTATGTTGGGCATGATAGCCGAATTTCAAAGGATGAAATTCTCAAAAATCTAACAATTGGTTTAAATGCTGCTGAGATAGAAGTACTAAACTTAGGTTTAGTTCCTACTCCCATGGTCTACTATGCAACCAAGATTGGAGATTGCTCTCACGGGATCATGATTACTGGCAGCCATAATCCAAAAGATGATAATGGTCTAAAAATTGTCATAAATGATACTCCTACTTCAGGCTTGGCAATAAAAGAGGAGGTATTGGCACTAGACAGCTTTGAGTTAAAAACATGCAATAATTCCTCGGAAAGTTTCGAAAAATATTATCTGAATGAGGCAAAACAAAAGGCTAGTCTGAGAAGAGCCTTAAAAATAGTTCTGGATGCGGGGAATGGAGCAGCAGGACCTCTAGCAAGAAAAGTTTTTGAAAATATAGGAGCAGAGGTAATCTCGATCAACGAAACTCCTGATGGCAACTTTCCAAATCATCATCCTGATCCCAGTAAAGAAAAAAACCTAGCTCAGGTAAAAGAAAAAATTCTCTTAGAGAATGCAGATCTTGGTTTTGCATTTGATGGAGATGGGGATCGTGTAGGCCTTATTACTAGTACTGGGAAACAAATATCATCCGACCACATAATTATGATTTTGTGTGAACATTACTTAAAAAAATCAAAAGGGCCAATTGTCTATGATGTTAAATGTTCAAATGAACTGCCTAAGCTTATCAAGGCTTTAGGAGGTGAGCCAATTATGGAAAAAACTGGTCACTTCAACATTAAAAATGCAATTAAAAAAAGTGGTGCTGTGCTCGGTGGAGAGATGTCAGGACACATATTTATAAATTATGAATGGTATGGTTTTGATGATGCTATCTTCACTGCAGCTATCTTAAGCAAAATTTTTTCAGAGAGCCGCTTAAGTGTAGATGAGCTATTTGATAAATTTCCTAAAACATTTTCAACTCCTGAATTAAACCTTGATGTAGATGATTCAAAAAAATTCTTAATGGTTGAACAGTTCATTAAAAAGATGAATTTTAAAAATGCTGAAATTGATCTAATAGATGGAGTAAGAGTAAATAAAGCCAACTCTTGGGGACTACTAAGGGCTTCAAATACTTCTCCAAAATTAGTATTGAGGTATGAAGGGAATTCTGAAGAAGAATTAATAAATATAAAAGATGAATTTGAGAGGAATCTTAAACAGGTGTTTCCTAACCTTCCTATAGAATATACCTAGTTGAAAATATTCTCATAGTCAGCGTTATCTTCGTCCAATAGTGACAAAAGATTTTCCTCGAGGAAATACTCAAAAATACTATTATCAAAAGTATTTGATATCTCTCCTGATTTCTCATCAATCCTAACAACAGATAAACCTTCAGGAACTAATAAATCTTTTTCTGTTAAGTTTTCTGTTGATAGTTTTATAAAATCGAGCCAAATAGGCAAAGCATTTGTACTGCCAAACTCATTCTCACCTAGTGAGGTAAAGTCATCTTTTCCAACCCATACTGAAGTTACAATATTCGAAGCATATCCAGAAAACCATGTACTGGTTGCATCATTGGTTGTTCCAGTTTTACCTCCAATATTTTGAATAGGCAGCTCTAAATTTCTTCTGTTTGCATTTCTTTTTAATGCTTCCTTAAGAATATCTGCAATTATGTATGCTACTCTAGGATCCATGGCTTGGATGTCTACTGAATTTATTAATTTAAGTCTTGGCATGTTTAGTTCATCGAATGGTGTGTCTGACATCCATGGAAAACTTATTTGAGAAAAATCTTCTAACTCAGTGGCATAGTTATTATTTGGATCATAGATTATTTCACCATCTAAGCTTTCTACACGATCAATTAAGATTGAATTTTTAAATTCACCACTATTTATAAGCAACGCATAGTTCTCAACATAACTCAGTGGATTTGATGAGCCTGTGCCCAAACCAACTGAAAGATTATTCGTCATCGAGGAGCTTGTAAACATGTACTTTTTCAAGCAGTCTAGTGTTGTTTTAAGGCCTATGTATCTGACAAGTTTTATTGTTACCAAATTTAATGACTGTATGAGGGACTCTCTAAGCCTTATTTGGCCAAAAAATGTTCCAGAATTATTTCGTGGCCTCCATACCTCCTCAAGCAACTCATCTTGGAATGCTACAGGACCGTCAATAAATACAGATGATGGATTTATGCCATTCTCAAAGGCACAGGCATAAATAAATGGTTTAATACTTGAGCCAAGCAAAAGATTTGAGCTACTTGCTCTGTCAAATTTTGACTTTTCAAAATCAAAACCGCCAACATAAGCTTTTATATATCCATTATTTGAATCCATAGCTACAAGTGAAGCTTCTGCTTGAGGTATTTGAACTATATATTTAGATCCACTCTCCTCTTTGAAATAAACAATACTTCCTAAAGAAAGAAAATCAGAAAATGACTCTGATCTGCTATAGTTTTCGTATTCTTCTCTCCATTCAAGCTTGAAACTATTTAACTCTTTATCTACTACTGTGGCTTCCCTTTCATCAGCTAAAACTATCAGTCCTGGCTCAGCTGAATCATATGATTTTAAATCGGTTAGAATTGTTTGAATTTTTTGCAAATTATCTTCTAAAACTTGGGGAAAGTTTAAGTTAGCAGAGACGAGAAATAGGCTATTTTTATCGAAATACGACTTAAGAACTTGGAAATTTAAATCTGTAACATCGCCATTGTCGGTCCAGCCATATCTATCTTGATAAATGTATAAGTTTTTTCTTACCGACTCGATAGCATTTTTCTGCATTTCTGAATCTAAAGTTGTATAGATATTAAAACCATCCTCG
The DNA here is from genome assembly GCA_003331605.1 of SAR86 cluster bacterium. GTDB lineage: Bacteria > Pseudomonadota > Gammaproteobacteria > Magnimaribacterales > TMED112 > TMED112. Next base: position 56,905 of record QOPD01000004.1, read on the forward strand.
TAAGCTCTGTTCCCAAAAATATTCAATATATCTGTCCTTACCTTTTCCGCTAAATGACTGGCCTCTACCTCTATCTTAGGTCCAAAACTGTTTGGGGATACCTCTGCATTTTGTGCTTGAAATAATTCGTCTTCATTAATGAAACCTTCAAGATACATACGATTTAATATGGTGTTTCGTTTTAATTTTGATGCAGATGGATTTCTAACTGGATTCACTCTTGATGGCTGCTGAAGTATTCCAGCAAGAAGAGCTGCCTCGGCATTTGAAGCTTCTCGAAAATCTTTTCCAAAATAATATTGGTAGGCAGCAGCAAAACCGTAGTTTCTATTCCCTAAGAAAGCTTTATTAAAATAAAGCTCAAATATCTCCTCTTTTGAAAGAATGTCTTCTAGCTGAAAGGCTAATATTATCTCTTTAATTTTTCGCTCATAAGTCCTTTCAAAATTCAACACATAGTTTCTAACTACTTGCATAGTTATTGTTCCGCCACCGCCAAGGGATTGTCCTGTAATCTCTCCGTAAGTTGCTCGCAACAAGCTAGTTAATTTAACTCCTGAATGCTGATAAAAATCACCATCTTCTGCTGCTATGATGGCATTTTTAAGGGTTTTAGGTATTTCCCCAAACTTGATTATTTCTCTCTTTTCAGTTCCAAACTGTCCAATTAATTTCTCATCTTTAGTGTAGACTCTCATTGGGTTTGTAAGTTTTATTTCAGTAATGATTTCAACATCAGGCAAGTCCCTTGAAAAAAAAGTGAATATCAATCCCAAAACTAGTAAGCCTGTTTGCATGAACACAAGAAAAATTCTTAGAAAGCGCATAGATATATATTATTATTCAGATTCATTATTTTTTTTACTTATATGAGCATTTTTTTAGTAGGAATGATGGGTTCTGGAAAATCTTCTGTAGGAATTAAGCTATCAGAGATTTTGCAAAAAGAATTTGTTGATCTAGATAACAAGGTTGAGCGTGATTTTGGTAGGAAGGTTGCTGACATATTCTATGAATTTGGAGAAGAAAAATTTAGACATCTTGAATCTGTTGCGTTAGAAGAATTATGCAATTGCCCGAATCTCATTGTTGCAACGGGTGGTGGAATACTTCAAAGAGAGCAAAATGTTTCTTTGCTAATACATAAAAAGGTTTATTTTCTAGATGGCGATCCAGAGAAACTATACCAGCGCGCTAGTAAAAGAAAATTTAACAGACCAAAAATGAAAGACTTATCATTAAAAGGATTTATCGAACTTTACAATGAAAGGAGGAACCTATACTCTTCTGTAGCTAACGTCACTATAAATACAGATGAACTTAGGCCTATTGAAATAGCAAAAAAAATAAAACAACATGAATCAGATTGAGATAAAAGGCTCAAATAAAACCACCAATCTAGAGTTTGTTGGCAGCATGGATGATGTTCTTTCATTCATCTCAAAAAGCAATCAAATAATTTTTGTAGATAAAACATTAAAAACCTCCACAAAAGCTTTATCAGATTTCTTGGATGAAAGGATTGAAGACGTTTTTCTAGTTGATCATGCCGAAGAAAATAAAAATCTCTTCAAAGCAGAAGAGGCCTATAAGTTTCTTACAGAAAAAAGTATCAATAGAGATCATGAGATTGTTGCAATCGGAGGGGGAGCGTTAACTGATTTTGCTGGTTTTATTGCAGCAACTTTTAAAAGAGGGATAAGGCTTACTTTAGTTCCTACATCTCTATTAGCACAAGTTGATGCATCTATTGGAGGGAAAACAGCCATTAATTTTAGCAATGTAAAAAATCTAGTTGGCAGCTTCTATGTTCCAGATAATGTGGTAATTTGTTCAGGCTTTCTAAAAACTCTTGATCAACAAGAATATCTAAACGGATTAGCTGAGGTAATTAAGCATGCATTTATAACATCAGATGATGAAGTTAACTTTATCTTCAACAACATCGATAAAATTAACAGACGAGATGAAAAACTGCTCAACGAAATCATTAAGAGATCGATAAAGATAAAGGCAGATATTGTTATGGAAGACTTTGAAGAGAAGGGTACAAGAAAATTTCTCAATTTTGGTCATACCTTTGGACATGGTATTGAATCATCAAATCTGGATTGCCCTATCTTTCATGGCCATGCAGTGGTGATAGGAATGATAATGGCCATAAAATACTCTATGCATAAAAACCTTTTGTCGATGAAAAATGGTTTTCACGCAATGGATCTTATATCTTCTTTTAACTTTGATTTTTCAAAAATTAAGTTAGACCCAAACAAAATATTTCAATTCATGAAATCAGACAAAAAAAATCAAAATTCCCAGATTAATTTAGTCTTGCTCAAAAGTTTTGGGAAGCCAGAACTTTATGAAGAAGGCAACCCATATGAATTACAGGAGTTTATTGGAGACTTTGTTGAAGATTTTAGATCATAGAGTTTATCTTGATGCTTTAAATCAGACTAATAATAAACCTTACGTTCCTGTTTGGTTTCTAAGGCAGGCTGGTAGATACATGCCGGAATATCGTGCAGTTAGAAGTAAATTCTCAGATTTTTTTGAGATGATAAAGCAGCCAGAGGTGTGCTGCGAACTCACCATGCAGCCTCTAAATAAATTTCCACTTGATGCGGCGATCACCTTTAGTGACATACTTACAGTGCCTGAAGCAATGGGGCTCGAGATAAAATTTATTGAAAAAAGAGGACCAGTTTTTTCAAAATCAATAATCAAAGATGGAACGTTAAATTTGAGTATCGATGGTGTCAATAAAAAATTAAATTACGTCTATCAAGCTACGGCCCTAATAAAATCTAATATAAATATTCCATTGATTGGTTTTGCTGGGAGCCCTTGGACAATTTTTACATACATGTTTTATGGAGAATCTCCAAAGGATTTTAGTCACATTGGCAGATATGTGAAAAACAATTCAGATTATGTTCATCAGATTCTTGAGCATGTCACAAATGCTTCAGCCCAATACCTACAATCTCAAATTGAACACGGAGCTGACTGCGTGCAGATTTTTGACTCATGGGGGGGCATCTTGCAGGATAACTATCAAGAATTTTCACTGCAATACATCAACAAAATTAAAGAATCTTTACCAAAAAATATTCCTTGCATCCTATACAGTCGTGGCATGACACTAAAGCCATATCTAAATGAGACAAGCTTGAAATGTTTTAACCTTGATAGTGGAGAAAGGCTTGATGACTATCTTGATCATAAGATTGCGATTCAGGGCAATATTGATCCTAAGGTATTTCATAAAAGCGAAAATGAAATTAGAACTTTGGCAGATGATATTTATTCAAAATACAAGAGCAACAATAATTATATTTGCAATTTAGGCTCAGGAATTACTCCTGATATTGATCCAAATAAGGTCGGATTATTTCTCAATAGTTTAAGGCTTCTTAATTCGGAATAAGCCCTCTTGGGTCACCGAGGCCAATACCTCTCCATCTCTTGAGAAGAAAGTTCCTCTTCCCAAACCCCTTGATCCGCCTGTGTATGGGCTGTCAGTAGAATATAAAATCCAGTCATCCCATTGAAAATCTCTTTTATGGAACCACATGGCATGGTCCAAGCTTGCCATCATTGCAATATCATGTGACATATAACTTTTACCATGGGGATAGAGGCATGGTGCCAGTAAGCCTGCATCAGACACATAAGATAAAAATGCATGATTTATTACTCTATCTTTTGGCATTGCACCGTTTGGTTTTAACCAAATATTTCTAATGGGAGGCATAGGTTTTGGGTCAAAAATATCATTCCACTCAACCCACTTAATTGAATACTCTCTTTTCTTAAGAAAGAAGGGTCTAAGATCTTCTGGAATCTTATCGATGGCCTCTTCTCTCATTTGGATTTCATCTTTAAGCTCATCTGGATCAGGAACTTTCGGCATTTCTATGCTATGAGTTAAGCCTTGATCCTCCTCTTTATGGAATGAAACAGTCATTGTAAAAATAATTTCATTGTTCTGAATGGCTTTCACTGTTCTAGTAAAAAAACTTCTGCCATCTCTTACAGGATCTACACTAAATAATACTGGTTGTTTGATAACTCCAGGCCTTAAGAAATACGCATGCAGAGAGTGCAGATGAGTGTCATCAGCAACAGTATGGTTGGCAGCGATAAATGATTGCGCTATCACTTGGCCACCAAATATTCTTAACAAGCCTGCATTCTTACCTTTGTATCTAAAAAGGTAGGTGTCTATTTGTTCAAGTTTTAATCGATCAATAACTCTATCGAATGTATTGTCTTGGTCTTCAAGCAGTTTCTTATCCATAATTTTTATTGAGCAGATAGCCCGCCATCAATAACAAGCTCGGTTCCAGTTATCATTTTAGATTCATCGGATGCTAAGAATAGTACAGCATTTGCTATATCTTCTACCTCAGCTAATTTTCTCACAGGAATCTGTTTTTCAAGCTTACTCAACATATCATTTGAGGTGTCTTTCAGCAGAGCCTCTAAAATCTCAGTCTTAGCAAAAACAGGATGCACACTGTTGCACCTGACAAGATTTGTGGTTCTAGCGCAGTGCAAAGCCACTGATTTTGAAAGATGTCTTACTGCTGCTTTAGCACTGTTATATGCTGTAAAGTTGTGGCTAGCTACAATTCCTGAAATAGAGGAGATATTAATAATTGAGCCATTTCCAGAATCTCTCATTAAGGCCAATGCATATTTGCATCCATAGAAAACTGAATCAAGATCTACCTTATGTATTAAATCCCAAGCTTCATTGGTGGTTGACTCAACATCCCCCATCCAGCCAATACCAGCGTTGTTTACTAATATATTTAATGCCCCACATTCGTTTTTAATTTGGTTGATTACCTCTTCCCAGCGATCTGCTTTTGTAACATCATGCTCAAGAAAGCTGACTCCAAGCTCTCTGGCAACTTCTTGGCCTCCTTCTACATTGATATCGGAGATATATACTTTTGCTCCATGTTCAGCAAAAATTTGTGCTATCCCTTTTCCAAATCCAGAAGCGCCCCCTGTCACCAATGCAACTTTGCCTTTAATTCGTTCTGCCATCGCCATATAATAAACCAATAGAAGAAATTAAACATGAAAAGCAAAATCGTCAGCAATCAACCTCAAGGAATTTTGAACTATTCAGACATAAACCCTAAAGATCAAAATACTATTGAGTGCATAAATGAAATTTTTCACAGCCCATTAAATGCTGCATATTGTTGGGACTATACAGTCGTTGATGACAGGATTAAAAAACTTTACGAACTTGGGAAAGAATTAAATTGGAATGTTTCTTCTGACTTGGATTGGAGTGAAAATTTCCCAAAAAATAAATTCATGATAAATTCAGAGGTTTTTAAGGCGCCAGAAGTTGAGCTTGCTGGGTATGAAGATCTATCTCATGAAAAGAAGATCGAAATGGACCGTCATAGAGTTTCATGGAACTTAAGTCAGTTTCTGCATGGAGAACAAGGAGCACTGCTTGTTGCATCCCAGTTGGTGTCTTGTGCTCCAACCTTTAATGCAAAGATGTATGCTGCTTCGCAAACATTTGATGAAGCACGCCATGTTGAGGGTTTTAATAGATATTTAAAAGAGAAAATTGGCTTTCAGTACCCAGCTACCAAAGGCCTTAAATCATTAATGGACAAAATATTAACCGACGAAAGGTGGGACCTTAAGTTTATTGGTATGCAAATAATTATCGAAGGTTTGGCACTTGCAGCTTTCAACAATATGAAATTTATCTTAAACGATGGGCTATTAAAACAACTACTACACTATGTCATCAGAGACGAAGCTCGACATGTAACCTTCGGGGTTAATTATCTTGAGGATTATCTAAAGTCTCTTTCAAAATCTGAAATTGAAGAAAGAGCAGAGTTTGCCTTTGAAGCATGCTTAGTGATGAGGGGTCGCCTTATATCAGGTGAGGTTGTGGCCAGATTTCTAGACTACACTCCAGAGGAAGCTGATAAAATTGCCTATGAATCAGAACAGGGTCAAAACTTCAGAACTTTACTATTTACAAAGATCATCCCCAATCTAAAACGCATTGGTTTGCTGACAGACTCAGTAAAAGAAAAATACGAGCAAATTGGTGTCTTAAGCTACGCAGAGCTTGAAGATAACTTCAATGTCGACTGGGCAGAAATGTCAAAGCCATACGAAACGCAAAAGGAAATAGAAAAAGCAATTAGCTTATAGCTCAATCAACCCTTTCTGCTTTTAATATTTTTACAGATTCAATAGGAACGTCTTGGTAAGGTGGAACCGAAGTTGTTTGTGTTGCTGCAATTTGATCAACCACATCTAACCCTTCGACAACTTTGCCAAAAACAGCATAGCCCCAACCTTCGTCCACTTGATTTGTTCTAAAATTTAAAAAATCGTTGTTGACATGGTTAATAAAAAACTGTGAAGATGCCGAGTGAGGGTTTGCAGTTCTTGCCATCGCAATGGTTCCTCTGTCATTTTTTAATCCGTTATTTGCTTCGTTTTGTATTGGGTCTAACTTATTGTCTTTTGCTGACATATCTTCGTTATGGCCACCGCCTTGAATCATAAAGTTTGAAATTACTCTGTGAAAAATAGTTTCATCATAAAAACCGCTATCGACATAGGACAGAAAATTCTCTGTGGTGATAGGTGCATTTTCTGAATCCAGCTCAATAACTATTTCACCATATGAGGTATTCAATTTTACTTTTATCATTTTTTCTCCTTGATTCATAAAAAAAATTAGTGCGCCCAATAGTAGTAAAGCTACAAAGATAATTTTTTTCATTTCTTTTTATTTCGTATTGCAATTAAATATATCAGTTCTGGAATTCCAAACAACTGTATAAGCAAAAAAACAACAAACCACCCCTTATCACCTCTTCGGGCAGCAAACCATAATGCTAAACCCGTAAAGATTACATCAAAAATTACCGCTGGAAATAAAAAGTATGGTGAGGTCAACATAATTCAAATTAGTCTAAATTAATTTTACCCTTAAGATAAAGTTTTGCGTCTCCAGTTATATGTACAAAATCGCTATCTAACTTACAATCAAGCTTTCCGCCTCTTGGTGAAATCTGAGCTGCTTGCATATGAGTTTTTCCAAGATTTTCAGCCCAATAAGGGGCAAGCAATGCATGAGCTGAACCTGTTACTGGGTCCTCATTAACACCTGTTTGTGGCCCAAACCAACGAGATACAAAATCTATATTATTACCTTTTGCACTGACAACAACGCCTCTTGCATCAATCTCTTTAAGCATTTGAAAATTTGGTTCTAAATTTTTTACAGTGTCTTCCGATTCTAATATGACAAGATAATCATCTATACCTTTATAAAGCTCATTAACACGAACATTTAAGGCATCTTCAAACAATTGATGGTTATCTACTTTTCTATAGATATCTCTTGGTAGACTTATTTGGATTCCAGTTGCTGCTTTTAGAGCGACTAAACTTCCTCTTTTAGAGCGAAATGTAACTTCATTTTTTTCAGTATTTATGAAGTTGAAATATATGAAAGCAGATGCAAGAGTTGCATGTCCACAAAGGTCCACCTCTATCTCTGGAGTAAAAAATCGTATCTCATTGCTATTGATATCAATAAAAGCTGTTTCAGAAAGATTATTTTCAGCTGCTATTTTTTGCATCAACTCATTGGACATAGCTTTTGAGTAAAAAATGACACCAGCAGGATTGCCTCTAAATAATTCCGACGTAAATGAATTTACAAAATAGACTTCTTGATTCATTGAGATTTAAAAACAGTTCCTTCTTTCATCACAAAAGAAACATCTTCGAGAACCCTTATATTCTTAAGAGGATTGGATTTTACTCCTACTAAGTCTGCAGCATAACCAAGTTTAATTCTCCCTAAATTGTTATTGCCAATTAATTCTGAGCTAGTAATTGTCGCAGCCTGAATTGCCTGTAAGGGTGACATTCCCCATTCAACCATATAAGCAAACTGCTTAGCATTGTCGCCATGCTTATATATTCCTGCATCGGTTCCAAAAGTGATTTTTGCACCCAGTTCAACTGCCTTTTTAAAATTTTTTCTTTGTTCCAAGCCAACTTTTTTTTCTTTTTCAAGAGACTCTTCTAAGATTCCTTTTTTTGCTCCTTCACCGAGGATGTAGTCGGAAACATAGATATCCATAGAAAGAAATGCTCCATTCTGAATTGCCAAAAATGTAACTTCTTCATTGATAAAGCTGGAATGCTCAATGGAGTCAACGCCAGCCAATAGCGCTGTCTTTATCCCCTCAAGCCCATGCGCATGAGCTGCAACTTTCATTCCATGATTGTGCGCTTCATCCACTATCGCTTTCATTTCCTCGTATGTAAATTGTTTTGCATCAACATCGGTATTTTTAGACATCACGCCACCAGTGGCACAAAATTTTATTAAATCAGCTCCAAACTTCCTGTTTTCTCTAACCTTCTGTCTTGCTTGCCATGGTGAGTCAACAACACCTTGATTTGGCCTTGACCTTTCATAAGGCATAAGGTTGTTATCGCAATGTCCACCTGTAATGCCTAGGGGGGGTCCTGAAACATACATTCTTGGACCTACAATAACACCTCTATTGATAGCTCTTTTCAGAGCAACATCGGTGTAATTGCCTGCTCCAACATTTCTAACTGTTGTAAAGCCAGCTAGCAAAGTTGCTTCAGCATTTTTAACTCCATACAAAGTTGCAAGATATGAAGATTCTCCTACTGATTCATAACCGTTTAATTCATTATTACCAATCAAATGCACATGAGTATCAATTAAACCTGGCATTAGGATGGTGTTTGGTAGCAATAAGACTTCTACTCCCTTTGAAGAAAGGTTTGTTCCAATTTCAGAAATAATACCCTCTTCAACTTTTATCTCTAATCTATTTAACTCGCCCGTTTCTACATCCAGGACATATTTTGGTTTAATTAAATAACTTTCAGAGAATAAAGTAAAAGACAGCGTTAAAAATAATATGAGTCTCATAATCATAGTTTAGCAATTAAATGTCAGAGTGAATATGAAAGTGGTGGAGCTATGCGGGATCGAACCGCAGACCTCCTGCGTGCAAAGCAGGCGCTCTCCCAGCTGAGCTATAGCCCCACGAAAAATGAAATGATATATGTCTCTACTTTAAAATACAACCACTATGTATCTCTTGGGTCATCGGAAAGCTTATTGGCAATGAACTTAGAAATTGGAGCAGCTAAAAAAACTATTGGTGTTGAAATAGCCCATGCTAACATCCATGCACTAACCCATGATGAAATATCTGGTGGAAATTTCCCTTGATTAAGTGAAGTGATAAAGAAACTGACCAGTGCTGACATTATGGTTGATAATAGCAAGGTAGAAATAACCGTTGCTACCGTTAACCTAAACATCACTTAAATAAGAAATATACAGATATCGCCAATAAAGAAAGCTGATATTTAAATTCTGTCCAGGCTTCTTCAAGAACCCCAACATGAAAATTAAGAATAATATTTAGCATCAAAGCAGTTGAAAGCAGCCCGCCAAGTGTTGAAAGCATTTTTGCTTTCTCTCCTAAAAATGTAGCACCTCCTGCCAATATTAATATAGGAATAATTATTGTCTCTAAAATAGCAGCAAGCCAAGATGAGAACAGTGGCATATCTCCGAAGAATGCTAAGTTTTCAATTACCCTTATGGGTGTTTCTGGCTCAGATATTAAAGCTGAAAGTTTGCCTTCGCCATGAGAAAAAATGAGTAAAGCGAAAATAATTCTTAATGTTAGTTCGGATAAAATGCCAAGACGAGATGTAGAAAGACTACTCAGAAAGTTCATTATATTATTCTGATAAAAATAAGATGCTTTAGCAATTAAGAATTAGTCAGCAAAATGCTTTTCTTTCTCTTCATTGATTGTTTTGATTTCCGCACAAAATTCGGCAGTAGGCCTAGATATAAGTCTTGGTAGGCCAATTGGCTCGCCGGACTCAAGACAGAATCCATAGTCACCGGATTTAATCCTCAGCAAAGCTTTATCAATTTTCGGCAATAACTTAGATTCTCTTTCAACAATTCTTAAAAATAGCATTGAATCTATTTCATGCTGTGCTCGATCAACTTCATCGCTGCAAGCTGGAGGGTTGCTTAACCTATGTTTAGCATCTTTTATGTGCTCCAGAGTTTCTTTTTTTAGTTCTATTAAAAGATCTTTGAAAAATTCTAGTTGGTCCTTATTCATATAATTTTTCTTAGGAGCTTTTAATATTTTTTCTTTTGTAAGCATGATCAGATAAGATATTCTATGGTTCGAATTGGAAATATCAATCTATTTTTGTTTTATTTTGCAAAATTTGCCTTTGTGTCATTAAGAATTTTCATTACTGACATTCTTTGAAATTTTGGCACCAAGACCAACCAAGAAAAATGCCAGAGGAATAATAGCCAATGGTGCTGTATATAAAACCAATCCAAATGTTAGCAATGAATTGAACACCAGACCTCCAGTTGCGTCGCCAAGCCTATTTGTAAAAGTATCAATAAATACCGTTGATTTATATTTTTCTTTTTGTGAAAGTGTTGTATAGACTGCCTCTCTTGCTGGTTTATTAAGACCATATTCAAAAGGCCTCATGACACCTTGCAAGATCAGAAAGATCACCACTCCTGAATTGCTCAATAAATATCCAGAGAAGTGGCCTGAAATTGCTAGAAATGCGCCTATAAAAAGCACGCCATAGATAGTTAATACAAATTTAATTCCCAAAAAGTTAGATCTTAAAACCAAAGATGTAAGGAATATCTGAGTAAAAAGTGTAAGCAAAGGAACAAATTGATCTGCTTGGCCAAAGACTTTTGTCTTTTCGGCTGAAGTTTCTGCGTAAACATTTACAATCTCAAGCTGGAAAAACCACAAAGCTGTTGATAGGCAAGTCCATGTAAAAGCATATAAGATAAAACTTCTTATTAGTGGATTGTTTTTTATTTGAATAAACTGCTCAAATACCTCTTCCATTGAGCTATCCTTCCTCAAGCTTAAGTCGTTGTCATCCCTTTTTATCAATGATGAAAAATAAACTGCCAGCATTAATGATACGACGGTAATAATTAACGAAAGTACTTGCTTATCATAAAGGTAATTGCTAACAAGAAAGCCAGCAAGGGAAGCACCAAAAGAGCCGCAGGCACTAATTAAACCAAAATATTTTTTCCCTCCTTCAATATCATAAGAATTGACTGTTAGTGCCCAAAAAATTGCAACGATAAAGAAATTGAAAATGTTGTACCAAACATAAAAAATAGCTTTAATTAAAAAGAGCTTGGGAAAAAAGATATAGAACCATAAAAAAATTAATAAATTTGAAATAAAAAAACCATAAATGTAGATTGCGATTCTATTTTGCCTAATTTTTGAAACAATGAACGAATAGAGTGGATTCACTAAAAGCATCAAAAGCACCACAATAAAAAGGTAAAAAGTTAAGTCTGAAGTCCCAATATCGGCTGCAATGGTATTCCTGAAAGGTCTTAAAACAAACAATGAAAATAGAACAAAAAAGAAAAACAAGCCTGAGAAGACTGTATTTTTTGAAAAGAATGATCCCATAAATCCTCTATATGCAAACTATCATATAGCAAAAATGCATATATAATGAACAGCTTGAAATATTAGTTACCATGGTCGAAGAGTTCATTAACAATTATCCATCTTTAAGAGGTTTCATTTTTGGCTTTGTCCATGTTTTTATCACTGTTATTGGTTACTACACAGGCTGGAGCATTAACAGGCTATTGAAGGTTGCCAGCAGAGGCTATATTGCTGGTATCATCGGAGCAGCAATGGCCCATATAGTTGCTGATTTAGTGGCTTCAATCATTGACCCATCAATAAGACCAATGACACTAGGAATAATTTTAGGTGGCACATTACCACTTTTAATGATCCCAGTATTTGAAAAATATCTAGTAAAAAGCAAGGATCACATTATGGTCGGTGATCATGAAGATATAGAAAAAGATCTTAACAAAGATCATAAGTAGCTTTACTTACAAACGGTTAATTCAAGATCAGATATACCAATGGCTTCTGACATGGCATAAAACACATCGGTATTATCTAAGATACCCGAAAAATTTTCTGCTCCAGGACCATAGGCAAAAATTGGAACCATTGCACCGGTATGGCTACCCCTACCTACCGCAGTATTCCATGTAGCTTTTATATTTTTTGATGCTCTATATCTTTGATTGTCTTGCTCGATGAGTAGACCTCCTGTTTCATGATCAGCAGTTACCACTACTAAAGTGTCCTCTCTTGATTGTGCATAATCTAAAGCAGTATTTACTGTTGCGTTGAATTCATCCATTTGCGCAATCATTCCAATAAAATCATTATCATGCGAACGCCAGTCAATCTGTGAACCCTCTGCCATAATAAAAAAACCTTTGCAGTTCTGATTTTGTACTGTTTGGTCTGAAAGTTGATAAGCGTAGCCAAGCATTTCCAGTAATGATGGGTCACTATCAACCAACCCAAGCTCTTCTTGAGCAAATAGGCCAAAAACTTTCGAGCCCAAAGAGTTCGGTATAATTTTTAAATCTTCAGCCGAATTTAAAAAAACATGGTCATCAATCATTCTCTGAACAAAGTTTGTACCATCTTTTCTGAGCCCACCTAAATTCTCTGGCATAAAGAAGCCCTTTCCGCCTCCCAATACAATGTGAATTTTTGAATTAAAAATATCAGATGCTATTTCATCGGTGTTGTATCTTGATATATTGTGGGCCGCAAATGATGCTGGTGTAGCATGAGTTATTTCAGAAGTGCTAATTAACGAAGAGATATATCCACGATCAAACAATAATTCCGTAATGTTCCTAACTGAAGAGCCATCAGGTGCTTTGCCTATGTATCGGTTTTTGGTTTTTACTCCTGAGCTAAATGCTGTAGCTGAGGCAGCTGAATCGGTCACCAAACTATCAACCGCATGAGTTTTGACTAGGCCTGAAGTTGAAAATCTATCAAAAGCAGTAACAAAATTAGGGCCTCCCTTAATCACTCGATAAGCTGCAATATGGTTCGAGCCCATTCCATCACCAATGAGAAAAATTAGATTTTTTGCTTTAGAAGGAACTGAGACTAATTTTTTTTGGTTTATTGTTTGATCAAAATCAAAGTCAACCAACTCCATGTCTTTATCTGGCACACTAATTAGTAATGGAGCATATTGATTGATTAAAATAAATGTAACTAACGCACTTAATACAATTGCTAATAGGTATTTAAAGAAAGTCTTCATTTAGTGTCTAAGGCACTATCTTTAAGTTTTAATTGTTGAGCTTTTGGCAAAGAATAATCAAAATTGATCAATGCGCCCTCCCATGCTCCATAAGTTGGGTTGGCAAACATATACCAAGACGTGCCCCAATAGTCTTTATATTTTTTCGCAATATTGACTCTATCCTGTGGAGGCAATAGATTTTCCTCCAAATCAACAAAGTCCCCGAAATTATCACCAAACATCATCAATATCCGGTAATCTTTTGCTATAAGTTCTCTTCTGGAAGTTTTATTTGAGCTCCAATCATTTTCTCCTTTTGACAAAATAAGATCCAACTTTGATGAAAGCTTAAAACCTAATTTATTAAAATTATTTAATGTAGCTTGCTCAATTTCTAGCACTCTATTTGTAACAAAGAATAGCTCAACCCCTTTTGATAATGCATACTCCATAAATTGTTTTGCTCCAGGCATGAATTCTGCTTGCTCTTCTTTAGCCCATTCAATCCAACCATCTGGGTATGAGCTACCGTTACGAATTAGACGGGCTTGGTAAGCAATATTATCCAATACTGTCTGATCAACATCTAAGATGATTGCAGGAGGTTTATTCTGATATTTGCCTGTTTGCTCAAGAGCTGCAGTGTGATTTTTATTTGCAATCAATGCATCAAGATTATCCTCTGCTGACTGATATATGGTCTTTGAATTTGCGTATGCTTCTGCTGAACTTTGGGCAAATAAAGTTGCCATCAATGATTGATGTTCTTTGCCATCAGAATAGCTACTAAGAGATAAAATTAAAAATAAAATCAGCGCCCTTTTCATGATGTTCTTATTTTAATGGATGAAAAATAAAAGTTGTTACAATTGAGTTACTTTTTTGAAGATAATTCAAACTGGATATTTATCATACGCCCTCTCGGATCATGCACTCTAGTGTCAAAACTAAAGTCAGGCGCATCGTAAAGCAAAGGTGGCTTCTCATCCAATAGATTAATGAATGCTAAAGAACCTATGAGGTCAAGATTTTCAAAATAATTACCAAAACTCCTCTTAATAGAAAAATCAAACATTAAGGAAGAATCTATCTTGGATCTATAACCAGTATTTAAGGCAGATTCTGGTATTGTTCTATTGTTCTTATAACTATCTATATACCTTGCGATAAACCCAAATTTATACTCCTGATATTCCCAATCTAGAAAGCTGTTTATCCTCTTTTTCGGTAATGAGTGAATGTTTGAATCAAAATTAAATCTTCCAACCCTATTTATTAGCTTTCCATTATTATGCTCTTCTTGCATAGAGGGTGTTAAAAATTCAGAAATTTGAGTGGCTTTTACAACAAAGTCCAATTGCCCAAAGTTACCCAACTGAAAAACTTTTTCATATAGAAAATCAAACCCAGACACATCGGTCACTTCCTCATTGACGTAGGTTGTTGTAACTCCAATTAAATCTCCAAGCTCATTTCTAGTAATGCTTAAGCCATATGGGTCATTAATAAGTATGGCTTGGGCGCTTTCAGCAATAATTCTGCCTTTATAATTTATATTCCATAAATCAAGGGATAGAACTTGATTTTCAGCCTTCCAGATAAAACCATAGTTTTGATTTGTTGCCGTAGAAGGTTGTAAATTTGGATTACCAATTTGCGCTTGTCTAACGAAGATACTGGCATCGAAATCTCGAACACTGCCAAGATTGATTTCATTGGAAAACATTTGCGCCATTGATGGCATAGAGAAAGAGGTGCCACGTGAAAGCCTGATTATAAATGAGTCATTAAACAAGGTTGTAAGCGCAATTTTTGGGTTAAAGGATGAATCATTTTTAAAATTTTCGTATCTACCTGAAACTTGTAAATCCACAAGATTTTGTAATTCTGTTTTAGTTTCAATAAACAGGGCGCTTTTATTTCTATCGGCATTTACATTTTGACCACCACCAAGAAAAAATAAATCTGCTACTCTCAATAGCTTACCGCTAGAATCAAATTCCGTTCTTGCCAGGTCGTTATATGAAATTTTTAATGCTTCATTAGCCACCTGCGCTCCAAATACAAAAGAAAAGTTTGAGTTAAATTGTGACGATCCAATTAAGTCAAGTGATGTTAAGTTGCCAATTTTCTCGGATTTCTCCGCTCCCCTTACATAATTAACTAAACTTTCACTGTTGAGATTGGGTTCAAAAATATTCCACCTTTCATTGCCATTAATGCCCCCCCTTCCTTGCATCGCATCTTGAAAGCGTGAATCAATAACATCTGGTCGATTATGAAAGTTTTTATGTTCGCTAGTAGTTAAAGATAATTCAAAATCATAATCATCTACAGAAGTAAAAAAAGTATAGTTAAAGTGATATTGGCTAATATCTTTGGGAGAAAATGGTGAGGGATATTGTGATCCCAGCGGCCGCCCATACCATCTCACAGGAACATTAAAAGGAGATGAGCCTTCTCCAGGCTCAATAAGTCGTGATAAGTAAGGCAAGGCTGGGTATGATGGCGACTGTGGATTATCAATGACTCTAATATTTGATGTGATTAAAGAAATATTATGAATCTCGTTTGAAGCACTTATATAAAATTTTGAATGATCTTCCTCATTGACGATATTAAATCTGTTGCCATAAAGGAATCTACAAAATCCACTTAGAATTCCACCATTCTCTACACAATTTGGATCTGGCACAATCTGACCCTCTTCATATGATCCACTATAAAGACCATCTTCAATTACATCTGCACTTGTTACAATAAATGTATTGCCCAAACCACTTATAGCTAATTCGGCTATACCATCTATCTCAACGGCAGATAAGGGCGATCTATTCAGCAAGTTTGCGCCTAAAACCAAATCCCAATTTCCTAAAGTTTCACCAATTAAGAAACCAATATTTTGATCTTTTTGGTTATAGTTTGTCGTTGTTTGATCACCAAATCTTAGCTTATAGCCATCAAATTTTTTGTAAGTAATAAAATTTACAACTCCGGCAACTGCATCTGAACCATACAGTGATGTTGCTCCTTCTTTAAGGATCTCAATTCTTTCAAAAGCAATTTCAGGGATAATGTGAGCGTCTATGTATCCCTCGCCATCGTTTGAAGGTGTGCCAGCAAAGGTATGTCTTTTTGAGTTAAGCAACAGGAGCGTTGAAGCTTGATCCAGCCCACGCAATGTAATTGAAGACATGCCTTGATCAATACCCCCTAAGGTGTTTGCCTGAAAATTTGATCCAGATGCTGAACTTAAGTACTTGCTTATCTCTGCAATATTTGTGATGTTTAGGTTTAAATAATCTTCTTTTTGAATTATTTCTGTGGGCGTTAAATTTGCTCCATCATCGCCTATATAAGAGCCAGTAATAACGACTTCTTCAATACCATCATCAGGGAAAATAGATCCTGAAAAGGAAAATAAGAGCTGAAATAATGTTACCTGAATTATTTTTGTCATCAAAAGAAATAATACAAGTTTTTGGAAAAGCTTCCTAATTTAAAAAGGAATAAACGAGAGAGGGCGATTGCCCTCTCACATTATTTTAAGAATTAAAACTTCAAGTTAAATTTGATGCCTATATTTTTGCCTGGAAGTGGAATTTCATCTTTGACAAAAGATGAGTGGTTCCTTGCCACTTCATCAAGCAAGTTATTCCCGAACAAAGATACATTTAGCTTGCTGTTACTACCTGCAAATAGCTTTCCTAGGTCGTAACTTTTTGTAAGCCTTGCATCAAGCATCTGATACCCTTTAGTTGGAGTTTCATATTCATTAATATCTTTTTGAGTCTTAACATCTTTAAAAGATATGGCTCCAGAGAATCCATTATTGCTTTTATAGATTGCAGTAACAATATTTCTTTTTGGAACTATACGTGGCACAAATCCTCCACCATTAGCAAACTCAGCCGTAACACTGTCCATAGCATAAGTAAAAATAAAGTTGCCATTTGGTAAAACAACATTTCTTCCTACTTCAAACTCATAGCCATAGAAGTCAGCATCGTTCTGTATATAGTTGGATAAGGTCAATCCTCCATGATCATGATGCTCTTCGCCTTCATGCTCTTCATGCTCTTCCTCAGATTCATCTTGAAGATAAATATAATTGTCGACTGCATTACTAAAGTAGGAAAGATCAGCAAAAAATTCGCCTCTTGCCCAACTCAATGACAGGTCTGTATTATTTGATCTTTCTTCTTCAAGATTTACATTACCAACTTCATATCGTGAAGTGGCTAGATGAGGTCCATTTATGAATAGCTCAACAGCTGAGGGTGCTCTAGCTACACTAGCAAAATTTAAGCTTAAGGATAAATTTTCATTTAAATCAAAATCTATGCCCCCGGCAAAACTTAAAGCACTAAAGTCAGGGTTAAAAAATTCTACCTCTCCTTCGTGCTCCTCATGCTCATCTTCGTGCACTTCTCCCTCATGTTCATATTCATGATGCTCTTCCTCCATTATTGAACCCTCTCTATCAATGAGGTCATAACGAATACCAAAGTCGACATGTCCAAACCCCATCTCTTTTCCAAGATAAAGTCCAAAATTAGCTTCAGAGCTTGAAACTGGCAACATATAAGCTTCTTCACCGAAAATTGATACTTCTTCTTCAGCTAAATTTACTGAAATTTTTCGTGAAAAATCATTTGTTGAAAGATCAAATATTGCACCAAATTCGAATGCATCATTTTTAAATAAAGTAGGGCCTTCGGCATGACCATGTTCGTCGTGTTCCTCACCTTCATGTTCCTCACCTTCATGTTCCACACCTTCATGATCTTCTTCAGCGTGCTGTTCTGTTAAAGAGTAATCTGTATCTCTAAGAAAATAATCAACCTTGCTGATCAAGGATGAATTTAAATTTAAAGAACCTTCCAAATTAACCACATTTGATTCAGTGGTTGAAAATATTCTTTCACCCTCATGCTCATCATGACCTTCTTCTTCATGTTCCTCGCCTTCATGTCCTTCTTCATGCTCGTCATGATCTTCACGACCCTCTCCATGAAATGGAATGCCATAGGATGACTCAAGATTATTGAATGACAATCCAACATAGCCCCAGTCGCCTGTTTTTGATAACCCAAATCTTGCTGAGGTTGAACCGTAATCTGAGTTTGCAAGAAAGCTTAGATCTTCTTCATGCTCGTCATCATGTTCTTCTTCATGTTCTTCTTCCATATGCATTATTGCACCGTCAGGAACGTCATAGTTTGCAAAGTCCGAATCTTTAAAAGCTGCAGAGACATTGAATCCAGAAAAATTGCCTGTGAAATTTAAACCAATGCTAGAACCATCATTAACAGATTGTGATTCAGAACTTAATGCGAGGCTTAACTTATCAAAATCTTCTTGAGCAATTGTATTGTCGACAATATTTATAAGCCCACCTATAGCACCATTAGTATATAGTAGAGATGAGGGCCCTCTTACAATTTCTATTTGCTGAATGTTATATAAGTCAACGTCATTAATATGGTCTCCTCCCAGTGCAGAAACATCCCTTACAACCATGCCATTATTAAGGATCTTTACTCTACTTCCAGATAAACCACGAATAATTGGCTGACCAACACCAAAACCATAATCAGATGAAGCAACGCCCAGCAAGCTGTCCAGCGCTTCACCTAAACTTCTTGTACCATCATTTTCAACATCTTCACCTGAAACAATGTGCAAAGGGTCTTCAAGTTCATTTGACGTTTGATCTAAAATTGATGACTGAACTACAACCTCCTCGATATCTTCCTGTGAGAAAAATACAAAGGGTATTAAAACTAAACCAATAAAAAATTTTTTCATATTCTTAAACCTCCTTATTAAAATATTTGAAAACTAATTTGAGAAAATTAGACCAATGGAGGGGCTCTGGAATTAAAGCCTTTGAGGGTTTCAAATTTTTCCGGAAAAATTGAAACATCTATAAATAAGAAATCTATTTTTTCAGCTAGCTCATGCCCATATGGGGTACTTGCTTCAAACTCATTTTTACACACATGACATTCAAAAGTTAGGACTTCTTGTTCGGAATAATCATGACTAATTTCATGCAAAGGAGTGCTGACAGAAAAAAGAATCCCTAAAAGAATTATTAAATTCTTAAACTTCATAGATTTTTAAAATATAGCAGAAATTTAGTGAATATCTCTTTTTTTCTTTTTGATTCTTTCTCTTTTTAGTTTCTCGTAAAGATTTTGCGTTCTTTCTTCAACAATTTTTTTTGTTGCGTGCCTTCTTTCTCTAGCTCTTTCCGATTTTTGTATCCTTTCGCTTTTATTCATTTTTCCCCCTTTTTATTTAGGATTTAAAAAATTAGGAAAAGTTCAGAAAATTATGGCTGTCTTATCTCATCAATCATTTTCCTGCCAGTATTTGTTCACAACTTAATTATAGTGAAGTTGAAGGATAAATGAATGATCCTGCCCTTGCTATATTACTGCAGCCACTTTTTAAGCTCTAAATATCTATCTCGATATTTTTCATCCTCTTTGGATGCAGTGACAACAATCCATAAGTATTCAACATACAAAACTAACTTTTTAAATGAATCTAGTGCATCTAAATCTATTGCGTTATGAGTGCCAGTGTAAGAATTCAAAAAATACTTCACTTCATCTTGCGACAGATCCAAGGCATTAAGGAGAGTTGCAATATCATAATAAGGATGATTTAACCCAGCATAGTCCCAGTCTATGAAGTAAATTTTCTCTGCATAAATTATATTTGACAGGTTTAAGTCGTTATGACAAAAAACTAGTTTGCTCTTGTCAGCAGTAACTTTTTTTAT
>QOPD01000005.1 GCA_003331605.1 SAR86 cluster bacterium
CAAAGCCGCTGAAGCTCTATTTGCTTTACCTTTTGTAGGTATTGGTGCAAGTAACTTTGGTGATAGTGCTTACGATGGTTCTGAAGATATTGGCCAAAACATTGGTGATAGCTTTGGTTTGGGTGCACAAAGAACACTTACACTTGTTAATGGTAAGAGATTTGTTGCTGGAAACTCAGCAATTGGTGGACTAGGTGGTGCTGTTGATACTAACAACATACCTAATGCGCTAATTGAAAGAGTAGAAGTTAAATCTGTTGGTGGTGCGGCAGTATATGGTGCTGATGCAGTTGCAGGTGTTATTAACTTTATTCTTAAAGAAGATTATGAAGGCTTCGAGTTTTCATATGACTACAATTCTCTATTAGCAGATTTTGAAGGTGCTGAAGAGGCATTTAGATCATTAATGGGTTTTAACTCTGCGGATGGCAAAGGAAACTTTGTTCTTTCATTAGAGATGACCAAAACGCCAAGAATTGATGAAACAATGCTGCCATACAGACAGAATTACTTGTATAGAACAACACTGGTGGATGCTGCTTATCCTGGTCAAAGTGGGTTCTATCCAAACTACACTCTTTATGGATTGAGCAAGTATGGTTTTGCTTCCTGTGGAGCAGTTGTTTTGTATAACAATGGTGCCGGTCTTTGTGATGATGGTTATGCATATCAATTTGATAACAATGGCAATTTAGCTGTTGGTGTCCCAGGTGAAAAAACTGGTAATGCGGTTTGGTCAGTTGGTGGAGATGGTCTTTACCTTGACCAATATGGTTCATTCTCTAACGCTTACGATAGATACAATGCATCAGTTTTTTATACCTATAACATTTCAGACGATGTAAAATTTAAAACAGAAGTTTATTCTTCACAGTTTAAAACTTTCCCAACAGTAACACAGCCACAGTATCAATCGGGATTATTTGGTGGCACAGCGCAACCTCCAAAGCTACCATTAGACTATCCTTATTTTTCTGATCAGGCACGGGAACTATTATCAACTCTAACAGTGGATGGTGAGCCAATTGATGGCGTGTATGTTCAGTGGGCTCCACTTAGCTGGGTGCCAAGGCCTGTTAATGACAGTGCTACCACAAGCTTTAATTTTTCTTTAGAAGGTTTAGTTAACTTTGCTAACAGAGATTTCGATTGGATAGCAGGTTACTCTTTCGGCAAAAGTAGTGTATTGGCTACAGAGACCGATTACATAGATCCTCGATTCTTTGCCGCTATTGATGTTGGTGTTAACCCAGCAACAGGTGAAATAGACTGTAAATTTAACTACGTAGATAACTATGTAAACAGCTTATTTGTGACTCCTGTCTATGGCAACGCATCTCAGAATGGTTCTTTAGTATTGGGTAGTCCTGGTGATTGTGTGCCAGTCCAACCTTTTGGTTACTACACACCTTCACAAGCACAGCTTGATTATGTTACTGCTAATATTTTTTCAAACAATGAGATTAGCCAGATTGTCAGATTTGCTAACATTCAAGGCACGTTATTTGATTTACCTGCTGGTGAAGTTAAAGGTGTAGTGGGTTTTGAAGGTAGAAAAGAATCAGTTGACTACAAAGTTGATGGTGGTTCTAAAGCTGCAATCTACAGAGCAGGCTACTCTGCTGACGTCAGTGGTGCATTTTCAACATCAGATGTATTCTACGAGCTTTATGTTCCAGTTTTAGGCAATGGTTTTGGTGAGCTGTCACTAGGCGGAGTTAGCTTGCTTAAAGGTGTTGATCTTGAGTACTCTTATAGAGAGCTAGACAACAGCCTAGCGGGTGTTGATGAAGCAGATAATCTTGGTTTAAACCTAAGAATCAATGACGATCTAAGATTAAGAGTCAATTCACAAAATGCTGTTAGAGCGCCGTCTATGGGTGAGCTTTTCCAACCAGTTGTTGGAACTAGTGATTTCGTG
This sequence comes from SAR86 cluster bacterium, assembly GCA_003331605.1. Taxonomy (GTDB): domain Bacteria; phylum Pseudomonadota; class Gammaproteobacteria; order Magnimaribacterales; family TMED112; genus TMED112. The sequence continues at coordinate 1,922 of QOPD01000005.1, forward strand.
AGTGACCCTTGTGACCAGAGTTTTATTGATTCAGGCCCTAACCCTTCAGTTAGGCGTGCAAACTGTTTAGCGGATGCTCAAGGTTTTGGTGTTGATATCACAAACTTTGAATCTTTCGCTAAGAACGCAACAGTGCAAGGTTTAAGTGGTGGTAATACCAACCTTAAGAATGAAACAGCTGAGGCTCAAGGGTATGGAATAATTTTCCAACCTAGCTGGGTTCCTGGTGAACTATCTTTGGCTGTCGATAAAATCGTCATCGATATTTCCGATGCGATTACTTCGTACACACCAACACAGATCATGAATGCTTGTTACGATTCTGAGAGCTTCCCTAACAATCCATTCTGTGGCCAATTCTTTAGAGGAGCTGATTTCCAACTTCTTAGAGGAGCAGGCGAAACTGCATATGTAGCTGGTCAGGTAAACGCTGCTATATATGAATACGAAGCAACCATTTCGGAACTTAACTACGCAAATTCAGTTGGTGATTTCGCTAATCTTGCATTTGGTTGGTTAGGAGCTGATTTTGCTGACAATTATGGATCCTTTAATTTAAATGTTAAGCACATTTACAACGAAAAGGATCTGTTCTCTGCAACTGGAACAGATATCAACGATAATACCGGTGAATTTGGTACCAATGCTAGAAATCAGTTTTATACACAATTGCAACACTTCTATGGTTCTTTTGTTTCCTATGTTGATGTCTTCTATTACGGTGAAGGTAAATTCGACAACGATTGGGATTACAACGAGCAACCTGATAAGTACGTTAATACTCTAGATGGCTCATACCTGCCTAATAATATTGAAGGCTGGTATATGGTCAATGCTGGTGTCAATTTTGATGCTTCTGATCTAGGTTTAGAAGGATTAATTCTAAGATTAAGAGTTAACAACCTACTGGACTGGGAAGCAACATCAGTGTGGCATAGAAACCAACTTAGAGATGGTGGAACTGGTGCTAACTATGGTAGTGCTAGTGGTGAAGGAGGGGTGATTGCTAGAAGATTATCCTTCGGATTCAACTACAAGTTCTAGTATTAACTAGTTAAAGGTGAGAGCATATTTACCCTTTGAAAGTTAATATTCTCAGACCTTTAATAATAGGGCCCTGAAAAGGGCCCATTTTCTTTTGGTGCGCCCGGGAAGACTCGAACTCCCGACCCTCTGGTTCGAAGCCAGATACTCTATCCAACTGAGCTACAGGCGCTAATATCCAGATGCTTGTCCATCTTTTCTGCTTTCAGATGCTCCAAAGTATACGCCATCTTTAAGCATAATAGCTTGGTATCCACCAAAGCTTCCTTTATCGTATTTTAGTTTGTGACCCATCTTAAGAAGTTGATCTTTTGTTGATTGAGAAAAGCCATTCTCAAGACTTATATAACCCCCATCAAGCATGATTTCTCCAGTGGGTTGAGATGACCCAGCATGTCTTATTCTAGGGGCATCACCAGCTTCTTGTAAGTTCATGCCAAAATCAATGAGATTGATGACTATCTGAGCATGACCTTGTGGCTGCATAGCTCCGCCCATTAAACCAAAAGAAATAAATGGTTCATCATTTTTAGTTATAAAGGCTGGAATAATGGTGTGAAAAGGTCTTTTGCCGCCAACCAGTGAATTTTTATGATTTGGATCAAGACTAAACATTTCTCCTCTGTCCTGTAACATAAAGCCAACACCTTTTGGCACCATACCTGAACCCATTCCTCTATAGTTGCTTTGAATCAAAGAAACCATATTGCCATCTTTATCTGCAACAGTCAGATAGATGGTATCGCCATTTTCAAGTCCTGCATTGTAGCTGTCTTTGGCCTTATTTAGATCAATTAGTTTCAAACGCTCTTGTGCGTATGGTTTGGAGATTAATGTTGAGGTTGGAATGTCTGCAAAATGTGGATCTGCATAATAGTAAGCTCTATCTTCAAATGCTAATTTTTTGGCTTCTGTAAACAAATGCACATATTCTGCTGAATCAAGCTCCATTGATGAAATTTCAAAGTTTTCTAGAATGTTTAAAATTTGTAGTGCCGCGATCCCCTGACCATTTGGCGGAAGCTCCCAGACATCGAAGCCTCGATAATTTGTCGATACTGGATCAATCCATTCAGGAGTAAAATTAGCAAGATCCTCAACCGATAATAAGCCGCCTTGTTCTTGAATAAAGGTTGCCATATTTTCTGCAATATCACCTTTATAAAAGGCCTCTCCGTAGGTATTTGCGATCTGTTTGTAGGTATTAGCCAATGCAGCGTTTTTGAAGACTTCACCTTTTTTTGGTGTAACTCCATTTTTCATCCAGACATCAGCAAAGTTTGGGTAGTCCTTAAACCTCTTGCTTGACCCATCAAGGTAATAAGCAATCAATTCAGTGACAGGAAAACCATTTTCAGCGTAGTTTATGGCACTGGAAAATAAGTTTTTAAAATTTTTGCGGCCAAATTTTTTATGCAATGCTGTCCATCCAGCCACTGCTCCTGGAACTGTCACAGGCAAAGGCCCATATGCAGGAATCTTTTCTAAACCTTGTTCTTTAACAAAATCTATAGTCATCGCTTGAGGAGAGGGGCCCGATGAATTGAGGCCATATAATTGTTTTGTTTCTGCATCCCAAACAATTGCAAATAAATCACCTCCAATCCCGCAACCTGTTGGCTCAACCAACCCTAAAACAGCATTTGCTGCAATGGCAGCATCTATGGCATTACCACCTTGTCGCAACACATCAATTGCAGTCTGTGTTGCTAAAGGATGGCTTGTTGCTGCCATGCCATTTTCTGCGATAATTTCTGACCTGCTAGCAAACGGCAATCCAGTTATTCTGTCGTAGCCACTTAACATGTTTAAAAATAATAAGATTAGATAAATTGTATTTCTCATAGGGCTATATTAATAGTTTATATTAAGGATTTAAAAGTTATCCCAATCTTATTTTGTTAAATAAGATAAAAGATGTCAGACTAAAGCTGATAATATTGGAAAAAATTAAAGGCTTTGAGTCCAACAGCAAACCATAAATCTTTAACTTTTGAAGGCCACAAACATGAAGAATCATCATGGGCAGCAGATTAAGTATTTCAATAAAGTTTTTAATTGATTCTTGAACTCTTGGTGCGCCTGGGAAGATTCGAACTCCCGACCTCTTGGTCCGTAGCCAAGCGCTCTATCCAGCTGAGCTACAAGCGCACACTTAGATTATAATTACAAAATATAAAATCTCTAGAAATGAAAGTAATTATTGGCGGAGCAGGCATTACAGGATTGGCTGTCGGAGCATATTTAGAAAAAAAGGAAATTGATTACAAAATTTTTGAACGGTCAGATAACATTAGCAACTCCACAACGGCCATTCAATTAGCTTCTAATTGTCGTTTTGTTTTACGTGAACTTAATCTTTTAGACGATATAAAACAACTATCTATCGAACAATCATCACTAAATGTTTATTCAGAGGACAGACACATAACAAACATTTCAGTCACCAACTCTTCTAAAGAGGGCACTTTATTTATTCGACGAAAGGACCTGCTTTCAACTATTGCTTCTTTAATACCAACAGACAAAATTTCTTACTCGAGCACAATAGAAAATATTTCTTCAACCGAACATAGTGTCGATGTTGGAATTAATAATAAACAACTTAGATCAGATTTATTTGTAGGTTCCCTTGGCCAACAATCTTTAGCACCATCAGATTTAACAAAAACTAACACAATAGCGTGTTGGGGCATATCGAACACCAATGAAAGTATCTTTCAAGAATTTAATAATTTTTTGTTTAGTGGCCTAAATTTGGTTACATATCCTCTTACCTATGATCAAACAGCATTCACCTTGGTATTCGATAGCACCAAGCATCAAGTGCCTATAAATGAAATAACCTTAGAGGTGCTCAATCTGATTACTAAAAATAAATTTATTAGTCTCTTTGATAGTTCGGCCCCATTAATTACAAAACACATCTATACATCTAAAAAAAATACATGGGGTTCTAAGAGAATTATTAATATTGGGGATGCAGCTCATACTTTGACCCCTCATTTGGCTCAGGGCGGGGCACAAGGCCTTATAGACGCTGCTTTTTTAAACTTAAACATTAATAATGAAAATATTCATGATTGTTTTTATAAAAGAAATCAATTGCTTAACACATTAAGGTCTGAAGCTAATGCGAATAAATTTAGATACCAGCTGGGCCAACCATTCAAGCTATTGAGAAATATTTATTTAAAACTACATAATCCTAATTACAGTTGGTTATTCGATAGTAAATATGAACTTAAGCATTAATCTTAATAAAATTGCACTGCTTAGAAATGCAAGGGGTGAAGACAGTCCTTCATTGGAATATTTTGCTAATCAAGCATTAAAGCATGAAATTGCGGGTCTAACTTTGCACCCACGACCAGATCTAAGACACATCAAGCCTGATGACGTTTATTTTCTTAAAAAAATTGTTGAAGATGAGGGAAAATTATTGAATATTGAAGGCAATCCTCTTGAAGCTAAGAGAGATAACTTTCCCGGATATTGTGAAATAATTGAAGAGGCAAAGCCATATCAAGCAACACTAGTACCAGATGATTCTAGTCAAATTACCTCAGATCACGGCTGGCAGAGCTCACAAAAAGATGTTTTAACCAATTATGCAGAAAGAATTAAACCAAATGTTTCTGTGCTAAGTATATTTGTTGATTCCGATACTGAAAATTTAGCAGAGCTGATATCACCAGATATTAATGCCATAGAAATATTTACTGGCCCTTATGCGAAAGCTTTTGCAACAGGCAAGCAGAATCTAATTGGTGATGAATTGAGAAGAATAGAGAAAATTTCATTGCAGGCTAGAGACCTTGGTTTACAGGTGAATGCTGGCCATGATTTAGATCTTACTAATCTTCAACCACTAGTTAAATTAAATTTAATTGATGAAGTTTCAATTGGTCATGCCATAATAAGTGATTCATTAATAAACGGATTTAACACAACTATTAATAACTATCTGGAGATCATAAATGGATAAAGTTACAGCCGATATAAAAGAACAAATTGATTCAAACAAAGTTTTAATTTTTATGAAAGGATCACCCTATCAACCTCAATGTGGGTTTTCTGCCAAGGTTGCACAGATACTCTTTTCATATGACGTTGAATTTAGTTATATCGATGTTTTGGAATTTCCAGAAGTAAGACAAACCTTACCGTCCATTTCAAATTGGCCAACGTTCCCACAGCTTTTTGTAGATGGGGAGTTAATTGGTGGCTGCGATATCGTGACAGAGCTTCATGAATCCGAAGAGCTCAAAGATATCTTAAGCTGATTTAATTTGGCTTTGTAAGAAGTTTTCCTTTCCTACTTTGTCAACCAGAGCCAGTTGAGTTTCAAGATGATCAACGTGCTCTTCTTCACTTTCTAGAATCTTTTGCAGCAGGTCTCTCGAGACAAAATCTTTAACGCTCTCGCAATGTTTAATCGCATCCTTAAGGTCAGGAATAGCTTCGTGCTCAAGTTTTAAGTCATTGGATAAAACCTCAACAGGTTCTTCAGCAATGTATAAAACTCCAAGATCTTGCAAATTAGGCAGGCCCTCTAAAAATAAAACTCTTTGAATTAATTTATCGGCATGTTGCATCTCATCCATAGATTCTGAATATTCGTACTCAGCAAATTTATCTAAACCCCAGTCAGACAACATTCTAGAATGGAGGAAGTACTGGTTAATTGCTCTTAATTCGTTGTATAGAATTTTGTTTAGGTGTGCGATGACTTTGTCGTTTCCTTGCATAATGAATTTATATTGTTAATGGAGTTAAAAATCAAGCAAATAACGAATTTTGCTAATGATACTCATTCTTATTTAGGAGATTATTTTTTTGTTTGGATTTTTTTTACCAAAGATTCTATGGAAGGACGACATTTGCCACATTTTGACGAAAAACCTAAGTCTTTTTGAGATTCATTAATGTTGCAATCGCACCTTTGATATGAATCTCTTAGATCATTTTCAGTTATTTTTTTGCATATACAAACGTACATTTCTAAATAATAATGAGAATCATTATCATTTGCAATTAGTGTGTTAAATTTTTATATAAATTTGCTATAGCAAGATTTTTTTCAGTATCTAGAGTAAGTTTTTTCTTAGAATTTTTTGTTCGTTGTCGTTTGGCATTGTAACGTTCTTGCGATGAGGCTCGTGGTTTTGTGGTTGCTTCAATAGCAACTTCTTTAATATGAATACAATCCACTGGACAAGGTTCAACACACAATTCACATCCTGTGCAAGTTGTTGAATCAATGTGATGTAATTTGTTGGGAGCTCCGATAATTGCATCTACTGGACATTTGGGAATGCACTTAGCGCAACCTATGCATACATCCTCATCAATAAATAGAATTTGCTCATTGATTGTTGGGCCAAAATTATCATCTAATGATTTGGTATCTTTAGATAAGATTTGGTTGAGTTTCTTTAAAGTGTTAGTGCCGCCAGGCAAACACCTATTGTTAGGAGCGCCATTGGCCATTTCTTGAGCATACTCCATACAACCTGGAGTATTGCACCTCCCACACTGCAATTGAGGCAATGCATCATGTAGTTCTTTTATCTTAATCTGATTTGATGCCAAGACGTTCGTGAATAGTTGTGTTTGAGGTTGTGTATCCGAAAGGAACTCTTTCTTCGGGATAGATTCTCTTAAAAGCTTTTTGAACTGCTAAGGTGGTTTCGTGAAATCCAGAAAGTATAAGATTAAGCTTTCCTGGATAGTTGTTTATATCTCCGACAGCGAAAATCCCTTGTTTGTTGGTTTCATAACACTCTGTATCAACCTCAATTTTTTTGCCATTGTTTTCCAAACCCCAATCCAATAAAGGGCCTAATTTTTTATTGAGCCCATAAAAGAATAAGATATTGTCAGCTGACAAAGTTATATCTTTTTTAGTATCAGAGTTGTATAAGATTACTTCACCAAGCTCACCTAATGAATCAAGTTCAACATCTTTTATGATATGGGGTGTTAGAAGGTTAATTTTTTTCTTGGCAGCTAAATCTCGTACTTTCATTTCTGTATCAGGAGCGCCTCTAAATGCATCTCTTCTATGGATTAAAGTTACTTCGGAAGCAATTTTTTCCAGTTCAATTGACCAATCTAGAGCGCTATCGCCACCACCAAAAACCAAGACTTTTTTGCCTTCATAAGCCTTTTTATCTTTTACTGAGTAGTGCACTTGTTTGTCTTCAAGTTGTGAAATATCTGTATTGATATTAGGTTTTATCGGTTCAAATGCACCTGCACCTGCGGCAATAAAAACATTTAAAGATTCAAATTGTTTTCCTGCATTGGTCGTAACAAGCCACCCATTGTTTTTTTGCTCAATTTGCTCAACTCTTTGGTTGAGATGAAGTTTGTAGTCAAAAGGTTTGATTTGCTTTAAAAGAGCATCAACGTGCTCTTGGCCAGTTTGATAGGGGACTCCAGGTATATCGAATATTGGTTTTTCAGGGTAAAGTTCAGCACATTGCCCACCTGGTTTGTCGAGATTATCGATCAATGTACAATTTAGTCCAAGTATGCCAGCTTCAAATACTGTAAAAAGACCGACTGGTCCTGCACCAATCACAATAATGTCGGTTTTCATTTAACCCTCATGCCTGGCACGGCACCAGCATCGGGCGAGATCATAAATATTTCTTCACCACCTGGTCCTGCTGCAAGAATCATTCCTTCAGATAAACCAAATTTCATTTTTCTTGGTTGGAGATTGTTCACAACAACAACGAACTTATTGGTTAATTGTTCAAGTGTGTAGGCTGCTTTTATTCCTGCAAAGACTGTCTTCTCACCACACTCTCCAATATCCAAAATCAGTTTCACTAATTTATCAGCTTCAGGAACTTCGATTGCTTCTTTGATTTGTGCAATTCTTAAATCAACTTTTGCAAAATCGTCTATTGTTATTTCACTCATAAACTATCAACTAATTTGTTCACTTCTTTTATATCAAGTCTTTTAATAATATGGCTATATTCATTTATTTCATCAATATTTGGCTTAAAAGTATTTGAATATTTCAGATCTGTCTGATTTAAAAGCTCTTGGACTCTTTTTGTTATTTCTGGCATGAATGGATGGAGAAGCGTGTTTAGTGATTGAAATACATGCACTGCTTCGCTACAAACATCCAAGCATTCATCGTTTTTTCCTTCTTTTGCAAGATTCCAAGGTTCTTGTTCCGATATGTAAGCATTTATCTCATCTGCAATGCTCATTATCTCTTTTATTGCTTTCGAATACTCTCTGTTATCTGTGAAGGCAATTATTTGTTCGTATCGACCAGCAAATGATTCATTAAGCTTACTGCTGCTGTAAATTATTTTTCCATTACCAATTTTGTGAACAAATTTAATGGTTCGGCTGACAATATTGATAAATTTACCAACCAAATCGCTATTTACCTTTTGAACAAAATCTTCTAGTGAGAAATCTATATCTGAAATATCATTACTCAATTTAGAACATATGTAGTATCGATAGAAATCTGCCTCTGCGTAGCTAAGAGCATCATCAGCTAAGACAAAATTCCCTCGTGATTTAGACATTTTTTCACCCTCAATTGTCATAAACCCATGCACATGAACCTCTTCTAATTGTTTTAATTGTGCTGCATGCAAAGTAGCTGGCCAGAACAATAAATGAAAATACATAATATCTTTGCCTATAAAGTGCATTAATTTAGCATCCTCAGTATTCATCAGCTGATCGTAATCAATATCATTCTGTTCACACCAGTTTTTTATTGATGATAGGTATCCTACTGGTGCATCCAACCAGACATAGATGTATTTATCCTCTTCACCAGGAATTAAAAAGCCAAAATATGGCTTATCTCTTGATATATCCCAGTCATTAAGATCGCCATCAAGCCACTCATTGAGTTTGTGTTTTACTGGATCTTGCTTTGAAAAATTATCAATATTGGATTTCAAAAAATCTTTGAAGACACTTAAAGAAAAAAAGTAGTGTTTCGAGGTCTTAACTGAAGGTTTTGTGTTTGAAAGTGTAGAGATAGGATCCAGTAAATCAAGAGCATCGTATGTAGTGCCACATCTTTCACATGCATCGCCATATTGATCATCGGCCTTACATTTTGGACAACCACCTTTAACGAAACGATCGGCTAAGAAGATATTTTCTTGATCATCAAATAACTGTTGAATGTCTTTTGAGTAGATGTATTTGTTTGCTGATATCTTGTTATATAGCTCATAGACAAGGTCTTTGCTCTCATCGCTATGGGTGCTATGAAAATTGGACAGATTGACATTAAATTTTTTAAAAGTATGTTCGTGCTTTATTTTCATGTCATTGACTATATCCTCTGGAGCTATTCTTTGCTCTTTGGCTTTAAGCATTATTGGGGTACCGTGAGTATCACTAGCACAAAAGTACAATGCATCGTGTCCTTGCAGTTTTTTGTGCCTGACCCATGCATCTGCTTGTACAATCTCTAAAACATGGCCTAAATGCAGTTCAGCATTGGCATAAGGAAGGGCGCTGGTGACAAGATATTTCATGTTGTAACCGAAATTATATGTTACTTTTAGGTGTATGGAAAAAATTGCAATTTGTTCAGCCAAAGGAGGAGTTGGAAAGACCACAATAGCTTATAGTCTGGCGATGAAATACCACAAAGCTGGAAAAAAAATTGGATTGTTAGACGCGGATATTTATGGCCCCAATCTTATAAATTTATTCGCTTACACCAACCCCAATCAAAATGCACATAATTCTAAAATAACACCTGCAAAGCTCCCATACTTAATAGATGGGATTGAATTTTCTTCTACAGACTTATTATTTAATCCAGATGATGCTGCAATGCTACGAGGCCCAATGCTAAGCAAGATACTCATAGAGCTTTATAAAAAATCTTTCTCTGCAGATCTAGATTATCTATTTATTGATATGCCCCCCGGTACAGGAGATGCTTACATAACTGTTTTCAAAGATTTAAATATAAAAAAAGCTGTACTAGTTTACGTCGATGATCCACTTTGCATTGCTGACCTTAAACGCACCATTAAAATGCTTGATCTGCTTCGAGTTGATGTCGTTGCTGCAATTGAAAACCTTGCTGAGAGTGAACAAACCATAACTAACGACGAAATAATGACTCTAGACGTAAATAAAACTCTTACTATCCCTAGAATAGCGCGCCACGAATTATATAATAAGTACTTACGAACTGGAAAATTAGAAAAATTGTTACCTGAAACATTATGAAACTACGATTATTTGCTTTAACCCTTTTAGCCTTAATTGTCTTTTCTCAGGAATCTGAAAGAAACAATATAGACCCTTTTGAAGATATTAACCGAATAGTATTTGATATTTCAGATGACTTAGATCAAGCAGTTCTGAGGCCAGCTGCTGAATTTTATAGTGAATACACTCCGTTGTATTTGAAAAATGGAATCACCAATGTTTTTAGCAATCTATCTGAAGTGGACACTATCGTTAACCAGCTTTTACAAGGTAAGGTTTGGTACGCAGCACAAGATACGGGAAGATTTGTTATTAATTCAACAGTGGGGATTGCTGGGTTCTTTGACATAGCCAGTAGTGCAGGTCTTGAGAAGCACGACGAAGATTTTGGTCAAACATTGGGCTATTGGGGTGTGCCATCAGGTTTTTACCTTTTTGTGCCGTTTCTTGGCCCAACCACTTTAAGAGATATGTTAGCTAAGCCAACAAGTTGGTTTTTGTCAGGTAATTTTTCAGTATCAGATGAAGAGGCTTCTATATTTCTAAATGCTTTAGACGTTATTGAAACACGTGAACGCCTATTAATAGCAGAAAACCTTATTGTTGGCGATAAGTATGATTTTGTTAGAGACGCATATTTGCAATCCAGAGAATATCTTGCTGCGGATGGTGAAATTGAAGATGATTTTCTTACAGATTTGGAACTGGATTTTTTTGATGAAGATTCACCTGAAAATCTTTAAATAAATCAACCATATTTGAATTAGTATCTTTTAACGAATCCAAAAGTTTATTTCGTTGTTTTTTTTGAATTGATAATGATTTAAGCATTACCATTAGATGATTTATTGCTCGATTCACATCACCGTTATCTTCAAGATTTAGAATGTACTTCATATATGCATTCAATGCTTCAATGGGTGATGCTGTTGATTCATTAAAAAGGTTTTTATCAACATCACAAAGAAATAGTGGATCAGCATATATTTTTCTGCCCAACATCACACCATCAACATGATTTAGGTGACTATTAACTTGATCTATTGATTCAATGCCACCATTGATAATGATTTTTAAATCAGGAAATGCATTTTTTATTTCATAAACGGCATCGTATTGTAGAGGAGGAATGGATCTATTTCGTTTTGTATCTAGCGCACTTATAGCTTTTCGTGCATGAATGATAAAAGTGGCTACGCCACAATCTTTAATCTCAGAGATAAAGCCATGTAAAAATTTATAACCCTCGCAATCATCAACACCAATACGACATTTAATAGTCAAAGGCACTAAAATTTTTTTTTGCATTGCCCTTACACAATTTGATAGAAGTTTAATATCTTTCATCAGGAACACACCAAAATTTCCTGATTTTACTTTTTTTGAAGGGCAGCCCACATTCAGATTAATTTCGTTGTAATTGTAATCTGATGCTACCTCCACGGCATTGGCAAGATCATCTGGATCAGAGCCACCCAGCTGTAAAACCAATGGATTCTGATTGGGTATATCGTCCAGAAGTTTTTTTACATTGCCTCTTAATATGGCACTTGAATGGATCATTTCTGTATACAGCAAAGTATTTTTAGATAAATTTCTGCATAAAAACCGGAAATGTTTATCCGTTCTTTTCATCATTGGTGCTACAGAAAATAAATGCATAAATTACAAAAATGCAATGACACAACCTAAACCGACAAGGGTCAGAACAATGGTATATGGAAGTGCTTTGATTACCATTCTTAAATAAGACAACCCGATTAACGGTGCTAAGGAAGATGTAAGCAAGAATAAGAAAGCAGCTTGTCCATTGGGTGTAGCTACACTAGGTAAATTTGTTCCAGTATTGATAGCGATGGCTAACTTATCAAATTGTTCTCTACTTATGACATTGTTCTCCAGAGCTAAAACTATTTCGTTCATATAAACGGTTGCCACAAAGACGTTGTCACTCATAGCGGATAAAATACCATTAGCAATGTAAAACATCGGAGCTTGCAGCTCAATTGAAGATTGCAGCACCACCGAAATTATAGGCGTAAACAATGCTTGATCATTGATTACTGCCACAATTGCAAAAAATACCACTAGTAAAGCTGTAAATGGCAAGGATTCTTCAAATGCAGGTCCTAATTTATGTTCTGAAATTACCCCTTTTAAAGAAGTTAAACCAACTAATAGAAATAAACCTATTATCCCTACCGGAGCCAAATGCAACCCAAGTGCAACGATAAGACAGACACCCAATAAGGCCTCTAATTTAAGATGTAGGTTTTGTAAGTCGGAACGTTCACTAGCTCTTTTTTCTGCTGTCTCAATAATCTTCAACCGTAAGGCTTCAGGCAATAGGGCACCATATGATGCTAGTTTAAATTTCTCAATTGCAAAACAGGTTAATATTCCCATTACCAATACCGGCATTGTAATAGGTGCCATTCGCATGAAAAACTCAGTAAACTCCCATCCAGCTTTAGTAGCAATTAATAGATTCTGTGGTTCACCAACAATTGTGCATACACCACCAAGCGCAGTTCCCACCGCTCCATGCATAACTATGTCCGATAAAAAATTCTTACCCTGTGAAAACTCATCGGCACTAATCTGTTTCGATTTATGATGCTCATCAAATATTTTATAAAAACCTAGGCATACAGAAATCAAGACTGCTGTAACTGTAAGTGCATCTAAAAAAGCAGATAAGAAAGCAGCAGATATCAAGAATAAGAATGATAAAGTGCTTTTATTTTTAATTGATTTAATAATTTGAGTGAATATAACTAAGAGCAAATCTTTCATAAAAAAGATTGCAGAAACCATAAAAACCAATAGCAAGACGACCTCAAGATTTGATTCAATCTCATGATAAACATGGTATGCATCTGTTAAACCAAGTGCCAGGGCCTGCAAGGCCAGTAAACCACCTGGTTGAAGAGGGTAGCATTGAATTGAGAAAATTAAGGTAAAGATAAATTGCAATAGCAAAACCCAACCCATTATGAACCCACCATTAAGACCTAAAAATGAGAGGGCAAAATATCCGATGGGATTAACGACTAAAAAAAAGATGATAGTTTTTTTATACCAGCTAGGGGCATTACCTAGAAAACTTTGAAATACATTACTTAATACTTCCATAATAAAAGGTTACATTATACAGATTATGTCAGAGATATTTCCTTGTTTTGAACACCAAACAGATATATTTGATAAAGAAAATCATATTTTTATTTCTAAAACAAATAAGCTTCTATTCTGTCCAGTTAACAAAGCCTTTCTTTTTAATTCAAATTTTGGCTACCAAGAAGGCTATAAGATATTCAATCAAAATAAAGGTTCCATATTCCTTCATATCGTAGAGGATCACCCTATAGAGAATCTTATATTTATGAAGCAAAAAGAAGTATTTCCTTTTTTAGATAGCGCTTCTTTAAATATCTATTCAAGGTCAATCCAGCTTGCTAAATGGATTAGTAATTTTACTTACTGCCCTAAACATGGAAATGAATTATCTGTTGTTAAATCTGATCTTGCTAAATCCTGTGCTGATTGTAGATTCGATCATTACCCTAAAATGTCGCCATGTATTTTAGTGGTTGTTAAGAGTGGTAGCGATATTTTACTTGTAAAACATAACAATGGTTCGCATTTTTTTACAGCAATTGCAGGCTTTGTTGAGTATGGGGAGACCATCGAAGGAACAGTAAGACGTGAGGTTTTTGAGGAAGTTGGTATTGAAATTTCAAACTTGAATTATTTTAATTCTCAATCCTGGCCATTTCCCAATCAACTCATGATGGCCTTTACTGCAGAAACGAAGCAAAGAGCACTTACAATTGATCAAAAAGAAATTTTGGAAGCCAGTTGGTTCAATAGTTCAACCCTACCGCAGGTTCCTCCAAAAATATCTTTATCAGGTCAGCTTATAAGAGAAGCCCTTAACTCTTAGCCCTTGGGTCGTTTTTTGCCCTTCTTTTTGGTTTATCTTTTGGCGCCTCAACTCTATTTCCAATATTATCATCAGGCAATGGCGCAGGAGTATTTTCAGGCCTACTTTTTAGATTGCCGTTTACTGGTTTTTTTACAGTTCTATTGGGTTTTGCTGACGTCTTGCGTGATTGATCTTTTCGTGTTTGATCTTTGCGTTTTGAGTCAGAGTTAAAATTTCTTGGTTTACGCGCTCTCTGAGGTTGATTGGATCTCCTTGGTTTACCAGAGTATTTCTTAGATTTTTTTGGTTTATCTGTTTTTTCATCAGTCTTGAAAAAATTAAACAATGAATCCAGTAACCCTTTTTTATTGGTATCAACCTTTGGTTTATTTCTAAACTCTACATCTTCAACCAAAGCTTTTGATTTCTTTTTAGGTACTTTTAAGTTGTAGCTTGATTTATTTTGAAAAGCCAGCGATGACTCTTCAAGGTTTGCTTCATAATCGAAATAAGCATTCTTTTTTATCTCAATTGTGTAATTATCATTTTGCTTATAAGGATCAATAAAAGTCATAATCTTGGTTCCAAACTTTATTTCGATTTCTGCTAGATTATTTCTATAGCGGTTCAATAATTCATTAGCCACATTAGGTGAAACTTTGAGTAAAAGAATGCTAGATCTATTATTGATAGATTTTTCAGTAACCAGCCTAAATATTGATTCGCAGACACTTGCAATTGACCTGACCCATATAGTTTTACCCATTAGATCATTAAGCGCTGGCTTAATTCGCTGTCTCGACATTTCAAGCAACCCAAATCTTGAGATATTATTCATTTGGATGCGTGCATGATCATGTTTGGTAGATTCATACATAGCCTTTTCAACTTTTGTATTATTCTTATCCTCTTCCATATCAATAAAATCTATAACAATTAGACCGCCTAGATCTCTAAGCTTTACTTGTCTACCAATTTCAGCTGCAGCTTCAAGGTTTGTTTTAAGTGCAGTCTCTTCAATGTCTATTCCTTTTGTTGATCTTGCTGAATTGATGTCAATTGATGTTAATGCTTCGCCACTGTCGATAACCAGTGAGCCACCAGATGGTAATTTTACCTCTCTTGAAAAAGCAGATTCGATTTTTGATTCAATTCCATAACTTGCAAATAGTGGAATCTCTTCTTCATATAATTTTATTTTTTCAACAAATTCTGGAACTATTTTTGTTGCGTATGTTTTAGCATCATGAAAATCTTCTTGGTTATCTACAACAAGCTCACCAATATCTTCTTTAAAGTAATCTCTAATCGTCTTTTGAATTAAACTCTGATCAGCGTAGATAAGTTGAGTTGCTTTTGATTTGGAAATGGCGCCTTCAACTTCTACCCATAGTTTTTTTAGATACTCTATATCCCAATTGAGTTCTTCTATTTGCCTATCAATGCCTGCTGTTCTAATGATAATGCTCATTCCGTCTGGAACACTTAAATTATCCATTAGATTTTTAACTTTGTCCCTGTCTTCCCCGCTAATTCTTCTAGAAATTCCACCACCAGATGGATGGTTTGCCATTAAAACTATGTATCTACTTGCTAGCGATATATAAGTCGATAGGGCAGCACCTTTGTTAACTCTTTCTTCTTTTTCAATCTGTACAACAATATCGTCACCTTCTTTAACTTTAAATCTATCAGATCCGGTTTTGGTATTATCAAAATATTCAGGTGATAGTTCCTTGAATGGTAGGAAGCCATGCCTGGATGATCCAAGCTCAACGAATGCAGCTTCTAAACTTGCTTCGATTTTTGTAATCTTTGCTTTGTGTATGCTGCCTTTTTGGAAGTTATTGCTTTCAAATTCTAAATCAAAATCAATAAGCTTATCGCTATCAATTAATGCGCTTCTTTTGCCATTAATTGAATTAGTATCTATTAGTATTTTTTTCATGTTATCCCTTAAAAAAAGGATAAGAACACGCTGGACTTAGCTCCGTATAGGAACCTTATTTAGATTGAAGTTAATTGATCTTTTGTCCATTGTTCTTATCTATAATTAATATGTTTTATTTGTTTAGCTTTATTATGATGTAATTATTTCTGTTAAAGCTAAAGAAGTTATTCTACATCATAATGAACAAAATTAAATTTTTAATTGTTAGTAAAGAAAATGAAGGCAGAAGGTTGGATAATATCCTTTTTGGTTTATTTAGAAAGATTCCCAAATCTAAAATTTATAGTTCCATCAGAAAAGCAAAAATAAAAGTAAATGATCGCAAATCAAAACCAGAATATAAAGTTAATATTGACGACAAAATTTCTTACCCTACTTTTGTACAACAAGCTAATATAAATGAATCGCCTAATTTACAACAGCACCAAGAAAGAATTAGATCAGCGATCATTTATGAATCTGATAAGTATGTAGTTATCAATAAACCACCAAATTATGCAGTCCATGGCGGCTCTGGGTTAAATTTTGGTGTTATTGAAATAATAAGAAGTTTGTATCCTTATTCTGATTCATTCAATCTTGCACATCGTATTGATAAGTTAACTAGTGGCTGTTTGATAGTTGCAAAAAAAATGTCAGCTTTGAGAGAAATACACAAACAATTTAGAGAACGAAGTGTAAAAAAAGTTTACGAATGCATTGTTAAAGGATGCTGGCCACAATCATTAAAAAAAATAGAAAGCAAGCTTGAAACTGTAAAAATAAAAGAAGATCGAAGAACTCAAGCTAGCAATAATGGGAAATTATCTTTAACAAAATTTACTATTTTAGAGTCAAGTCAGGAATATACTCATTTATTAGCTTTACCAAAAACAGGCAGAACACATCAAATTAGAGCTCATTGTGCGAATGCTGGTTATCCAATCATTGGTGATCCCAAGTATGGTGAAGGATCTAAAAATACAAGATTAATGCTGCATGCAAAAGAAATTCACTTTACTGATGATGGTAAATTGATCAAAGCCATCGCTAAAACAAGTTCTGCTTTTGGTGAAGATATTTTTTAGCTGGTAGGGATGAACGGACTTGAACCGTTACGCCTTGCGGCATGCGAGTTTGAGTCGCACGTGTCTACCAATTCCACCACATCCCCAATTGTTGATATCATACACAGAATGAATAAAGGCATCTATAAAAAAGATTATGATTTTAAGTTACCTGATGACTTAATAGCTAAGTACCCAACGAAAAAACGAGGACAATCTCGTATGCTAAGAATTCATCATGAACATAAGCACGATGAAAATATCTCTGATTTGCCTTCATTTTTTAAACCTAATGATTTGCTTGTATTTAATGAAACAAAAGTTTTCAAAGCTAGATTAAGTTTAATTAAGTCATCTGGCGGTAAAGCAGAAATATTGATAATAAAAAAATTATCTAAATACGAAGCTCTATGCTTAACAAAGGGAATAAAGAAAAACAAAACAAAACAAAAAGTTCTTACTCAAAATTTTCCGGTAAATATAGAGATTTTAAAAAATGAAGAGAAGCTTTTAAGAATTAAATTTGATCAAAATATAGATAAGCTTTGCACAGCACAAGGAAGTATGCCTATCCCACCATATTTAAATAGAGAAAGCACTCCTCTAGATGATGATCGCTATCAAAGCATTTTTGCTAATGATGCTTACAATAATTCGGTTGCAGCCCCTACTGCATCATTGCATTTTGATAAATTGCTTTGGCAAGAAGTAGTCACAGCTGTTGATACTGCAAATATTAATTTAGATATAGGTTATGGTACATTTCAACCCCTAAATGATGACCCTATCGACCAAACTGCAAAACTTCATAAAGAGTCATATCATGTGCCACTAGAAACCGTTAAAAAAATTCAAAATTGCAAAAAAAATAATGGCAGAGTAATAGCGTTAGGAACTACGACATTAAGAGCGTTAGAATCGTCTGTATCAGAAGATGGTGATATTATGAGTGGGTCTAATGACACCGAAATTTTTATCTTTGATGGCTATACATTTAAAGTAGTTGATTGTTTGATCACAAATTTTCATTTGCCAATGTCTAGCTTACTTATGTTAGTTAGTGCATTCGGAGGAAAAGCAAACATCTTGAGTGCATACCAACATGCAGTCTCTTGTGGCTATAAATTTTTTAGTTATGGTGATGCTATGCTTATAGAAGAATGTCTTTCAAAATAATAAATCAAGACGGCTATGCCAGAAGAGGGGTTTTAACAACAAAAACTTCTGAAATCCAGACACCGGTTTTCATGCCCGTTGGCACCTATGGAACTGTCAAGGCCATGACACCGCTACAACTTAAAGAAATAGGGTTTGAAATCATCTTAGGCAATGCTTTCCATTTAAATTTACGGCCTGGTCTTGACGTGATAGAAAAATTTGAAGGACTTCATAAATTTATGGGGTGGGATAGATCGGTTTTAACTGATTCTGGAGGATTCCAAGTTTGGAGTTTGGGTGATCTAAGAAAAATACATGCTAATGGAGTGGAATTTAAATCACCACTTGATGGTTCGATGATGAACATCACTCCTGAGGATTCTATAAAAATACAGTTAAAATTGGATGCAGATATAGTGATGATCTTTGATGAGTGTACACCATATCCATCTACACATAGCCAAGCACTGGAATCAATGCAGCTCACTCATAGATGGGCAGAGAGTTCAAAAAAATACTTTGATAAAATGCATAGAAATAA
Source organism: SAR86 cluster bacterium (assembly GCA_003331605.1). Lineage (GTDB taxonomy): Bacteria > Pseudomonadota > Gammaproteobacteria > Magnimaribacterales > TMED112 > TMED112. The sequence continues at coordinate 20,824 of QOPD01000005.1, forward strand.
TCTAATTTTTGGTATTGTTCAGGGGGGCAAATATCTAGATCTAAGAGAAGAATCGCTAAAGCACATGATGAGCTTAAATTTTGATGGTATTGCTATTGGTGGCCTAAGTGTCGGAGAACCTAAAAGCATAAAAACAAAAGTATTACAGGCTCTTGCTGATAAACTGCCCTCAACATTACCTCATTACGTCATGGGAGTAGGGACCCCTGAAGAATTGGTTGAAGGGGTTAGATACGGTATTGATATGTTTGATTGTGTTATTCCAACAAGAAATGCTAGGAATGGTTTTATTTATACAACTAATGGCATCTTAAAGATAAGAAATAGCAAACATAAAAATTCTACTTTACCAGTTGACCAAGATTGTGATTGCTATACATGTAGTAATTTTTCTAGGGGATATTTACATCATCTAGATAAATGCAATGAAATTCTTGCTAATACTTTACTAACTATTTGCAATTTAGCGCATTTTTATAAGCTGATGAAACAAATTCAAGGGGCAATTGAGCAAAATACATTTGAAGAATTTGTTGATCTCTTTTACGATATGAGAGGCTTAAAGAAGCCTAAATTATAGGAGTTATATGAACGAAGCGGCAGCACCAACATTTTTCCCATTTTTGATGTTATTGTTTTTCTTTCTATTTGTTTATTTCGTAACGATTAGACCACAACAAAAAAGAAGAAAAGAGCATGAACAACTAGTTTCAGGTTTACAAAAAGGTGATGAAGTTATGACCTCATCTGGTTTGGTTGGCAAAATAGAAAATGTCAAAGAGAGATACGTCTCAGTAAAGCTTAATGAAAATGTGACAATAAACATGCAAAAAGAATTTATTTCTTCACAATTACCAAAAGGCACAATAAGCAGCATTGAATCACAGTGAATAGATTTAAGGTTTGGCAGTACTTTCTTATTTTTTCAGTACTTATACTGGGAGCCTTATTTGCGTTACCAAACATCTATCCGTCAAAACCAGCTTTACAAATTGCTGTTGGTGATTCAAGTGTGCAATTAAATGATAATTTTTTAGCCGGAATTAAAAATGAGTTAACTAAAGAAGAAATCTCATATCAATCTATTGAAGCTAGTGAAGCTTCTGTAAAAATCGTATTGGATGATGTTGAATCTCAGCTAGCATCCAGAAGGGTTTTGGCTGATTACTCTGGAGGAGATTTTATCATTGCCCTTACATCAGAACCATCAACACCAGAGTGGTTACAAAATCTTGGAGCTAGTCCTATTAACTTAGGTCTTGATTTAGCAGGAGGCATACATTTTCTTTTAGAAGTTGATACAGATAGATACTCTGAAGAACGGCTTTCCTCAGAAGCTGCATCGCTTACTGATGAATTTAAAAATCAAGGGTTTCTTGTAAATTTTGAATCATTCAATAATAGAGTTTTATTGAAATTTTCATCCCTAGATGATTTAGAAAAAGGAAGGGATTATCTAAATCAAAATAACTTTACCACTTCAGGAAGTAAATATTCACTTATTCAATCGAATTTAGATTTAGAACTTAGATATACAGACAATTACCTTTCGGAAATAGTTGATTATGCTGTAGAGCAAAACCTTGTTGCACTTAGAAATAGGGTAAATGAGTTGGGTGTATCAGAACCAATTGTGCAGCGAGAGGGCAGGGGTAGAATAGTAGTTGAGCTTCCTGGAGTTCAAGACTCAGCATCTGCAAAAAAAATAATTGGAAAGACTGCAAATTTAGAATTTAGGCTCGAAGCTAGAAACAATGATTCTTTTTTAAGAAAAGAAAAATTTAATTATCGCAATACATTTCAAGGATCAGCATTTTTAGAAAAAATTGTCATCTTGACCGGGGATAGTGTGACAAATGCACAAAGTAGTTTTGATGAAAATGGACGTCCTCAAGTAAATATTAGCTTAGATATAGAGGGAGGAAGGGCGATGCAAAAAGCTACCAATGGAAATATTGGTAGACGATTAGGAGTTGTCTTGGTTGAAGAGAGAACCAAAACGTTTTTTGATCAAGACGATAACGTTGTTCAAGAATCCTATATTGAAAAGGGGATAATCAGTAATGCTACAATTCAAGCCGTGTTGGGCACAAGTTTTCGAATCACAGGCCTCTCTAGTTCAACTGAAGCCAGTGAGTTAGCTCTTTTACTCAGAGCAGGTGCATTGGCAGCACCTATGAAATTTGTTGAGGAACAAACCATTGGGCCTACTCTAGGTCAGGAGAATATTGAAAAAGGTATAAACTCAATAATCATCGGCTTTATTCTAGTTTTTATTTTTATGCTTATTAGATATAGATTATTCGGTCTTTCAGCCAACATTGCTCTAATGTGCAACTTAATTTTAGTCGTATCTATTATGTCTTTGGTTGGTGGAACTCTAACTCTCCCAGGGATTGCTGGAATTGTTCTGACTGTTGGTATGGCTGTCGATGCAAATGTATTAATTTTTGCCAGAATTTCTGAAGAAATTAAGAATAATATCGATCCACAAAATGCAATAAGAAATGGTTTCTCTAAAGCTTTTAGCACCATTATGGATGCTAATATTACTACCCTGATTGTGGCACTAATTCTTTATGCCATTGGAACTGGTCCAATAAAAGGTTTTGCTGTGACTTTAAGTATTGGAATTGTGACATCTATCTTCACAGCTATATTGGTAACAAGATCTCTTGTTAATCTAATTTACGGCTACCGCGATTTGAAGGATTTAAAAATATGATGAATATCCCTTTTACAAAGTTCAATAGGCCTGCACTGCTATTTTCTGCATTCATGTTATTTATAGCTGTAGGCGCACTCTTTCTGAAAGGTCTTAACCTAGGACTAGATTTCACAGGAGGGGTTTCAGTCGAGCTAAAGTATGAATCGAAAGCTGACCTTGAAAAAATTAGAGGAAGTCTAAATGAAATTGATGGAGCTAATTTTGTAGTTTTAAATTTCGGGAGTGATGAAGACGTCTTAATTAAATTTCAAAGCGATGAATCCTTAAATTTAAATGCAGAAACTGTTATTGCAAAACTTCAAGAAGATAATTATTTAGGAGAGGTGACCAAAAGTGAAACAATCTTCCCACAAATAGGCGAAGAATTGCGAGATAAAGGTGGCATTGCTATTTTAGTGGCAATTTTTGCTATTCTTTTGTACATCATTTTTAGATTTCAAATAAAATTTGGATATGGTGCCATTGCTGCGTTGGTGCACGATGTATTAATCATTCTAGGAATATTTTCTTTATTCAATCTAACATTTGATCTTTCAGTGCTTGCTGCTCTACTTGCTATTGTTGGGTATTCTTTAAATGACTCAATTGTTGTCTCAGACCGAATAAGAGAAAATCTCTTAGATAAAAACGCTAAGGGAAGTGCCGACAGTCTAATTAATCTCTCCTTAAATCAAGTGCTTACAAGAACAATTGTCACATCCTTTACAACCTTGTTGGTGCTTATAGCATTGCTAGTAGCAGGTGGTGCTGCTTTGCAAAATTTCAGCCTAGCACTATCTATTGGAGTTGTTGTTGGCTCATATTCATCTATCGTGATAGTTGTTGGCGTTCTGTTGGGGTTAAATCTTAGCGTAAAAGATATGGAGAAACCTAAAAATGAGCCTGAAGAGAGTTATTCTTTAGATTGAAAACCTTTCTGAACACACTTCGATAAATCTTTAAAACATTTGGGTGTAGCTACAATTACGTGGTCATGATCATAGGAATCAGGTACACCATTAAAGGAACTAATAAGACAGCCTGCACTTTGTGCTATAAATAATCCTGCTGCTCTGTCCCATAGCTGAAGCCCATAACCCCAAAACCCATCAATTCTTCCTGAAGCTGCATAAGCTAGATCCAATGTTGTACAGCCTGATCTACGTAATGTCACATCGTAAGAATTCAGCTCCTTGATAGAGTCTAAAATAGAGTATTTGTAATTTTGCTCCGCATTAATATGCCCGACATTTGAAAGCATGGCATTTGTCAGTGTATTTTTTTTGCTTGCCCTAATTCTTTTATTGTTAAGTAGAGCTCCTGTCCCTTTGCCTGCACAAAAAACTTCATCTCGAACAGGATCAATAATAACTGCACAAATGACTTTCCCTTCAATAACGCATGCTAAAGAAAGAGCATAATGGGGGTATTGGTAAACAAAATTCCTTGTTCCATCTAGTGGATCAAGTATCCAATATTGGTCTTTATTTTCTAAGCCATCAATTCCAGACTCTTCTCCAAAATAACCAAAATCTGGGTAGTGTTGTTTTAAGTAATCAAAAACTTTTTCTTCAACCTGCTTATCCAGATTGGTAGTGATGTCATTTTTTCCTTTAGAAATTACTTCTAGATTATCTATTCTTTTACTAAAATGAATAATCTCATTGGCACCCTCATAAGATGCATTAAGTGCTCTGTTTAAGATTGGAGGCAATGACATAGTGACTATATTATGAGTTTAGGCAGTCAAGTCAAAATAATTCTTATTGAAACAACAAATTCTGGCAATATTGGTTCAGCACTAAGAGCTATGAAGACGATGGGTTTTAGTGAGCTAGTTTTAGTTAATCCCAAAAATTTCCCATCAGATGAAGCTTTAGCTATGTCAGCCAATGCATCAGATTTACTTGATGCTGTAAAAGTTGTGACATCGCTTGATGAAGCATTAGAGGATATAAACTTTGTTGTTGCTACATCCTCCAGAATGAGGCGTGTGCCTTGGCCATGCGAATCATTGGAAGAAGCCTCGCCTAAGATTATTAAATATTCTGACACATCAAAAGTTGCGATTATGTTTGGTAGAGAAGATAGAGGGTTAACCAATAATGAGCTGCAAAGATCAAATCTACATTTATCAATACCAGCCAACCCTGAATATCCTGTATTAAATTTAGCAATGTCAGTTCAGGTGGTATGTTATCAGCTGTACTTGGATAAAATTTTAGAGACGGAAGCATCACAAGCTCATTTATGGGATGTACCAATGGCTAAATCAAACCACATTAACAACCTCATTAATCATTTCATTAATGTTGCAGAGCAACTTGAAGTCTACAATAAAGGCAATCCAAGACAAATTGGTGCTCGGATAAAAAGATTATTTACACGTGTAGGTCTTGACGAAATGGAAGTAAATTTTTTAAGAGGCTTTTTATCTTCGATAGAGAAAAAAATAGAAGAATAATCTTAGACTTTAAAAATCATAATTTGCTTATATAATTACTCCTGTGTCCCCATCGTCTAGAGGCCTAGGACACCGGGTTTTCATCCCGGCAACAGGGGTTCGAATCCCCTTGGGGATGCCATCTTCTTGATGTCATTCACTATGACACAATTTTTTAGTGGTTTTTTTTAACCGTTTCTATAGAATCAAAATAGGAGCAATTATGAAGTATTTTCTATCTTTATTACTTACTTTTTCAATATACGCATTTTCACAGGAAGATGAACCAAGCAGAGAACCAGCACCCGGAGTAACACAGCTTACCGTAGTGAAGGTTAAAACAAATTACATTCAAGATTATTTAGATGGTCTGGAGAAAACATGGGTTGCGGCCAATAAAATCCAACAAGAAATGGGGCTGATCGATGGCTACAACGTTCATGTTGGCAACAATAGCTATGTTTATCTAACAATTAACTATCCCAATTATGCAAGTCTCGATCCATGGACAGATGAGCAACAGGCTGAGTTTGAAGAAAAATTTAGACAGGTTATTTCTGAAGACGATCAAACAGCAAGAGCTCAAGGTTACGAGGATATCAGAGAGATAGTTCGTGTTGAAATGGTTAACAGAATTATTTTTAACTAAACCAATGTGCGGCTACGGCCGCACTATCCATTCTTGTATTTTTTATTCAGTGCATAAATAATTGCAGCAGACTCCTTATCAAAGAGACCATCGTATTTGCTAGGTCTAAAATGTAGTTGAAAAGCTCTCACCGCATTTTTTGATTGTTTGTCTTCAACTCCAGTAGCTTCTATTTCATATCCATAATTAGCAAGAGCTTCTTGTAGTTTCATAATGCTTGGCAATTCATTATTAAATCTATTTAAAAAGTACTCATAATCACTTGCTTCATACCAGGCACCAAACCCTCTTTCATAAAGCTTAAACCAAGGGAAGAAGGGGCCTGGATCAATTTTACGGTCTGGTGCAATATCTGAATGTCCTACTATATTGTTTGGTTTAAGGTCCGGATGTCGCTCAATAATATCTCGTAATAAATTAACAACTAAATCAATTTGATCTTCATTAAATTTTTTGAAGTTACATGATGTTTGTAAGTCTTCAAATCGATCTAATTGATTGATTGATTTATCGCACCCAGAGGTATTAACAATTTCAATACCTATAGAGTTATCATTTAAACCACGTTCACCATCCCAATAACTTAATCCCGCATGCCAGGCACGATTGTTCTCATCAACCAGTTGGTAAATTCGTAAATTACTTTTTGAATAAGTTATGTCATTTGACTCTGGTATTAGGTAATGTGCACTTACTGGACGATCGGTTCTTTGCGTTAACAGTCTAAGACTTTCAGTAAAATTTTCTGACGTGTAGTGAATGATTAGGTAGCGTACTCTACTATCGTAATTCTCTGATTTTTTATTAATCACTGCATTTGAGCAGGACACTAGAAACAACACTAGAATGATTCGAAGCATATTCATCTTAATAAATTCAAGTAATAACAGTTTATGAAATGACTTTAATTATTTCTATTAATTTAATAATGTACATCTAATGAATATTTTTAGGATTTTTTTTATTGGTCTTGCTATCGTTTTCCTTGGGTTATCAATGTATATCTACAGTGAGTTCAAATCGCTGCTAAATACTCTTGACTCAAGAGGAGACGGAGAAAATATTGGTGTATCTGACGCCTGGCGACAGCAACTAAGTCTAGATAATTCATTTACATGGATTGGGCATGCAACCATCTATTTAAATTTAGATGGCGTTAACGTTTTATTCGACCCAATATTTTCAGAGAGATCTTCGCCAGTATCTTTTATTGGGCCAAAACGAATTATTCCTCCAGCAATTGATATTAAAAATTTACCAAAAATTGATAAGGTTTTTATCTCACACAATCATTACGATCACTTAGATATTCCCAGTCTGCGACAGCTACAAGAGCGTAATAAAGATATAATTTTCTACGTTCCTATGGGCGACCAGAAATTATTGTTAAGGAAAGGATTGTCCAATGTTAGAGAGCTAAATTGGTGGGATGAGGTTGTCGATAAAAATCTTCAGATAGTTTTCTTCCCCGTTAAGCATTGGTCAGCGCGTGGTTTTTTTGATAAAAAAGCAAGTCTTTGGGGTGGTTGGTATTTAAAATCAAATAATTATACAGTCGCTCATTTTGGTGATACCGCTTACGACGAAAGGTTTATTAAATTTCCAGAATTTATGCAAAACCTTGATTTGGCATTTATTCCTATAGGCTCATATGCACCTAGAGAAGTTGAAATGGAGCATCATGTTAATCCAGAAGAGGCTGTACAAATCTATAATGATTTAAATGTTCAGTATGCCTATGGCATGCATTGGGGAACCTTTTTCTTATCCAAAGAAGATCTCTATGAGCCTCCAGCCTTAATTAAAAATTTAATCTCTGATGATGTTATTTTCTCAACGTCGCAACCAGGCATTCCCTTCTACTTAAATAACCTCAACCAAGAATCAATACCAATAAAATAGGATTATTTTGAACTATATTTATTGCAAATGAGAATCATTCTCATTAGTATTTGTTAACAATGAACGAGTTTATAATTGTCTTTCGAGAATGCTTAGAAGCATCACTAATAGTTGGTATCATTTATAGCTTTTTATCTCGTTCTAATCTAACTGAAGCAATTTCAAAACTATGGCTTGGGGTTGGTGCATCAGTACTAGCTAGTATTTTTGTAGCGTTTGTAGTGGTTTATCTTAAATCAGTAGCTGGTGATACACGGTATGAAAAATTATTTGAAGCCTTGTTTATGTATGCTGCTGCAGGCTTGATTTGGTATGTTGTATTTTGGCTATCAAAACACGTTTCAGATCGTAAGGACCTTGAATCTAAAACAAAACAAGCTTTGAAGATGTCATCATGGGGTGTGTTTTGGGTGGTGTTCTTTTCAATTCTGAGGGAAGGGTTTGAAACAGTAGTTATGTTACTAGCTCAGGACAGAGGCGATGGTTTTTCATTTATTGGTTTTATCTTGGGCGCAACATTGGCGCTTTATATTGGCTATTTAGTAGTAGCATTGGGAAAGAAAATTAACTTAAGACCTTTTTTTAAAGGGACTACGCTATTGTTGGTACTTTTGGCATCCGGTATGATTGCTTATGGCACACACGAAGCTGAAGAGTATTTAGAAAAATCTGGTTATATTGAAAAAAATCAAATTTCACGACCATGGGATATATTGCAGCCAACATCCGAAAAACCAGACAACGATATCCTTTATAGGTACGATGGCAGCAAAGACCTATACTATCACCCCTTGCATGACTCAGGTTATGCGGGTGAATTTGCTAAGGGTTTTTTTGGCTACAATTCAAATCCAAATTATGTAGAATTGCTGTTGTGGTTAATTTCATTATTTTTTGGCCTCAATCTATGGCGTAGATTTTACGGCTGATAAAACGAAAATTCCTAAAAGATTAAATATGCAACTATTTTAATGAACTGCTAGTATATTTGGTATATGGAAACTTTAAGCGAACTAATACTTCTTCTTGGTCAGTTTTTATCTGATTCTTTAAACTACCTCATGCATTCCATAAGCTTTTATATCCAGACAAGTTTAGAAAGCATCTCCCCAAGCAGCAGTGAAATCTCCTCGTATGCACCGTGGGCTGGTGAGTCATATGTTGGACGACTTACTGGGCTATTTTTTGTAATCATATTTTTTGGTTTGCCAATATGGATAGTTTTAATTGTTAATTTTTTTAAAAACAGACGAGCAAAACTAGTACATGATACTTTGCAAATTGCATTACAAAACGGTCAAGAACTATCTGTTGATGTCATCAAATCTCTTCCTGGATATGAGGGAGAAAAGAAAAAAGACTCCAATCAAGCATTCACTACTACCGGTACTGGGCTGGGTCTAATTTTCTTTGGGCTTCTATTATTTCAGAGCTTTTACAACCCACTCTCAGGGATCGGTGCATTGATCTTCTTTATTGGTTTAGCTGAATTAGTTGGGAAGTACATTATTAAAAAAGATAGACCAGCTAATGTTTAATGATCTCAGATCAAGAAATAGTAGAGAAATGTATACAAGAAGGAAATGAACATTTTGAAGAGCTTATCAAAAGACATTCAAACTATATCTTTGGTTTTATGATGCGTCTTACAGGTGGAAATCAAATGTTTGCTGAGGATTTAACACAAACTGCTTTTCTAAGAGCCATCTCTTATCTCCAATCTTACAATCCAGCCAAAGAGTTTAGAGGGTGGCTTGCCACTATAGCAATTAATAGTTTCCGTACAGAAGTACGAAAACACGCAAAATATACCTTAGAAGAAAATATGGATCACATTAGCGCCAACGAACAGAGGGGAGATAATCAAGATTTTTATAAATTACTAAGTCATCTGTCATCAGATGAGCGCACAATCCTTACCATGAAGTACATTTACGACTATAAAAATGCCGACATAGCAAGAGATCTTAATATGAATTTAAATACAGTAAAGTCAGTAATTAAAAGAGCTCTAGAGAAGTTAAAATGATGAACAATAACCTAAAAAATGCCATTGCAGACGAGAAGCTTAAACACTATAGAGTGAACAACCCTAATTTGTTAGCTAGATACGTAGTAATGATGTCAAAGATAAGATCGTCAGCATCTATTGGTATTATTGATTTAATGTTTTTTCTTGTGTTTATAGTTATTGGTGCTATTAATCATGAATTAATTTTTTCTATCATTAATAACTTCAACCAAATTTTTAACACTCCATTAGTTTTTATAGAAACTTACTTTTATCCAATTTGTATTTCACTAATACTAGTGACTATCTATAGTTACTTGCGAAATATGGATTCAAAAATATTTAATTTTTTTAAATAAATAAAATGATAAAAAAGTTTTTTATATTTATTTATTGCTTATTTTTTTCTATAGACCTCATTGCTAGCAATGATGGATATGCCAGAAATGGTCAAGTTGATATTTTCTACAAAGATCTTGGTCCTGCTGAAAATACACCAGTAATCCTTGTAATGGGTCTAGGAGGCCAGCTAACCTATTGGCCTGATTACCTTTTGGATTTTTTAATCGAGGGTGGCTATCGCCCAATAATCTTCGATAATCGGGATGTTGGCTTTTCCACTAGCTTTGAATCTGAAGGTAGGCCCAATGTATTTTTAAATTATCTTAAATTTTATTTAAACCTACCGATTAAATCTCCGTATTCCCTTGATGATATGTCTAATGACATCATTGCTGTTTTAGATACCTTAGATATTAAAAAATCACACCTCATCGGCATGTCAATGGGTGGAATGATTTCTCAACATGTCTTGATAAATAATCCAAATCGATTCTATTCATACACACAAATTGCATCTATGGTTAAAGCGCCTGATGCAAGGACTGCTCCTAAAGGCCGTTTGGGTGAACTGCTTCGTAATAGGGCAGGACGTTCATTAACAGATGAGCAAAGAATTGATAGAGCAATAGAAATCTACACACTGCTAGGTGCAGGTAAAGAAAACTTCGATAATCCCGAATTTCGTCAAGGAGTAAAAAAAAATATAGAAAGAAGTCCCAATGACACAGGTTTTTCTAGGCAATTATTAGCCATCATTGCAGACCGCAAGCGAATTAATAATATTCAAAAGATTGCTACGCCAACACTTATTATTCACGGCACCCTAGATCCACTTATTCCCATATCAGAAGGAAAAAGATCACACGAGTTGATAAAAAACAGCAGTTTTGTAGAAATTAAAAATATGGGTCATTTATTAAGCCAAGAAATCTTGGAAGAATTCAGTGAGCCCTTATCTCAACATCTAGCAAATAATAGTTAAGACTTTACTGAGTAAGAACCTATTATTCGTAATTCGTCTGAAATATCTTCCAGAATATTAATTAATTCTTGTATTTTGCTGTCCTCATACCAACCTTCAAAATCTATGAAAAAAGTATGCAAATATTGATTATTTCTGGAGGGTCTCGTCTCTATGCGTGTCATATTTATATCTAAATCTGAAAAAGGGTGCAAAATTTTCATTAGCGATCCAGGAGTATCAGCAATATTAACCATGATTGATGTCTTGTTTATTGATGAACGTTCCTCAATCATCTTGCCAATTACCAAAAATCTTGTTGAGTTATTAGATGAATCCTGTATATCTTTTACATGAGAATGTAATTTAAACAGTTTAATTGCATATTCATTGGCAATACAAAAGATATTAGCATTTTCACTTGCCATTTTGGCTGCCTCTGCCGTGCTTGTGCAGACAATTTTTTCTGCGTTTGGATAATTGCTACTCAACCAATAATTACATTGACCAAGAACTTGCGGATGGCTAGCAATTTTTAGAACATTTATATCAGTAATATCTGCATTAGATGAGCAAAATGAATGACTAATGGCAAAATTAAGTTCTTGTACGATTTTTAAATCATAATCTATAAGACAATTTAAAGATGAATTTATTACACCCTGATATGAATTTTCAAATGGAATGACGCCATAGTAGGAATGACTTAAAGCAACTTTTTGAAATATATCTTCAATTGAAGGAAGAGGAACATAAGCAAACTCTGAAGTAAATATTTCTTGCGCTGCTAAATTAGAGTTTGTACCTTCAGGGCCTAAGTAGAAAACTTTCACGATTGGATTGTAATGATTTTTTACACAAAAAAAAACTGAGCAAGCTCAGTTCTTTTAAGTTCGAGATCAGTGGGTGTCAAAAGTGAGATTATCTTTTGCATCCTTGGATAAGATCTCTTTTATCCTTGGTGGTCAAGTTTGCTTTTTTGCCGGCTAGCTTACTTGAACTTTCACCCTTCTGTTCTCTGCCTGTGGTTTCTTTCTAATTTGGGTTCTGCAGTTCCCTTCTTAGTCTGTTACCGCGAGGTAAGTACTAATTTACAAAAGAGAATTTCTTTACGCAAGTGTAATGTAAAAAAAAATACTACTTTTTTTTTTATACTCTAGAACCCCATATATTTAATGGCTTATGTAGAATGATAAAAATAAAAAAAGTTTAATTTATTCAATTATTATTTTTTCTTGTGATTAAAAAATAATCAAAGTGTTTATTAAATAACCAATATTTAATTATTTTTTTATCAAATTTAAATCTATAATTTAATTAAAAGGAGATAACTATGAGTTATGCAATTATTACCGGTCCTACTGCTGGTATTGGAAAAGCTATTTCTTATCAATTAGCTAAAAAAGGGTACAACCTTATTTTGGTTGCTCGCAGAGAAGAACGATTAAAGGACATCTCAAATGAACTGCAAAAGAAATTTAATATAAAGGTAGATTATCTAAAAGAAGACCTAACAAACAAAGATGCACCACGAAATATATTTAACTATGTTGATCAAAATAATTTAGATGTTGAAGTTTTAATTCTTAACGCTGGCTACCAGCACCACAAAAAATTTGAGGATGTATCCTTAGAGGACGAAGAAGATTGCTTAAGAGTCTTAGGCCTTTCGGTCATTATGCAAAGCAAACTGTTCATTAAAAAATTAATTAATCGTGGTGGCGGTAGAATAATGGTAGTCTCATCTGTTGCTGGATTTGCACCTCCGTCTGGAGAGTTTGCTACTCTATATGGGCCTGTAAAAACTTTCATGAATCGATTTGTTGAAGCTTTGAATGTTGCATATAACAAACACAATATCTATGCAACAGCATTATGTCCAGGTTTTACTATCACAGAATTTCATAGCGTTAGTGGCACGCAAGATAGGATGGATAAAGTGCCAAAATTTATGAAGTATTCAGCAGAACACGTCGCTAAAGAGGGAATAGATGGAATGTTTAAAAATAAAGAGATAGTAATTTCTGGTGGTATATATAGATTTTTAGTTAGTGGCTTAAGTTATTTGCCTAAATCCTTTATACGGTTTATTGGTAATAAAATTGCAGGTGGAAGATATGAGTAGAGTAATTATATTGGTTTTATTGTTAGGTAGTTGTACCACTCAATTTGATGCAAATAAATTTGCCCAAGATCATTTAATTATCGATACACATATTGATATTCCTTACAGATTAAAGGCTCAGCTCGACGAAACTGGAGAATTCGAAAATATAGGAGAATCAACTAGTTTTGATTTTGATTATCCTAGAGCAGTCGCAGGTGGTCTAAATGTACCATTCTTTTCAATTTATTTGCCTGCCAGCACGGAGACTGATGGAACTAGTTTTGAAGTAGCAAATCAGCTAATAGGTATTGTTAATGATGTGATTAAAGAAAATAATGACAAATACTTTTTATTGGATCAAAGTACTTATTTAGGGAATTTGCCTGGACAAAATTTAGTTGGAATAGCTTTAGGGATGGAAAACGGTGCTCCGATCGAGGGGCAACTTGATAGAGTTCGATACTTTTATGATAAAGGTATTCGTTATATAACCTTGGCACATTCAGAAAGTAATCATATTTCTGATTCATCATACGATGAAAATAAAAGATGGAAAGGCTTAAGTCCATTCGGCAAAGAACTTATTGTTGAAATGAACAATGTTGGGATGATGATTGATATTTCTCATGTTTCTGATGATGCTTTTATGCAAGTGCTTGAAATTTCAAAAACCCCTGTGATTGCAAGTCATTCTTCACTTAGACATTTCACACCTGGTTGGGAGAGAAATGTTTCTGATGAAATGTTAACCAAATTAGCAGTGAATGGCGGTGTTCTACAAATTAATTTCGGGTCAAGTTTCATTATAGATAAAGCAAGAACTAACGATGCCAATCCTTCAGAAGACTATAATTTTGCTACCCTTGAACAAGTTGTAGATCATTTTGACCGTGCTGTTTCATTGGCAGGAATTGATCATGTTGGAATTGGTTCTGACTATGATGGAGTAGGTGATACGCTCCCCATTGGTTTAAAGGATGTGTCACAATTTCCTAATTTAATTGAAGAGCTTTATAAACGTGGCTATTCTAGAAGTGATATCGCTAAGATTTTAGGTGGTAATACGGCTAGAGTATGGCGTGAGGTAGAAGTGTATGCAAAAAATCAATCCAATAGATAATTGGCATAAATCAATTAAAGAACCAAATTTATCATTGTTGTATGAAGCCCTAGATGATGAGTTTTTATTTTATTCACCAGTTGTCTTCAGACCCAAAGAAAAGTACATGGGGTTTATATATCTAATTGCTGCAAGTAGAACCTTTCTGACTGCAGATAATTTTACTTATTCTAGAGAGATTATTGGAGAAAATGATGCAATGCTTGAGTTTAGTTGTGAAATAAATGGGATCCAAATTAATGGTGTTGATACTTTTAAGTGGAATGAAGAAGGTAAGTTTATAGAAATGAAGGTACTGTTGCGCCCTCAAAAAAGCCTTGACCTTATTCAGCAAGAAATGGAAAAACATCTCCTGAATCCGGAAATCTGGCGTTAATAATTTATTTTTACTTAAAATTATATAGAATAGCGTCATGGCAAAAAAATACGTCAATTTTAGAGTAGGTGGAGTTCCTGAAAGGAAAGAAGACAGTTATACCGTTTGGACCAACGACCTTCTGACAAAACTTATAGCTAGCAAAACTGTTATTGAGCCAAATATGTCAACCTTTGGACATCGATTGCTGGAAAGTGAGGTAATCTTCGTTGTCATCTCCGGCAGAGGCATAATGGAAGTTGTTGAATATGCCAATACTCAAGATGGACATGGTTCTGATCCCTCACATGGCATTATGCATAAAGATGAATACTCTTTATCAGCTGGTGATGTCATCCTCGCTGAAGAAGGCGATTATGTGAAAGTTGTCAATGAAAGTGATCACGACCAATTGGTGTATCTAAGAATTTTTGATAAACAGGGTTGGCGAGGCCGTTCCCCTGAATCAGACCAAGACCCGCAGTAAAAATAATATGAAAATTAAAGTATGCGGGGTTACCCGAGAAAAAGATATTGAAGCGCTTATAAGTGCAAATATTGATTATATTGGCTTTAATTTTATTGAATCAAGTCCGCGAAAAGTTTCTGTTGATTGGGCCTTAGATATGTCTAGAAAATACAATTTACAAGATAAATTTACATGCTTGTTAGAAAATCCAGCAGCCGAAGAAATTACAAAGATTTTGGACACAAATGAGCAATCAAATTTTCAACTGTATGGTAACTATGAAAAACCTGAAAAAAGTATGTGTTTTAAGCCACTTTCTGCAACAAATTTGCAACAAAATGATTTATTTCAAATAAAACCTATTAGAAATACTATTTTCTTGCTTGATAATATGGCTGGCACCCTGGGAGGCAGCGGGAATAAATTTGATTGGTCAATCCTCGGCAATGTAAACCTTTCAAATTTTATGATTGCTGGAGGAGTTGGAGTTGAAGATTTAGATTACCTATCAACACTTCAGATTTTTGGGGTTGATTTAAATTCAAAAATTGAAATATCTCCAGGGATAAAAGATCTAAATCAGATAAAGCTGTTGGGAATGTTAAAATATGAATAAAGGGTATTTTGGAAATTTTGGCGGGTTGTTCATACCTGAAACTCTTTCTTATGCATTAAGAGAGCTGGATGAGCTTTATAACTCCACTAAAGATGATGTTGTTTTTAGAACTGAGCTAGAAGAACTATATAAAAATTATGTTGGACGACCATCTCCATTATATTTTGCAGAAAAATATACTACTAATATTGGAGGCCCTAATATATGGTTCAAGCGAGAGGATCTTAATCATACTGGTGCTCATAAAATCAATAATACTGTCGGACAGGCTTTGTTAGCCAAAAGACTTGGAAAAAAACGAATTATTGCTGAAACCGGGGCAGGCCAACATGGTGTTGCAACCGCTACAATCTGTGCCAAACTCGATTTAGATTGCACTATATATATGGGCCAAACCGATATCGTTCGACAGGAGCTTAATGTTTTTAAAATTAAAACTCTTGGCGCAGAAGTAATACCTGTTACCAGTGGAACATCAACTCTTAAAGATGCCTTAAATGAATCAATAAGAGACTGGGTTACAAATGTAGACAATACACACTACATTATTGGTAGTGTAACTGGCCCACACCCTTATCCAACTGTAGTGAGAGATTTTAATGCAATTGCTGGTCAGGAATTAAAACATCAAGCAAAAAATCAAATAGGAAAATTGCCGGATATGATTATTGCCTGTGTTGGTGGTGGTTCTAATGCAATGGGTGTCTTTTATCCTTTTATAGACGATGTAGATGTTCAATTAATAGGAATTGAAGCAGGTGGAAAAAATAGTTCTGATATAGGTAGTGCATCGATATCAGACGGCAGCATAGGTGTGCTACATGGAGCTAAAACAAAGATACTACAATCCGAGGATGGAAATATTATGGAAACAAGCAGCATATCAGCAGGCCTAGATTATCCTGGAGTAGGTCCTGAGCATGCTTATTTAGATGAAATCAAAAGGGCTGAATATAAAAAAATATACGATGAAGAGGCCCTATCTGCTTTTTATAAAGCCTCAAGGCTGGAAGGAATTATACCTGCATTAGAAACAGCCCATGCTCTTGCTTATTTAGAAAAATTAGGAAGCCTTGATTCATCCAATGATGTGGTGGTAAACATGTCTGGCAGAGGAGATAAAGATCTCTATTCGGTAATGAATAATGATAAAAAATAAGTTCTTAAATTTAGCGGCCAATCAAAAAAAGGCATTTATACCTTATGTGGTTGCTAATTACCCAAACCAAGATGTTTTTACTGAAACTTTGTATACCTTAAAAGATTTAGGAGCAGATTTAATTGAAGTTGGTATCCCATTTTCTGATCCAATTGCTGAAGGCAAGATTATTGAATCCGCTCATCATGAAGTTCTTAATAATAATTTTAATTTAGTAAGCGCATTGGATGTTATTAAAAATTTTAAATCCAATTCTGATATACCTATTGTTTTAATGGGATATACCAATTCATTTATTTCACCAAGCCTTGAAGTATTTATAGAGCGAGCAAAAGACTCACTTATTGATGGATTTTTAATTGTAGATTTACCTTATGTAGAAAAAGATATCTACAAAACATTTCATGATAATGAAATTGAATTTATTCAACTTATAGCTCCAACTACTCCATTAAATGAAATTAAATCATGCATATCAAACAATCCTGCGTTTATATATTTCATCTCTCAAAGAGGAGTCACTGGATCATCAAATATCAATAAAAATGAGGTGTTAGACAATATTCAAGCCATCAGAAATAAAACTAATTTACCGGTTGTCTTAGGCTTTGGATTAAAAGATCCATCACAAATAAATGAATTTAAATCACACGCTGATGGATTTGTAATTGGCAGTGCCGTTGTTGAATTATTAAACCAAGATAATCCTCAAGTAAAATTACGCAAATTCCTGACACCCATCCTTACAGCAATTAAAAATGAATAAAGAAGATTTTTTAAGATACAAGAATTCATCTTATTCACATATACCTGTTTATGAAGAATTTACAGCAGATTTAGTTAGTCCGCTTTACGTTTATTCAAACTTTTACAATCAAGAAAATACTTTTTTATTTGAATCAGCAAAGTCTCATGAAGTAAAAGGCCGTTACTCAATAATGAGTCTTCCATCTCAAAAAAAATATAATTACTTTAAAGATAAGTTAGAGATAGTTAATGATTCACAAACTACAAAACAAAGAATTATTAATGCTTTTGATCATATAGATAAAATTAGTCAATCTTTTTCATCGCCAAAAATAAATAATCTCCCTGCATTTCTTGGAGGTTTGGTTGGTTACTTTAGTTATGAATCATTCCAATTTATAGAGCAAAAAGTTACTTTTCCAGATCAAGACATCCCTTTAATATCTCTAATAGAATGCAATGAATTAATTATTTTTGATAACTTCAAAGGTACATTTTATATTGTCGTAAATACCACCGATAAGTCAGAAATAGGCTGGGAGAAAGCAAAGAAAAGAATTTCCGAAATTAAGCAAGCAGTTTTTTCTCTTCAACCCTCTGTTAATCAAAGCATTTCAATAGATAATAAATCCCTAAAATCTTCTTCTAATGTCGATAAAAAAACCTTTATAAATCAAGTTAAAGATCTAAAAAAACTTATTAACCAGGGGGAAATAATGCAAGCAGTATTATCTAAGGAGATTACCTTTGATGGTGAATTTGATCCCTACACCCTTTATCGTGCTCTTCGATTAATTAATCCATCGCCTTACATGTTTTTCTTAAACTTTAATAAATTCAGGATTATTGGTTCTTCACCAGAAATACTGGTTCAAAAAAATGATGACAAAGTAACAATAAGGCCTATTGCAGGTACACGTAGACGAGGTCTTAATAAATCTGAGGACCTAAAAAATAAAATTGATCTTATAGAGGATGAAAAAGAAAAATCTGAACATATGATGCTAGTTGATTTAGCTAGGAATGATCTTTCGAAAGTATGTGAACAAGGTACTGTTCAAGTAGACGAGATGATGGTGGTTGAGAAGTACTCCCATGTTATGCATATGACATCGAATGTAATTGGAAGATCAAAAACAGATGTTTCCATTATAGATTGTATGAAAGCAGCCTTACCTGCAGGCACTTTAAGTGGAGCTCCAAAAATCCGAGCTATGGAAATTCTTAGTGAAATTGAAAAACGCCCAAGAGGTGTATATGGAGGTGCAGTAGGGTATCTGGGTTTTAATGGTTCACTGGATACAGCTATTGTTATTCGTACTGGTATGCATTTTGATGATCATATAAAAGTAGGTGTTGGAGCAGGAATTGTTTACGATTCAGATCCCGAATCAGAGTGGGAGGAAACCGAATCAAAAGCAAAGGTATTTTATGAGGCGCTGAGATATAAATGAAAATCTGTTTGATTGATAATTACGATTCATTTACTTTTAACGTTCAACATCAGCTATTAATGCTTGATCACGAAGTAGATGTGATACGTAACGATAAGATCTCCATTGATGAGATATCTCAACTGGATTACGATGCTTTTGTTATTGGTCCTGGCCCATCAAACCCTAAAAATGCTGGAATAAGTTTAGAGCTAATAAATTATTTTTATAATAAGAAACCTATTTTGGGTATTTGTTTAGGGCACCAATGCATTGGTGAGGTGTTCGGCGGAAACATTGTCATTGCGAATAAAATAATGCATGGCAAGACCTCAAATCTAAGCCACACAAAATCTTCAATTTTTCAAAATATAAAAGAGCCATACATTGCAATGAGATATCACAGCTTGGTTATCTCTGAAGAATCAGTATCAGATGAGCTAGAGGTTTTAGCCTGGTGTGAGGATGATAATCACAAAACGATAATGGCAGTTAAGCATAAAACTTATCCAGTTGTGGGAATACAGTTTCATCCTGAATCAATATTTACTGAACAAGGCAACAAGTTACTAGATAACTTTTTCACTTTATATGGATAATCTATTAGCAATACTAAACAAACCTGCATCGCGAAGAGCGGAACTAGAGTTTTTATTCAGTCATTTGCTTAGTGAAGATTCATCTGATGAAGAAAAAAAAGAAATTTTATTAAGTTTAAACGAGGTTGGCATTAACTATTATCATCTTTCCGCATTATCAAATGAGATTCTTAAACACTCAAACTTAATTGACTTAGGGCATAACGATTTTATCGATACGTGTGGTACAGGTGGTTCTGGTCAGTCTATTTTTAACTGTTCGACCCTTTCTGCATTTACTGTTGCTTCATGTGGCGGGAAAGTAATCAAACATGGCAATAGATCAATAACAAGCAAATCTGGTAGCGCTGATTTCCTAGAAAGGGCGGGCGTAAATTTAAATGTTGGTAACAGTCAGCTTATCGGCCTATTTCAAAAATTAGGCATTTGCTTTTTATTTGCTCCAAATCAACATCCAAAATTAAAAAATGTTGCTAGAGTTCGTAAAGAACTAGGTGTAAGAACAATATTCAATATCTTGGGACCACTTGTTAACCCTGCCAAACCACAATTCCAATTGCTGGGAACATCCGATTCCTCTAGTAACATAAATATGGCAAATGCTTTGTTAAACAATGGAATACAAAGAGCTATAGTTGCAACCTCTAGTTCAGGAATTGATGAAATAGCTATACATGAACCGACTTCAATAACAGAAATAAGAAATAATGAAATCTTAGAATGGCAGTTTAATCCTAAAGATTACGGCTTTGTAGACTGCTCACTACCAGATATCCAGGTACAATCACTTGAAGAAGCTTACCTATTTGGGGTAGAGGTGCTAAATGGAAAAAGAGGACCAGGACTCGATATGGTATCTCTAAATGCAGGTTTCTGTTTGTATTTATTAGGATTATGTGACGATCTAATCGAATGTTTTGAAATAGCAAAAAAACAATTAATATCTGGCAAAGTCCTTCTTAACTTAAATGTCTACGCTAAAGCAACTCAAGAATGAATCAACTTGATACCATATTTCAATCAAAAAGAGCCCAAGTAGCTGAAGGTAAGAAAACCCAATCCATAGATTTCTTTATTGAAAATTTTAACCAGAAGCGTAACTCTGGAAATTTTTTTAATACCTTGGATAGCAATAGAAACAATTTTAAAATTATTGCTGAAACTAAAAAAGGGTCGCCATCAGCAGGTATTATTAAAGAGCAATATGATCCTCTTTCAATAGCAAAATCCTACGAAGAGAAGGGCTATAAAAATATTTCTGTCTTAACAGAATCTGGATATTTTTATGGGATAAATTCAGATCTCACAATGATTGCCCTAAATACCAGCTTAAAAGTGTTAAGAAAAGACTTTATTTTTGATGAGTGGCAAATATACGAATCAAAATACATTGGAGCTGATTGTATTTTACTTATCGCAGAATACTTATCGGAAGCTCAAATTTCAGCATTTATAAAGCTTGCTAAGTCACTTGATCTAGACGTTTTACTTGAATTTCACGAAGAACAGCAATTGAGCAAGGTGCTTAACCAAGAACTAGACCATGTAGGCATCAACAACCGTAATCTTAAAAACCTTCAAACAGATAATATGCATGCTCTTAGGGTATTTAAAAAATATAGAGATGACTTTCAAAGATTTTCTATAATCGCTGAATCGGGCTTATCTATCTCTAAAGATTTGGAAATTTACCAAAATGAGGGTATAAATAAATTTCTCATTGGAGAAGGAATATTAAAAAGTTTGCTCTAATTTATCTCATATCACAGTTCTTGCTAACTGAACCTGAGCTCTATTTTATCGAGCCGCAAGATAAAGCAATTATCTCAGGTCCTGTAAAAGTTGTTTTTGGATTAAAAGATTTTGGCGTTGCTCCTGCTGGATACAATATTAATAACACCGGCCATCATCACTTGTTGATCAATGTTGATTTTCCTATTGATTTCACTAAACCAATCCCTGCTGATAGCAATCATATTCATTTTGGCAAAGGACAAACTGAAACTATATTGGATCTACCTAAAGGGGAATACAGATTGAGGTTGCTACTTGGAAACTATGTACATATTCCACATAGCAACCCAATTTATTCGGAAGAGATACTAATAACCGTTAATTAATCAATTATATTGATTACTCCATCACCAGCCATTCCAGCATGTAAAGTACAAAAATAGTACATTGTATCAACGTCTAAATTTGTTGGAACAACCCATGTCAGAGTATTTTGGTCGCCACTAACTCCTTCAGTGTAAGTAGTTCCACCACCAAATGTTCCATCTTTAGTTTTACTAAGTCGGAATGGATGACTATTACCAAATGCTGAAGTATCAAATACAACGGTTTGACCACGACGAACTGTAATACTGCCATGTATTTCACCATTCATGTAGTAAGTGTTGCCTTGATTGGTTACGGTGACCTCTGCAGTTTCTGAATAAGTTTCAACTTTGACATTGTCGTAATGTACGCCAGTTGGAGCGTAATTGCCTGCTGTATTCGTGAATCCGGATTGATAAATATGACCAATCATTGCTTCTGTGATTTCAAAATCTAAAGTCAAAGTTTGCCACTCTGTGGTTAGTTCTGTTGTATCAGTCTCTACAAAAAGTAATTCACTAAAATCACTTGAATTTAAAACTTTTATAAAAGCACTACATTCAGCTCCACTTGCTCCATTGTCAGGGTTAGTTGAGCCGCAATTATTGGATTCAGGGTGTTTGGCATCAAAGGTCATTCTGTAAGTCCCTACCATAGAAGCTGTAATCAAACCTTCATCAGCTCCAAGTTCTCTAAAGAAATTTGCTTCAACAATTCCTCCGTTGTGTGTGCCATCTTGATAATTGCTGTAGATATTGACGTATTTATTCACTTCCTCTTCGACTAGTGCACTAATATCACCTGCTATTGGAGCTGGTGCTGCAGCATATCCACCAATGTATGAACCATCAGAATTAAACTGATTAACATAGGCATCCCATGGTGCTAAGTTAGCATCATCAGATGAATAAGCTTCAAAATCATCAGAGTATGTAACATTGGTTACTGGTTCTGGTGTTGGTGCTGGCGTTGGCTCAGGAGTAGGCTCAGGAGTAGGCTCAGGAGTTGGTGCTGGCGTTGGTGCTGGTGTAGGAGCAGGCGTCGGAGTTGGGGTATAAGGATCAGAGTCACCGCCACCGCCACCGCCACAAGCAGTTAGTAAAACGAGAGTCAAACCTGTAAATAGTTTTTTAAACATAATAGAGACTAACTAAAGGCATATAAAAATATTTCAACTGTTAATTATCGTTTAGATTTTTTGGTTTCGTCTCTATGCTTTTTAAGATATTTCATAAAGGGCGTTCCACCAGTGCCTCTAACTGTAGAACCTCCAGTACCAAATAGTGTGTTTTTAACATTTTGTTGATGAATGTAATCTGCAGCATATTGCAAATGCTGAGTTCGAAAGCTTGCCATCTCTTCAAGACATTCATTAATTAGAGAATTAATTTTGCTACTTGTAAGTGCAGCATCCACAACTTTAGATTCTTCTTCTACTGTTCGGATGAAATTTCTATGATTGTTTGGCATGTATATTTTCATTTCATCAAGATAATCTCGTAATTCGTCTTTTTCATGACGAACATTAAACAATGCATCAAGGGATGGAATAATGGAGCTCTGTGCACCAGTTTCACCTCTAAATAATTGTGGTTTATCTTGAAAGAAACCATCATAAATTAGACCTTCAGGTAAATCTGGATTATTTTTCCATCCAAATATGTATGGTCTTACTCTGTGATAGTAGATATATGGATCGCATTTCTCAGGCATTAATCTAAAGATTTCATTAACCTTTACCATAGATTTTTTTATCTTTTGTAACTCTTCTGCCAATAAGGTTTCATCGTTCCACAGTTCATCATCTACAATTTTAGCTACACTTGATATTGCTGGACTTGCAGCATCTTCAATGCAAACATGGATTGTCACAAACCAGTCTTCATCGATACCACCTAAAAAATTATTGATTAGAGCTACATTATCTAAGGAAATATCTTCAGATTCATTTATTTTGTTCCAATTGTGTAAGCAATAGGAGGCATAACTCAGAATAGGAGGGCGCTTAAACTTTTCTGAGAGCTTAACCCAAGGTGTACTAATGTTGTGTGGTAAATTTTGGACAGGCTTTAGATCACCCCATACATATGCATGAGCTATAAATGAGAGTTGCGCAAATAGTAATTCTTGCTCCCCTAGAGAGTGATCATCTAAATGTAGATCTAGGGTTTTTATTTTGTCTATAGTGGGTCGTATTTGATTGGTAAGAAGGAGTTTTGGAAGCTCTGCTGCCACATTGCTAATTATATCTGTACTAGTAGTTTTATTTTGAACAACTCTTAAAGGAGTTGCTTCGGGAAGAAATCCTCGTTTTGTTATATATTTTTTTAGCTTGACCATTATTTATTTTAAATTATTTATTCTTTTTTTGCTTCTGTTATTGCAAATGAGAATCATTCTCAATAATATACTAAATGAGAATCATTCTCATTTAAAAATCAGATGAATTTATACAATAAATTGAAAATTATTTTTCTTCTAACAATTATCAATTTTGTTTGTGGTGAAAATGAATCTGCTCTAGAAGAGCTTGTAGTAAAAGGAAAAGTTCTATATCAAGACCAAGTCAGTGCTTTAAAAACTCCAGTTCCGATACTCAATGTCCCTCAAACTGTTTCCATCATTACCGATGAAGAAATCTTAAAAAAAGGTTTTAACAACATTGAAGATATTATTAGATTTGTTCCGGGTGTCACTAGCTCACAAGGTGAAGGGCATAGAGACGCAATTGTCATACGAGGCATTAGATCTACTGCTGATTTCTATCAAGATGGCATACGAGATGATGTTCAGTATTTTCGTTCTTTATACAACGTTGATCAATTAGAAATACTGCGTGGTCCTAACGCTCTGCTTTTTGGTAGAGGTGGTACTGGTGGCATTGTGAATCGTGTGACAAAAAAAGCTGTAACATCAGAAAACTTTACTCGTATGAATTTAGGGTTTAATACTTTTGGAGCGACAGACTTAGCAATAGATAGTAATCATATCTTAAGTATAAACTCTGGATTGCGTATTAACCTACATACCGATCAGCTGGAGAATCACCGTGATTATTTCTTTGGTAATAGGATGGGTATTAACCCTTCACTAACACTAATTATAGATTCTGAGCTAACTCTTAACCTCTCATACGAATACATCAACCATGAAAGATTTATCGATAGAGGGATCCCTACGCTCAATGGTAGACCAGATACAAACTTAAGAGACACTGTATTTGGCAATCCTGATTTTAACTATCACACCGTAGAAGCAGCTATTTATAGAGTACAAGCAAGCTATCAAATGTCAGATACATTTAAGGCAAACTTCAACCTTACAGCAAATAATTTTGACAAAGTTTATCAGAACATTTACCCATCAGATTACGATGGTAGTCTGGTATTAATGGACGGATATTTAGATCCAACCAAACGAGACAACCTTATTTTTTCTGGTAATCTTATAAATGAAATAAGTTCTGGTAAGGTTATTCATACTTTGTTGTACGGTATTGAATACATTCAAACCACCAATGAAAATTCACGCTTGGATGCATATTGGTCAGCAACACAGGACGATACTGATTTATTTTTTATTGCAACACCTATCGATTTTTCTATTAATGGTGGCGGTATAGATACCTATTTAAGTTACTTGGCTCCTAATAGTAAAACTCATTCAAAAATAACTGTCTCTTCATTTTATTTGCAAGATCAAATAGATCTTAGCGAACGATGGAAGTTTATTGTAGGAGCTCGACTAGATCAATTTGATATTAGTGTTGATGATCTCATCAACAACACCTCAGAGAAAAAAAATGACAATACTATATCTCCTAGAGGAGGATTAATATTTAAGCCACAAGACAATGTATCAATGTACCTAAGTTACAGTGAAAGCTTTTTACCAAGATCAGGAGAACAATATAAAAAATTAAATTCCAGTGCAGCTCGCTTGGATCCCGATGTTTTTGAAAGTAAAGAAATTGGGATAAAGATACTCTTTAATAATCAGTTAAATCTAACAGCTGCTTATTTTAACAGCGAGCAAATTAGAGCAGCTCGGGATAATATTTCTGGTGAAACATTTAACATCAGGGGTCTAAGTGTTGATGGTTATGAACTCGAAGTTAAAGGCGACATTGGACAAAAATTTTCATATGTTATTGCCAGTTACAGCTCATTAAATGGTAAAACCCAAACAGGAGGCACTCCTCGAGAAATCCCTGAATTTACCTTTTCTGCAAATGCCCAATACCAGCTGACAAACAAGTTCAATCTTGGTTTTGGTTATTTATCTCAAGGCGAATCATTAATTATTGATGACAATGAGAATTTAACTTTACCTCAGTATAGCCGTCTAGATTTATCTGGTTCGTACAACATCAGCGATCGGCTTACACTGCGTCTACATCTTGATAATGTGCTCGATGAACTTTATTTTCCACATGCTCACGCCGTGCATCAAGTTAGCGTCGGGGAGCCATTCAACGCTCGAATTGTATTTAGCTATTATTTTTAGACAAATTTTCATGTGCTAATAGCTAAAAATAGATAAACTATTCAAATGAAATTAAATTTTCCTCCAGTCATTTTGTTGCTTTGCTTAATGCTGCAATTCCTATTAATTGGTATTGCTCCAATTGCTATACAACTATCGGTACTTATAGGACTTTTGATGATCTCTTTTTCCATATTTTTAATTATTTATTCCTTCATCGAGCTAAAAAACCATGAAACTACCTATATTCCTGATGGTGAGCCTGAGCAATTAGTAACATCTGGTCCATTTGCCTATTCAAGGAATCCAATCTATCTTGGCATGTTGGGCATATTGCTATCGGTAGGATTGTTTTCTCAATCGCTATCATCCTTTCTTATACCAGTCTTATTTATTTTCATTATTGAAAATACCTGGATTAAACATGAAGAAGATAAACTAAAATCTTTGTTTGAAAAAGAATGGAATGAATATGTTTTAAAAACCAGAAAATGGCTTTAGTGAAGCTCTTTCTCTAAGATTGATTTCCAAGCATCATACTCAGCTAAGACCTCTTTACTCTTCTCTGAATCAACTTTAACTTCCCTTGCCTTTGCTTGTGCTAGAACATCTTCTGAACAAAGGCCACTGGCAATGCCAGCCATCATAGCTACACCAAGTGCTGTAGATTCTTTGTTATCAGGTATCAAGACACTGCGATTAATTGTGGTTGCCAAGTGCTTAGTAAACCAATCATTTTCTACCATGCCACCATCTATTTTTAATTTTTCTACCTGAATATTATCCTTATTTAGGGTGGTAATAATATCCTTAGTTTGAAAACTTATAGAGGCAAGAGCAGCTGTTGTAAGGTCATTTTTATTTGTATCTCTAGTTAAACCATGAAATGATCCACGAATATTTGAGTCCCAATAGGGCGCTCCCAATCCATTGAATGCAGGTATAAAAAAGACCTCATTACTTAATAAAGAATTATTAAGAAAAATTTCTGAATCTTTAGCGGTTTTAAAAAAATTCAATTGATCTCTTAACCATTGCGTAATGGTTCCTGCTGAATAAATACTGCCTTCAAGCGCATAATTAAGTTCTCCATTAAAAGCATAGCCTATAGTAGTTAGCAATCCTGAAGATGATTTAATAGCTTCATTGCCAGTATTTACCATCAAAAAGCATCCAGTACCATATGTGCTTTTAAGATCACCCTTGTTGAGGCAATGTTGGCCAAACAATGCTGCATGTTGATCACCTAAAACGGCCCTAACTTCGATGTTGTTCATAGTCTCCAGGGCACCAAATGATGAATCAGATGGCATGACTTCAGGCAATATTGAAGCTGGAATATCAAATAGCTCAAGAAGATCTTGATCCCATTCACAGGTATGTATATTAAAAAGCATGGTGCGTGAAGCATTTGTAAAATCTGTTTTATGTATTTTGTGATTGGACAGCTTATACATAAGATAAGAATCAACTGTACCAAATAAAAGTTTCCCCTGATTAGCTTTCTCCCGAGCACCTTCAACATTATCAAGAATCCACCTGATTTTTGTTGCTGAAAAGTAAGGATCTAGAATTAGGCCAGTCTTATTTAGTATTTGTTCTTTTAGATCAGGTGAACCAATGCTAGAGCAGTATTGATCTGTTCTTCTATCTTGCCAGACTATGGCGTTATAAATAGCTTTGCCTGTATCTTTATCCCAAACAATAGTCGTTTCTCTTTGATTGGTAATTGCTGCATAGTCAATCTTTGAAGCTTGAAATGTTTTTATTGTGTTAGTAACACTTTCTAACAATTTCTCAGGATCTATTTCTACCCAACCATTTTGTGGGTAGATTAAAGGATATTCTTTTTGTTTTGAGTCTATTACAGATCCATTAGTATCAAAAATTATTGCTCTTGAGCTTGTGGTGCCTTGATCAATTGTTAAAATCATCTTGTATGAGATTAACAAAGATTTTAATTTTTTTCCTAACTTTAAACTTTATCTATAGTTGTGCTTCAACAGAAGATGCTTTGTATGAGACTGAACGGAAAGCAAAAATTGATAAACTTAAAAACGAATGTGATTTCGTATCTGTTGACTATATTGAGGGAGAAGAAATTTATATCTGCAATACCAGTGGCTCTAGAATAAAAAAATCAACCACTCCACCAGTTGAAAATGAAGTAAAAGAAAAAGAGATTCCAGAACAGCCATCAAATGGATAAATACACGATATATAGTAGAAATGTGTGCTCATATTGTGTCGCAGCAAAAAACCTTTTGGCATCTAAAAATCTAGACTTTATTGAAAAAAATATTGATCAATCAACAGATTTTTTTAGCGAAATGCGCCAATTGGCACCCACTATGAGAACTGTCCCCGTGATCTTTAAAAATAATCAACTTTTAGGCGGATATACTGAGTTATTAAATACCTTTAATGACTAACTTTATTTTTTACGATACAGAGACTACCGGTAAGGACCAAAGAGATTTTATCCAAGTCATTCAGGTAGCTTCTATATTAACAAATAACCATCTAGAGCAGCTCAACGATATGGACCTATCTTGTAGACCATTGCCTTGGACTCTTGTTACGGCTGGAGCACTTTTAACCAATAAAAAATACGATACATTTAATAACCCAAACACTCACTACGAAATGACACGTGAATGGTTCGATGTTTGGTCTAAATGGTGCGCACAAGAACCGGCCACCTTTGTAACCTACAATGGTCTTTTTTTTGATGAAGAAATTATTAGACGACAATTTTATTGGAATCTCATCAATCCTTATATAACTAATACCAATGGCAACGCCCGACTGGATTTACTACCAAAAATGTATGTGCTTGGTAAATTTTATGGAGATAAATTTACAATCCCACAGGTCAATAATAAGCCATCCTACAGATTAGAGCTGCTAGCAACATCACTCGGAATGGATACTGCCAAAGCTCACGATGCACTAGCTGATTGTATTTTCTTACTGGAATTACAAAAATTAATTAAAGAAATAGCGCCAACTTTTTACCAAGAAACCATCTCAAGCTGTAGTAAAACGAACCACAAAGAATGCTTAACCAAAAATATGTTGCATTTAAATGTTACAAGGTTTGGGAATTACTATCCATTTACTGCTTTGTCTTCGAATACATTTGATCACCATGAAATACCTATATTTAATTTAAATTTCAATCCTCAAGATTACATTCATATGAGTTTAGGCGAATTAGAATCAGCTATTTTCAATTCTAAGGATTCTCCTATAAAGTGGGTAAAATTGGGTAAAACACAGTCTACTGTTACCTATAATTCTCTGAAAAATGACGATGTTGACTTGGTCCTGGATGATAATTATTTGATTCGCGCTGAACAGTTAAAAGACAACCAAAATTTTGTAGATAAACTCTTTGAACTCAGAACTGCACAAGAAATGCCACATTACGATAATTCAAGTTATGAACAGCAGCTGTATTCAGGTGGATTTCCAAGCAAGGCAACTTACGATGCTTTCAACAAATTTCATCAAGTCACAACATTAGATGAAAAGTTAAGGATTATTAATCTCCTTCCTGAACAGCGATATAAAGAATTTGCCTGGCGTATTTGCTCTCAGTTTATGCCTGGTGATGTACCTCAAGATTTTATTCAATATTGTCATAATTTAATTGATCAAAGGTTTAATAAAGACGGTCCTTGGCCCGATGCTTCAAAAGAGTTATCCAATGCTAAGGAATTGCTTAATTCTGTTACAGATCAAGCTGAAAAAGCCTGTGTTAAAGAAGTTATTGTTAATATTGAGAAAAATATTAAATAATTGAAACTTTTACTTAACGTTTAAAATTTTTTACCTATACTAAGCGTTGAAAAAATAATGAAACAATTCAAAGGGCTATTTCTATTAATTCCATTCCTATTATTATCTGATATTCAGTTTGATGGTTTAGTCGACAAAGATGAATGGCAAAATGCTGTTAGATACGACATTAATGTTGAAACTAGACCCAGCTATAATACACCAGCAGAACACAAAACCGATGCCTATGTCATGCATGATGAGTTTTATCTTTACGTTGGTTTTAAAGTTTATGGCAATAAAGAATTTATTAGGGCTCAAGTTAGATCACGTGATGGTATTTTCTACACCAATGACCACGTAACATTTGGTTTGGATGCCTATGGCGATGGTAGGTATTTTATTGGGTTTGGAGCCAATCCCTATGGCAGTATCTTAGATTATAAAGAAGGTCCGATTGGAGAACCAGAACGCTCGTACAACGTAGAATTTGAAGCTGAAGCACAATTCACAGATTACGGTTATGACGTTGAACTTAAAATACCATTTTCATCGATTAATTACGAAGATACAGACATTAAGCGTTGGAAGATAGCTTTCTATAGAAAGCTTTATAATAAGGGTGTTGAGTCTGGTTACCTTAGTCATAAAGTCATTGCTGGCAAAGGGTGTCTCATATGCCAATCGCCATACTTTTATGAATTAACCGATATTAGTCAGAAATCAAAAAAACGACTCATTCCATCACTAACAGCAAATTCTAGGTCTTTTAGAAATGATTCGGGTGCAATGGTCACAGACACAATAGATCCTGAAATATCATTGAATGGTATATATGAGGTAAACGATAATACTTTTGAGTTCACCATTAATCCAGATTTTTCACAAGTTGAAGCGGATGAAAGTCAGATAAACGTTAATTCCACAACAGCACTGCGTTATCCTGAACGCAGAATCTTCTTTAACGAGGGCGCAGATTTTCTTAGAACAGATTTAGGTGCAGTATACACAAGATCAATCAATTCACCCGATTATGCGTTAAAAGTATTTAATAGAGGAGATACACACAGCTATTATTTCCTTGATGCAGAAGATCAAAGCACACCTTTAATTGTCCCAGGAAATATGCGTAGTTATTCAGCTTTACTAGGCAAAAGTCATGCCAATATTTTTAGCTATAACTACAACAGAACCAACGGCCAATACCTTTCATTTTTGGCTACAAACAGGGAATACGAAGAGGGGGGCTTTGGTCGAAATTACGTTTCTAGAGGCTTATTTATTCTTGATGATAAGCATGCATTCCGTTTTGAGCTAGCTCAAAGTGATACAGATGAACCTGTGAGTGATTTGATAACAACAACAGCTGAAACAGATAAATATACTTACCGTTTAGATGGCGAATCATTCAGCGGCTATGGTGGGTTAGTTGCATTTTCTCGAAGTACTGAAAATTGGTTTACATACTTTCAACGTGCTACAAAATCACCGGAATTTCGTACGGATTTAGGATTTACCACCGAAAATAATTGGATTAGAGATGATTTGTGGCAAAGGTTTGAGTATAGAGGCACTGGTCTATTACGCTCAGCCAATGCTAGATTAAATGCCAGTGTATCTCACAACTACGACAATCAACTTCTGCAACAAGAGTATGGCATTAACCTTAATCTTAATTTGGCCAACCAAATGGAATTTAGATTTGGGTATGAAAACAATGTCAAGGTCATGTTTGAAGAATACAATTTTAAAAACTACTCAGATTACAATTTCAATGCAACCTACTCACCATCAGGGAACTTTTATTTTAGGTTAGGCTATTCTGCTGGTGAGGGCATTGCACGAAATATCGATACTCCTTCTATTGGCGATAGAGAAAACTACAATCTAAGCACTCGTTATCAATTCACTGATGAATTCAATGTTCGGCTTCAATATCGATACAACTCACTATCAGATCAAATTACCAAAGAAGATTATTTTGCTGGTTATGTAACTTCGGTCCGTGCTACCTATCAATTCAATAAGGATTCGTTTATTAGAGTTGTGCACGAATACAACGATTTTAATAATGATTCATATACACAAGCTTTGTTTCAATGGCAGCCAGATTCAGCGACAATCTTCTACATAGGCGGCACAATAAATCAAGAGGATATCGAAGGCACATGGGTTAGAGAAGGCTCGCAAATTTACATGAAACTCCAATATTTGTTCAATTTTGATTGAATGTATATTTAAAGTACACTAATAGAATGTCCAAACTAACAAAAGAAATTACACATCTTAATAAAATGCTTGACTCGGTTGGTAGTGACTTAGGTATTGATGATTTTAATCCAACAGAGTTTTCAATTTTCTTCGATATCATTCAAGAGATAGAGGAGAAGGGAAAATGTTCAATGCTTAAAGCAGTAGAAGTTTCAGGCAAGTCCCGTTCAACTGTATACAAAACCATTCGTAAGCTAGTACATAAAAATTTACTTTTGATAGAAAGTTCAACCGAAGACAAACGTTCTTTCCTTCTAAAACCACAGATTTAATTGAATTTTTTATTAAGAGATAGCATCGTTGCTGGTTTATTTTATTTCACGACATTTTTTTTCTGGGTTACCTTAATTGTTCCTCTTGAACAAGATTTTTTACAAACAACTGGTAGCCTACTTTATTTGCCAGCAGCAGGCAGAATTCTTCCTGTGCTATTTTTTGGTATTAAAACAATTCCAGCACTTTTTCTATCTTCGCTAATTGCTTGGAATTTTTTTTGGCCCTATGAACTCTATGAATTTAGAAATTTAGGTTTATTTATTTCTTATTCTGCCATTTTAGTTGCTTGGGGAATATTTAAATACTTAGATGCTGAGATTTCGTTTGACAGCAAACTTAAGCTTAGTAACTGGAGACATCTAGTTCTTTTTATTTTACTTTGCTCACTACTAAACGGTTTACTTGATGGCGCTTTCTATTCAACCGATGTAGATATAATCAATCCCCTAATATCACTTAGATTCTTTGTAGGTGATGTCACGGGAACAATATTTATACTGTTATTCTGTATGCTGATAATATCTGCGTTTGATATAAAAAGGAACTAATGTATAAGGTTTTTGAAATCCTCAGTATTACCGTAGCTTTTTATTTATTTTTATTTGTCATTTGGACTGTTTTTATTGTTCCAATTGAGCAATCGGTTGACGCTCTTGCTCTTGGTAGTCTTTTGTTTCTGCCTCATGCTGCAAGAGTGCTGCCCGTAGTGTATTTTGGACCTTGGGCACTGCTGGGAATAATTTTTGCTGAATACATTTGCTGGTTTTATATTTGGCCATTTGAAATCTTTGATAGAACTGGAATGGGTGCCCTCATTAGTTCCTCTGCGATAGCAATTACTTGGGGTTTTTTTAAACTACTGGATGCTGAATTAAAACCATTTGGCAATCTACAAAATACAAATTGGAAGCATTTAGTTATTTTTATTATTTTCTCTGCATTGTTTAATGGTCTTGGTAATGGTGCCTATTATCCAGCTTTTGGCGAGGGTGAAGCTGCACCACTGATTAGCATAAGATTTGTAATGGGCGATATTATTGGCTCGCTTGTAGTAATTTTTTTTTTAGCTATATTTAGAAAGGTAACCAAAGACTTAATATGATAGAAGTTTGCAACTTATACAAATCCTTTAAAGCTGATACTGGTAAAAAGGGATTTTTTGGCACTGTCAAAGAGCCTTTCTTCGCCGTAAACGATATGTCTTTTACTCTATATAAGGGCCAAGTTTTAAGTATTTTAGGGCCCAATGGTTGTGGTAAAACCACAACCCTCCGTATGATAGCAGGAATGCTAGAGCCGTCTTCAGGTACGGCTATTGTTAACAATATTGATGTTAGGGCTGATAAACATAAAGTAAAATCCAATATTGGCTATATGACCAATAACACATCTTTGTACGATCGATTGACTGTAATTGAAACCATTAAGTTTTTTGCTGAACTTAACCAAATACCAGTAGTAACCTATAAAAAAAGAGCTGAGGAGCTATTCAGTCAACTTGATATGAATGACTATTTAAATAAAAAAATTGCTGATTTGAGTACAGGCATGAAACAAAAAACCTCAATTGTCCGAACTCTAATACATGATCCAGATGTGGTCATATTAGACGAGCCAACTACTGGCGTTGATATCACAGGACAATCAATCATTATGGACCTAGTCAATTCAATTAAACAACAAGGTAAAACCATAATCTTTTCCACGCACCAACTAGGTGAGGTTAAGGACATAGCAGATAAAATTGTTGTTATGGCTAAGGGTAAAAAGTTGTTTGATGGCACCACATCTGAGTATCAAGCAAAAAAACCGAACCATAGTTTCAATGAAATATTCACGGAGATTACTAATGGCTAAGTGGCAAATTCTTGTACTCAAGGAAATTAGACATCTGTTTAGAGATACAAAAACCATTGTACAAACTGTTGTTGTCCCTACTTTCATAACGCCACTGCTAATAGGAGCGATTGTCTGGTATATGGGTTCTGTAGCACAAGAAGAAAGTGTAAAAATCTACGATCTTGGTTATCAAGGCGATACTAATAACGAGCTTTATTTTGAATTATCTAATACAGAACGATTTAACTTAAATCTCTTCGATAGTGAAGATAAGCTAGTGCTGGCAATGGAAAACGATGAAATCGATATAGGCATTACTTTCCCGAATACTCCGAATCAATCTGATATATCTACCAAACAAACTGAAATAAATATTTTTTCTAAAGATCTTGATACTTTTTCACAGGCTAAATCATTATTAATGAACAATGTTTCTACCTACGAAGATCTAATGATCCAAGCACGAATAGATCAATTAGGTATTGACAAGGAATTTCTTGAACCACTTTTGATTAATGAAAACGATTTAACAACAGACAAAGAATTTGCAGGGACCATTATTGGTGCACTCATTGCGTTTTTATTTATTGCTTATATTTTACAGGGCTCAATGTATCCAGCCATTGATTTGGGCGCAGGAGAAAAGGAACGTGGAACTATGGAGACTTTGATTTCTACCAATATTTCCTCACTAGAAATAATTATCGGCAAGATGTTTGCGATAACTGGATCTGCTGTTATTACTGCCATATTTTCAACACTTGGATTTATAGTGCCACTGCTTGTAGTGTTTTTATATTTTGGCGATAACCTACCAGAGGCATTCTTTAATATAGTTGCGGCTATTGTTAACCCAGTGGCTATTTTAGGAATATTTGTCCTCTTAATACCTCTTAGTATATTTATGGGAGCCTTGTTGCTGGCCATTTCAGTTTATTCAAAGAATCCCAAAGAGGCCGGCTTATTATTGGGAAATGTGATGCTAGTATTTTTTGCCCCGGCTTACTTGCCATTAATCAATCCTGGTTTAGAAATTGATATGATTGGGGCCCTAATCCCTTGTTATAGTTTGGCATTGCATACCAATGCGTTGATTGCTGAAAATATAAATTGGATGCTTTATGGGGTTACTCTTGGATCAACGGTACTTTATTCTTTAGTTGCCATCTACATTACTTACGTCATGTTTGATGATGAACGGATCATCTTTAGATCCTAGAGCTATGCGTGTAATAGAAACACCCATATCACCATTTCTGCAAAATGCGCCAATATTGGCCTGTGAAGATACATCAGAAGCTATTTTGGTTGACCCAGGAGATGAAGTTGAGAAGCTTTTAGATGTAGCAAAAATCAACAATCTTAATATTAAATACATAGTTTTAACGCACGGCCATATAGATCATGCTGGTGGCACTAAAAAAATAGCTCAAATGTTAAATATTGATATTGTTGGACCACATAAAGATGATAAATTCTTATTGGATTCATTAGAACTTCAGGGTCAAATGTATGGTATTGCAGCACAGGTATTTGAACCAAATAGATGGCTAGAACATGGTGAGAAACTAACATTTGGTAATCAGGAACTAGAGATTGCTCACTGTCCAGGACACACACCAGGCCACATTGTGCTAATTAATCATAATTCTAAAATTATCATTGCTGGTGATGTGCTATTTCAAGGTTCTATAGGACGCACTGATTTACCGAGAGGTAACCATCAAGATTTGCTTGATTCAATAAAAAGTAATTTATTAACCCTCGATGATGATTACAAAGTTTATTCTGGTCATGGAGCACCAACCAATATTGGCGTTGAGCGACAAACAAATCCATATCTTGTAAATGCTTAGTGCTAATGTCTATGCAAACATGCGCTTAGTGATAAAAGAAGCGAAAAATAATCTTAAAAACAATCAAATACCAATTGCAGCATTGATAGTTAATACATTAACCAATGAAATAATTGCTAAGGCTGCAAATACTGATTCACCGGTAGGGCATGCTGAATTATTAGCAATCAATCAAGCCCTGGAATTGCATGATACCAACAGATTAAATAATTGCGATATTTATGTATCGATTGAACCTTGTGCAATGTGCGCATATGCAATAAGAAAATGTCACTTAAATACTTTATATTTTGGTGCCGAAGATCAAAAGGGTGGGGGGATAATTAATAGTACACAGGATAATCTGAAACCAATCAATCATGTTTCTCATATTTACGAGAAAGAAACTGCTGATTTATTGTCCTCTTTTTTTCGTGATAAAAGAGAATCAAAGGTATAATTCAAAAAATGTCATACGACCTGATTCTAAAAAATGGAACTGTCTTTTTTCCTGATAAAAGGGAAATTACCGATGTTGCTGTAAAAAATGAAAAAATTGTTGGATTTGGTTCATTCGATTCAGCTGACCGAATTATTGACTGCTCCAACTTATTTATTTTCCCAGGCTTAATAGATACACAATGTCATTTTAGAGAGCCAGGTGGCGAACATAAAGAAACATTAGAAACTGGTACTAAATCTGCAGCACTAGGGGGTGTTACTGGTATATTTGAAATGCCAAATACCAATCCTCTAACTGTGACCCCTGAAGCCATGGATTTTAAGATCGACAAAGCCATTGAAACTTCTTATGTTGATTTTGCTTTTTATTTTGGTGGTACAGCTCAAAATTCATCGCAGCTTACAGATTGGGAGAATCTGCCTGGTGTTTGTGGTATTAAAATTTTCATGGGAGCAAGCACTGGTAATCTCCTGTCTGCCACAGATGAAGAAATCGAACTGATCGTAAAGAATGGTCAAAGAGTCATAGCAGTCCATGCTGAAGATGAGCACATAATGAACGCTAATAAAATTACTGTCCTTGGTAATAGCAATGATGTTGCTATGCATAATAAATGGCGTAGCGTTGAAAGTTGTTTGAGCGCAACTAAACGCATTGTTGCATTGGCAACAAAACACAATAGACGTGTTCATATTCTTCACCTGACAACCAAAGATGAAATGGCCTTTCTTAAGAACCATAAATCAGTCGCTAGTGCTGAGGTGCTAGCAAATCATTTAACACTCCATGCACCCGAGTGTTATGAACTGTATGGCACTCTTGCTCAACAAAATCCACCAATAAGAGAAAAAGAACATCAAGATGCTTTATGGCAGGCAGTTAGCGATGGAACCATTGATATAGCTGCTTCCGATCATGCGCCTCACACCTTGGATGAAAAAAATGGAATCTACCCAAATACGCCCAGTGGCACTCCCGGAGTACAGACGCTTATTCCGATTATGTTAAATCATGTTCATGAAGGCAGGTTATCTTACGAGAGGTTAGTTGATCTCATGGCCTATGGCCCTTCAAGAGTTCATAAGATTAAAAATAAATGTTTTATCAAAGAGAATTACGATGCCGATTTCACAATAGTGGATCCTAAATTAAAACATATTATTACTAATGATGAACAGGCTTCAAAGTCTAAATGGACACCTTACGATAATAAAAAAGTTACTGGTTTTCCTGTAATGACAATCATACGTGGGCAAACCATTATGAGAGAAGGTGAACTAATAAATAAGGCTAACAAGCCTATTGAATTTCATATTTAAGGTACTGGATCGTTTCCTGATTCGCCCCAAGGATGACACCTGATAATTCTTTTTAAAGCAAGATATAAACCTTTTAGAGCACCGTATTTGGTAATTGCTTGGATTGCATAGTGAGAGCAAGTTGGATTGAATCTGCAACTTGGTCCAATCAGAGGTGATAGCACTATTTGATACATCTTAATAGGTAAAATAAAGACGAAGTTAATTAATTTGGACATCAATCCAATGGAGACTTAGCCTCTTCAACTAAAGAAGCTAAGAAGTCAATTGTGTTTTGAGATTCAGTATTGGTCGAGCCCAGCCTTCGTATCGAAACTGTTTTATTTGCGACTTCATTTTTACCGAGTGCAATAATGATAGGTCTTTTTAATTCACTGTGTTCGCGAATTTTATAGCTAATTTGTTCATTTCTAGTGTCTAGCTGCACTCTAATATTTGCATTATTTAAAGATTTACGTAGCGATTTGGCATAGCCATCGGCCTCCGATGTAATGGTGCATATAACAACTTGGATAGGCGCTAACCAAAGGGGGAAATTTCCACTGTAGTTTTCAATTAAAATCCCAATAAATCGTTCAAACGACCCAAGTATGGCTCTGTGCATCATAACTGGGACGTGTTTATTGCCATCCTCGCCAATGTATTTAGCTTCTAATCTGGTTGGAAGATTAAAATCTGCTTGAAAAGTACCACATTGCCACTTTCTACCAATAGCATCGGTAAGGACAAAATCAAGTTTAGGACCATAAAATGCTCCATCGCCTTCATCAATTTCATAATTAAGTCCAAGGTATTTAATGGCATCCTCTAGTGATTTTTCCGCTTTATCCCAAATCTCATCCGATCCAACCCGATTTTCTGGACGTGTTGAAAGCTTTATATCGAAATTATTAAATCCAAGATCAGAATATATTTTTGATAAAAGTTCGATAAAATTTTCTGTCTCTTGCATTATTTGATCTTCGGTGCAGAAAATATGACCATCGTCTTGAGTGAAGCCTCTAACTCTCATTAAACCATGCATAGTGCCAGATGGTTCGTATCTATGACATGAACCAAATTCTGCAAGTCTCAGTGGCAGGTCCCTGTAGGACCTAAGATCGTGGTTATAAATTTGGACATGACATGGGCAATTCATTGGTTTAAGTGCATTGGTGCGCTTATCATTAGCATGCTGTTCATCTATTTCAGTAATGAACATATTTTCTCGGTACTTATCCCAATGTCCTGATTTTTCCCATAATTTTCTATCCACTACTTGTGGCGTTTTAATTTCTTGATAGTTGTAATTTGATTGCATTTTTCTAATGTATCTTTCAAGTTCAGTATAAATTTTCCACCCATCTGGGTGCCAAAATACCATCCCTGGAGCATCGTCTTGGAAATGAAAGAGTTTTAACTCTTTACCAATTTTACGATGGTCTCTTAATTCGGCATCTTCAATTTGTTTGAGATATGCATCTAGTTCTTTTTTGGTATTCCATGCTGTTCCATAAATTCTTGTAAGCATTGTGTTTTTTGCATCTCCTTTCCAGTATGCACCTGAAACCTTTGTTAACTTAAAGTGTCCTATTTGTTTTAAGGATCTTAAATGCGGTCCTCGGCAAAGGTCGATGAATCCACTTTCCTCTTGCAGATAAATTTGAAAATTATCTTTTTGTTTCGATTCAGCAATTATTTCAGCTTTAAATGGTTCATTGATATCAGTAAATTCTTTAATAGCCGATTGCTTGGTATGTAATGTTTTGGTTATATTGGAACCGCTATTTATGATATTCATCATTTCTTGTTCAATTTTTGGTAAATCGTCAATTGAAATAGTCTCTGGACTTAAGAAGTCGTAATAAAACCCATTATCAATAGTAGGACCAATAGCTAATTGTGCTTTAGGGTATAGATTTTTTATGGCTGATGCGAGAACCTGTGCTGTCAGTGTATGACGCATAATCTCCAGGCCCTCAGGTGTATTCTTAGTAATAATTGATACTTCGTCACTATCATTTAGATGATCTAGTAAATCCTGTTGTGCTCCATTGACCAGCACAGCAATTGAATCATTGGCTAGTCTTTCACCAATACTCTTCGCTAGATCTAAGCCATTTGAATTTTGAGGCAACTGTTTAGTTGAGCCATCAGGCAGTTTTATATTTATTTTGTCCATTCAGTTTTACCACCAATATCTTTAATAGAGACCTTCATTTTATCTAATTTATCTCTGATTTTATCAGCTTCTTCATAATTGCCATTTTTTCTTGCTTGGTTTCTTTGTATAATTAACTGCTCAATCAGTTTAATTTCCTCAGCAGAAATTGAGTTATCTTGATTTGAACCCTCAAATATATATTTATATGTTGCTATTTCTCGGTCGATGTTTTGATCATCACTAGCTAGTTTCTCTTGAAAAACAGATAGAGCGAGAGGGGTGTTTAAATCATCTAAAAGACACTCTCCGACTTTAGAACTACGATGGAACGCAGGTTCAATATGATCAAAGTTTTGAAGCTTAGAGCATATTTTTTTACGGATTGAAGCCGATTGTGTCAGCAATGTTTGAGACCAGGGTATTGGTTGTCTGTAGTGTGAAGATAACAAGGCAAGTCGTATCTCGTTCCCTTTAAAATCAGTTAAC
This sequence comes from SAR86 cluster bacterium, assembly GCA_003331605.1. Lineage (GTDB taxonomy): Bacteria > Pseudomonadota > Gammaproteobacteria > Magnimaribacterales > TMED112 > TMED112. The sequence continues at coordinate 61,444 of QOPD01000005.1, forward strand.
AAATCTTCTAAGTAAATAACATTTCCCTCAGATTTAGACATTTTCTCATTTTGTAAGTTTAAGAATCCATTATGTATCCAATACTTAGCAAATGCTGTTGGATCTTCTGTCCCATGAAAGCCACAGGTTTGAGCAATTTCATTATCGTGATGAGGAAATTTAAGATCATTCCCTCCGCCATGGATGTCAAAGGGTACTGATAGTGTCTCTTGAGACATTACAGAGCATTCTAGATGCCATCCCGGTCTCCCAATGCCCCAAGGAGATTCCCAGCCTGGCTCATTATCTAAAGATGGTTTCCATAATATAAAATCATTTGAATTCTTCTTATATGATTCAACTTTAATACGAGAGCCTTTAATTTGTTCTTCTAGCTTTCTATCCGATAAAACTCCATACTGTGGAAATTTGGTGGTATCAAATAAAACGTTACCATTTACTTCATAAGCAGCATCTTTATCCAGCAAGACTTCAATAAAACTTATCATGGATGGTATAAAGTCAGTTGCAAATGGTTGTATATCAGGAGCAGAAATTCCAAGCAAAGAAGAATCATCAATGTATTGTTGGAAATATTTGTTGGTCAACTCATCAATAGACATATTTGCTTCAACGCTGGCTGCAATAATTTTGTCATCAATATCTGTAATATTGGATACATAAGTAACTTTTGGGTATATGCCTTTAAGAACTTTAGAAAGCAAATCTCCTACTAAAGCAGCTCTGAAATTTCCGACATGCAATTTGTTGTATACGGTTGGTCCACAAAAATAAATTCTTATGTGCTCCTTATCAATTGGTACAAAATCTTCTTTTGTTTTAGTAAGGCTGTTGTATAGCTTCATTGATATTTACTGTATGTTGCACTATTGGCTTGATGTTCTGAAACAGTAACGTACTCAACCGTTATTTTATCTCCTAATGATTTGATATGGTCATCAATAAACTCATACGTCATTTGAGCAAATGCTTCGCAACTTATTCTTGGCACAATGACAATATTAGCGGAAACCTGATTAAGCTTTACTAACTCTTCTAATTCAGGATCATCTTGTGCAAGAATTAATTTATGATCAAAGTTATTTTGCAACCATTCTTTTAGGAAATTAAAATTACCAAAGTCGTAAACCCAGTTTTGCTCATTTAATTGGTTTGAAGATAAACCAACTTCAAAAGCCAAACTATAGCCATGAATATATTTACAATTCGATTGTGCATTCCATTGGCGAAATGCACAGGAGTAACCTCTGTCATGACCAAATTTTTTTGTGACTTTATACATGCTCGTTTAAATTCTTTAATAAATGTTCAATTGGTAACCCATTTATGGCTTCTAAAGTTCCAGTAACACTGTTAAAAAGTTTATATCCATTTTCTTCAAACTTATATGCCCCACATGAATTATATGGTTCATCTAATTTTATATAGTCCTCAATTTCTTGTTTTGATAATGATCTCATTGACATTTCACTTGTTACTTGCTCTTTATAGATGACTTCCTTGTTTTGACAAAAAAAATAACTCCCGATTAAAAAATGAGTTTTGTTGCTCAGTTCCATTAATTGATTGCATGCAGCCTCACTGTTTAAAGGTTTTGAATAAATCTTATCTTCTAATAGACAGATTTGGTCACAGCCCAATATTATGTGATCTTTGTAATCAGATACGCTCAAAGCCTTAGCCTTAGCTAGTTCGTAACATAATTCATTAGGAGCAAGATCACCTAATTGATCTTTTAGTAGCTCCTCATTGATTTGTGGTGATGTAAATTTAATATCTGAACAATAGGCAGAGGCAATCTTTCTTCTTATTTCTGAATTTGATGCTAAGACAATTTTTTTCAAATGAGTAAATTAAATCTTTGGCAAGCGAATTAGACTTAAAAATTCATTCCTTGTACGGTGATTATCGTTAAATACACCTTTCATTGAACTTGTAACTGTAGAAGATTCAGTTTTATGAACACCTCTAGTAGACATACATTGATGATACGCATCAATAACAACAGCCACACCTTTTGGCTTTAAAACTTTTTGTATGGCATTGGCAATCTGAGCTGTCATAGTTTCTTGTGTTTGCAACCTTTTACCATATACATCAACAATTCTAGCTAATTTACTTATCCCAACAACTCTATTGGTCGGTATGTAGGCAACATGTGCTTTTCCAATTATGGGAAGCATATGGTGCTCACAGTGTGATTCAACTCTAATATCTTTAACCAAGACCATTTCATCGTAGCCCTCAACTTCTTCAAATGTCTTCTCTAAAATTTCTTCAGGATCGGTTTCATAACCTGCAAAGAATTCTTTGTATGCTTCAGCAACACGTTTCGGAGTTTCAATTAAGCCTTCTCTTGAGGGATCATCACCAGCCCAAGCCAACATTATGCGGACTGCGGCATGTACTTCTGCTTCTGTTGGTTTCTTCATAATGAGGCCATTATAACTGCTTCTAGATTGATTTAGAAACTAATTGATGCTGATTCTAATGTCTTATTGTCCTTATCAATTAAATTCACAGTTAGAGAATCATTTTCGATTGTCAAAAGTCCAAAATTATTTTGAGGATAGGTTTTTCCTAATAACAATGTATCTGTTTCAACTTTTTGCGAGGAATTACGATTTAATGAAGAGGATGTCACTTCTAGGATGTTCTCATATTGGTAAATACCCCCTCTATGCCTATCCCCTGACAATATCAGTGTTGGAGCTGAATGGTTGACTAACAATTGTAGTAATTTGTCTCTTTCTGCAGGGATGTTAAACCACTTTTCAAATCTATGTTCTGTAGGTATTACTTGAATTGATGAAGCAAGTATTAAAAGATCGTGATCAATATTAAGGGTTCTTTTAAGCCAATCCCACTGTTCAGTACCTAATATTGTCGCTGAAGGGTCAAGATTAGGTAGATGCACTCCTTTAACCCTTTGAATATCTGATCTAAAGTATCTGGTATCTAAGCCGACAATCAATACTTTATTATTGTGGATTTTTTTAACAGAAGCGTAGTATATGCCTGGTCTTGATCTTCTTTCATCGTTAGATGGTATATTCCAAAAATCAAAATAAAGTTCTTCAGCCTTTTGCTTAAATTTATAATCTGCACCAGCATTGTTTTTTCCATAATCATGATCGTCCCAAATCGAATATAGTTCTATCGATTTTAACCAGCTGGGAATCGCTTTCTTTTGAAGCTCATAAGAAGATTTTAGTTTCCAAGGTAATCCCGATGATGTGTCACCATAGATATTATCGCCAAGGAAAAAGAAACTATTGATATTGTTATTTTTTATAGCAGACCAAATGGGAGCAGGGTAGTTTTGATGAAGGCAAGAACCAAATGCCATCTTATAGACGTCTGTTGCATATAACGGGTTGATAAAAAATAAGATTAGTACAATCAACTTAGTCAAATTTTTCATTTGATACATGTTACTACTAATGAAATAAGCTTGAAACAAAAAAACAGAGAGAGTATATTTATGCTCTTATAAGCGAGTGTAGCACAGTTGGTAGTGCGCAACCTTGCCAAGGTTGAGGTCAGGGGTTCGAACCCCCTCACTCGCTCCATTTATTTGTGTTTCCACTTTATTCTATTTGTCCGCTTAGTTTGTTTTTTGCCTGCCCTTAGATTAAATAATAAATAGGTTGCAGGTATAAGCAGCACCAAAATTATTAAAAGAATCGTTTCCATTAACGGCTTCTGATTTTTGACAGCAATCTAAGTATTTCAAGATACAACCAAATTAAAGTTACCATTAAAGAGAAAGCTCCGTACCATTCAAGATATTTGGGAGCGCCTTGTTCAGCACCTTGTTCAATGTAGTCAAAATCCAAGACTAAATTGAGCGCAGCAATTGCTACAACGGCTAATGAAAATAATATTCCAAAAGTGCCATTAGAATGAATAAAACCAATGCTTGCACCAAAAAACCCCATGATGATATTGACAAGGTAGGTAATGAAAATACCAAAAGTTGCTGCAAAAAGCATAAGTCGAAAGTTTTCATCTGGTTTAATGATGCCTGTTTTATAAGCAAATAATAAAGAAAACAAGGTTCCAAAGGTAAGGGTAACTGCTTGAATAGTAATACCACCAAATTGTGCTTCATACATTGCTGAGATACCACCTAGAGCAAAACCTTTAGCTATTGCATAAGCTGGTGCTGTAATGCCAGCCCAAGTTTTTTTAAATATTGTGATCATGGCAAAAATAAAGCCAACAATCATGCCACCCCATACGTAACCAGTTATAGCAGAAGGTCCATATGAGAAATATTGGCTCCATGTGTAGGAGGCAGTTAATAATACGAGCAGAAGACTAATGCCAACTTTATTGACAGTTCCTTGCAATGTCATTTGTTCAATTTGACCTTCAATAACTGTTTCTGTAAAAGTTTTACTTGAAAACATTGGATTACCAGATCGGCCAAACGTTTGTAATGCTTGTTTTGAGTTCATATCTTTATTATATATACGATATTTTTAGTTTAAACTACGTGTGTGGTTATATTTGATGATCTAAGGGCTAGTTATCAAAGAATTTCTAAATACCTTGTAAATACACCTATCGTTACTTCTGAAAAGCTGAATACCACATTTAAAGCAAATCTATTCTTGAAGAATGAAGTTGAACAACTTACAGGGTCTTTTAAGATCAGAGGAGCACTGTCAGCACTTAGTAAATTAAAAGAGGAGAGTGTTGAGGGAGTTGTTGCATATTCTTCAGGGAACCATGCACAGGGTGTATCTAAAGCAGCTCAAATATTTGATATGAGAGCCATAATTGTGATGCCAGAAGACGCACCTAAGAATAAAATTGATAAAACTAATGCCAATGGTGCTGAAGTGGTACTTTATAAACGACATATTGAAAGTCGTGAACAAATAGCTTTAAAATTATCTGCAGAAAGGGGATTCCCCTTGGTTAAACCTTTCGATAACCCATACATTATTGCTGGCCAAGGTAGTTTTGGTATTGAAGCTTGCGATTATTTTATTCAACAAGCAATAACTCCTGATGTTGTGCTTTCATGCACTTCAGGAGGTGGATTAGTCGCCGGAACAAGCATAGCTTTTAAACATTATTTTCCTGATTGTGAAATTTATCCAGTTGAGCCAGCTACCTGTAATGACACTCAAATATCCTTACAAAATAAAACGCGTACAAGGTTAAAAAATCACACATCAACTATTTGCGATGCACTTGAAGTTGAAATTCCTGGAGAAATTACATTCCCAATTAACCTGCAAAACTGTGCAGCAGGTTTATCGGTAACTGATGAAGAAGTCTGTCGAGCAATGAAATATCTTTACGAGGAATTTAATATTAAGGCTGAACCAAGCGGTTGTGTTAGTCTAGCTGCAATTTTAACCAATAAAATTCATATTGAAGGAAAAAATGTTTTGGTTACTATTTCTGGTGGCAATGTTGATGATGAGGCTTTTTTTAAGTACATCAAATAATTAAAGACAATAAAAAGATAAACCCACCAATCGATAAAATTATTACCACTATCATGCCAAGGGAATAGGATAGCTGCATTGCCTTATCTGAGACTTTTCTATTCATTGAACATCGATAATTGCATTGTTGATTCTTTAGTATTGGATCTAGTGAAATCTGAAATTTGTATCCCTTTAGTGTTTAGATATTTTTTCAGAACATTGCCTGAACCATGTATTAAGATGACCTCTTTTGCTTTGGATTTAGTAATAGCAGATATCAATTCGTGCCAATCGGCATGATCTGAAATTTTAAACCCCTCATCATACTCATCTAGTTTATTGATCGCCCAACCACTACAAAAACCTGTTTTATAAGGACCTATATTTTTTAAAAATTTTGATTTTCTTGCACCCGGAGGAATAACAATTATCCCACTAGTCATATCTTTATTTTCATTAATTCTAATAGTTTGTAAATTAGAAATTCCGTAGTTCTGATATATCTTATTAATATTACGAATATTGTCATGTGCATATATGTCCACTGGATATTGTTTATTTAATGCATTAATAATTCTTTGCGATTTACCTAATGAATATGCGCACAATACACTATTAACGCCATTATTTTTGTTTCCAAGATACCAGTTATAAATTCTTTCAATTTCATCACCGAAATTAGTCCATACGTATTTTGGATTGGCAAATGTAGCTTCGGAAATAAATGTATTGCATTCAATATGTTGAAAAGCATCGCAAGTATTGTCTGTGTGAACTTTATAATCACCAGTGATGACAGTGATATTTTCATTAACGTTTATTTTGATTTGAGCCGAACCTAAAATATGTCCTGCAGAATGAAAAGATACTGTAGCGTTACCAAGAGTAATTTCTTGTCCATAATCTACCGATGAAATATTTAATTCATGCCCTATACGAAGTTTCATTATGTCTTTAGTTGCATGTGTACAGATATAGTTGGTCATACCTGGTCTAGCATGATCGGCATGAGCATGGGTAATTAGTGCATTTTCACATGGTTTTAATGGATCGACATAAAAGTTGCCAGCAGGACAATAAAGGCCAATATCGTCTTTAACAATCATTCGGTAACGGATCTAATAAAAGTATTTGCCTTATCAAAAATCATTTCTTTTCGGGTATCATCTAATTTATTTAAGGCATTTATCATTAAAGACAAACGATGGTTGGCAGCAAAGAACGTTTGATTATCTTCAATAAATTTCCAGTAAAGTCCATCCACAACATCACACCATTCACCCTTGGAAAAATTAGACATTCTTAGCATATAGCTTGATCCACAAATGTAAGGTTTAGTTGAAAAAGTTCCACCATCGGAAAATGTACCCATTCCAAAGACATTTGGCACCATGACCCAATCAGATGAATCAACAAACATTTCCATAAACCATTTATAGATTTCTTTAGGATCCAAACGACAGAGGTTCATTATGTTAGCCAAAACCATCAATCGATTTATATGATGTGTATAGCCATATTTTTGTGCACCCTGAATGGCATCATCCAGTGGAGGTATGCCTGTAGTACCTTCATACCATTTATCATTCATTTTATTGGTATGTTGCCAAAAGTTGGTTGTTTCCATTTTTGTAGAAAAATTTTGATACATTCCTCTGATAAACTCACGCCATCCAATTATTTGTCTAATAAAACCTTCAAGGCTGTTTATGGGAATGTTATTTTTATTGGCATATGTCAAAGATTCTTCAATGATAATATCAGGTGTAATAAGTCCTAAATTAAGAGAAGAGCTTAGAGCACTGTGCAATAAGAAATGCTCATTTTCATAGATTGCATCTTCATATGGACCGAAGTCATTAAATTTATATTTTAAAAAATTCGCCAGCCAATTTTTAGCCGTTTTAGAGGAATAGGGCATAATGCAGTTAAGCTTTCCAGGGTGATCGGCAAACTCTGTGTAAATAAATTGTGATATCTCATCAAAGTATCTACTTTGTTCAATCTTGTATTCTTTAGGTAATTTATATTCCTTTGGGATTTTTTTTCTATTATCTTCATCAAAAGTCCATTTCCTTCCTTGAGGCTGACCATCAGAAATAAGAATATTTAATTCCTTTCTACGTTTTTTATAATAATTTCCATGTAAAACTGAATTTTTAGCCCCAACAAAATCTTTAAATGCCTCTCTACTGTCAAGAAACATAGGACTTGGTTTGAAGTTAAGTTGTATCTCTTCTTCAGCACAAAATTGAATTATTTCTGATTCAAATACTTTATCTTCTATTTGGAAGCATTCTATAGTGCTGATCTGTAGTTGTTTAATAGTATTGCGTAACTTGTCTGTGAAGGAGTGTGTGAAGTCGTCATTACAGTCTTTATAGATAACTTCATAGCCCTCAGAAATCAGTTCATCTCTGTATTCACGCATTGCGCAAAAGAACAAAGCAATTTTAGATTTGTGATGTTTTATGTATGTGCACAGACCTTTGTCTTCGCACATAAAGATAGGTGTTTTTCTATCAAGTTTAATCTTTGTCCTGGGAAACAATTGATTTCCCAAGACTAGACGAATTTTTTTCAATTTTTATAAACTTTTCCCTCTTTCATAACGAACGCCACATTCTCCATGACGCTGATATCCTTCAGAGGATTGCCCCTAACAGCAATAATATCGGCAATTTTACCAACTTCTAATGAACCTAAATCTTTCTCAACGCCCAAGAGTTTAGCTGTTTCCATGGTTGCTGATTTGATAGCGGTCATTTCTGGCATGCCGTATTGTTTCATATAAACAAATTCTTTCCAATTTGTACCATGTGCTTGTACCCCAACATCTGTTCCAAATGCTATTTTTACACCCCGTTTATAAGCTTTACTAAAAGTACTGCCTATTTGCGGTCCAACTGCTGCTGCCTTAGGTCTAACAATCTCTGGAAAATAGTTATCAAGCTTGGATTTCTCAGCAACAAATTCACCAGCAGATATTGTTGGTACGTAATAGGTTCCATTTTTAATCATTAAATCCATTGCTTCATCATCCATGTATGTACCATGCTCTATTGAATCAACACCTGCTTTTATAGCTCTTTTCATTCCCTCTGCACCATGTGCATGTACTGCAACCCAAAAACCATAATCTTTTGCAGCTGCAACTACAGCATTGGCTTCTTCCTGTGTAAATTGCGGGTTATCACCAGATTTTGCTAAACTCAAAACACCACCCGTGACAGTGATTTTGATACCGTCAGCCCCATCTTTATATCTTTGACGTATGGCAGCAAAAACTTCATACGGTCCATTAACAACACCACTTTCAGGTTCTGGATAAACGTAGTCATCTTTTGCTCTTCCATTTGTATGATCCGCATGACCACCAGTAGTTGCTAAACTCTTTCCAGAAGAAAAGATACGCGGTCCTTCTGCATACCCTCTTTGAATTGCATCTCTTAGGGAGATTGACACAAGGCCCATATCGCCAACCTGTCTTACAGTTGTAAATCCTGAATCTAATGTTAATTTTGCGTGTTGAACTGCTCTAATGGCGCTATATTCTCTTTCTACTTTGGTTTCACGTTCAGCCTTGGAGACGTATTCTTGTCCAAAATGAACGTGCATATCCATAAGACCCGGCAGGACTGTGTAATCTTTTAAATCGTAATAGTTGTAACCATCTGCGTTAAGAAAGCCATTGGCAATTTGTTTAATCCGACCATCGTCACCGATAACAATTGAGGCATTTCTCTTTACTTTGTCACTAACCCCATCGATATAAATGGATGTATGAATAAGTGTTTCTGCATTTAAGAAACTTAAGATCGTAAATGTTAAAAGAATTTTTTTCATAATTATATATAAGTTCTCTATAATTAAAGCATGTTAATACCATTGCTGCAGAGTTTTTTACTAATTTTATTAATTAGTTGTAGCAGTGAATTTGATAATACATCCAATGTCGTAAAAATTGATGATTCATATTTTTTTCAAAAAGAAAAATACAACATTAGTTTTTTTAGCTGTGATCAACCACAAAATCAACTAGCCAACATAAGAAGCACTACTGATTATCAGCATTTCATAGAAATTAGTACCATTGATTCCCAAGAATTGGATATTGAGGGATGCACAAGAGATACCTTTGCTTTAAATGAACTAACCCCTAAAGAAGGCAATCCATTTGCAAATGAATTTTTAATTGATATCAGTGAGTGCAAGACAAATGTAGACATATTTAATATCAATGAAGTTTTCGCTGAATTCCTTAATTTAACTGCAGATTTATCTACCTTTGTTTGGCATGGTGTTTCAGACCTCGATAATGATAACTTCTACTGGGTCAATCTATTTAAAAACAATGAACATAGAAATGAAGTGCTCAATGCCTGGACCAGTGATAGAAACTCTGGACTCATAGCAAAACAACTTAAATCTGTTGGTTATTGCTCAATACCCAAGCTTTACTATTTCCCTTAGGTTGATTTGTGTTAATGCACCTTAGATTCCAGAAAATATCGCAATAATTATTGCAGACACGATTAACAAAAACATGATGAAACAACCTGATTCTTCATTCATTGTTGGAAAGATTTTTTTTCTGATTGCATCAAGTAAACCCACAAACACAGCAAAAGCAATTAAATAAAATATATAGTTATCAGATAAATCAGAGTCTTGAAGATATTCTGCGAAGATAACAATCAGTATTGGCAATCTAGCTTCCCAAACAATTTTCTTTATCTTCTGTTCCATTTGTATTTTTAATATATATTTAATATATAAAGGAGGGCAACCTTTTAATCTGCTTTACACTCCAAAACTTCGTAAGTTGTATTAGCACTAGAATGAAGACCCAGAGGGATGATGTGGTCACCTGTATACCCACTATTTATCAAAAAACTAGCTAAAACCTTATGACTTATTTAAAATGTCACAGCTTGTTAGGTATTTTTAGTATTCAAACTAGCATGGAGCTAGTAAAGGGACTTTGAATTATTGCTTCTAAAGTTCAAAGAATGCTAAATATCTTGTAAATAAAGCTCTGCGACTGTGGTGTTAATGGCTAGCACAAAAGCCTTCCAAGCTTTTGGTACGGGTTCGAATCCCGTCAGTCGCTCCAATTATTCTAATTGCCCAAGAATAAAGTTTTTCATTATGGGTAAATGAATATACATATCTTCTTGTGCACCATATGTATGACCAAGCCTAGTCATAGTAAATGACTGATATTCAACATCATTCACTTCAAGCGCTTTTTTCAAATTATCAAAGTGTACGATTGGAGCTATAAAGTCTTGTTTTCCATGCCACATTAATATTCGGGCATCCATCTTTGAAACGTTATTTATTGGTGAAAATTCAGTAAGCTGGTTTTCATTTTCACCTAAGTAATCAGACATTATTTCGTCGTATCTGTCTTGTTGTGTGTAGACGCTATCATCTTCTCCATAGCGCAACATATTTAAATCATAAACTCCCATCATGCCCACAACACAATCTAACAGTTCAGGGTATTTATATGCCATTGTTAAGGCAGCATAACCACCGAAACTAGCGCCTCCAACACAGGTATCTTCAGTAGATATATTAAATTTTCTTTGAATATCAGTTGTCGCATGTGCAATATCGTCCATGATTTTACCACCCCATTCTTTATAACCTGATTCTTCAAACTGTTTACCATAACCACCAGACCCTCTGAAATTAACTTTTAATACAGCTACACCATTGCTGGCTAGATATTGTTCAAAAGGTTCATATTCATCATAATCCCTTGGGCCATGGGGTCCGCCGTGTACGTATGTAAATAATTTTTTAATAGGGCCCTCAGGAAGAGTTAGGTAACCATAATAGACAAAACCATCACTTGAGGTAAATTGATAGGATTTGTTCTTATAAAGCTTATTTTTAGGCACATTAGAGTTATTCACGATGAACTCAAGGCTATTATTCTCGAGGTTTAGCACAAATGTGTCAGTGACTGTAGAAGAATCTTTGATTTTTAATAAAGCTTTCATGCCATCATCGGTCCATGAAGATAATTCTACCGTTTTATCGGGGAAACTCCTTATTAAGCTGGTTAAGATTTGGGCGTCTCTACTATTGTTAAAAGTAACAATATCTTTCATGCCCTGACATTCCATGCCAACGGCATATGGAGTGGTTTGATTGGCTGATATGTATCCCTCAAGCAGTGAGCTGCAATCAGGCGGAGTAACGAGTGTTATTTTACCTGAATTAATATTTAGAACACTTAGACCTTGTGTTTTACCCTCTGGATCACCAAGCAACCATAAATTTGATCCCTTTAGTCCTAAGAGACCATACTCTTCAAGATCAATATCTATTTTTCTGTTATCTTCTTGAACAGCGTGAGCGAAAACAGTGTCAATATTTGATGAAAAGGTTAAAACTGGTTCTTTTTTATCATTCAAAATAAAAATATTAGGATTCTCACAAAAGGCATTTGTTCTATAGGCAACTCTATATTGGCAAGGAACTTCCGATTTAAAAATGTCTTCACCTCTTGGCTCAGTACCCTCTTTATTTAAACTAATCTTTCTTAGGGTAGCGAATCTAAAACCTCTTCTATTTTCCGATACTGAAACTAAAATGTGATTGTCATCGTATCTAGATATGTAGGTTGCTGGTTTGTATCGATCTTGAAAAGAATTATTAACTTTTCTGCGCAATTCGCCAAAGGGGTAGAGAAAATTTCTAAACTCGTTGGTTTGCAGGTCATAAATTTTGTAAATACCTACAGAAAAATATTGTTCACCTTCTATAAAATCCGTTGTTTTTCCACATAGTTCAACCAATAGATGTTTTTTAGATGCCCAGGTCATATTGCATAAAAAAAGGCGCCTAATGCCGAGATCTCTTGACCCTGGTTCATTAATAGCTAGTCTCGCAACTGTAGATTTGCTTAAGCCATCCTTAAGATATTTGTTTAAGTTTGCAATGATTATGCCTTGGGTAAAATCATCGCTATCACTTTGAAATGCAAGGTGTTCTCCATCAGGAGAAAGTATCACATCGTTTACAAATAGACTTTTGGTATAAAGTTCAAGGTTTGCATCGGATCCTTCCTGATAAACAAAGTTCTTTTCGTCAATATTGATTATTTCATCAACCCATTCGTAGTCTGCGTAGGTAAAAATGTGGCATAGCAATAAAATAAAAATTTTTTTCATAGACAGAAATTTACATAATTATTTCACGTCTTACAAAGAATATGGAAATAATATAATGATTGAACTTACAATTTTATGCTTA
>QOPD01000006.1 GCA_003331605.1 SAR86 cluster bacterium
AGAGAAATACTTTCCAACCAGCTTGCTTGTGACGGGTTTTGACATCATTTTCTTTTGGGTGGCACGCATGATGATGATGAGCTTAGAGTTCACTGGCAAAGTGCCTTTTAAAGACGTCTATGTTACTGGTCTAATTAGGGATGAAAACGGTCAAAAAATGTCAAAATCAAAAGGTAATATTATCGACCCAATTGATCTTATCTACGGCATTGATTTAGAAGACCTGGTTATAAAACGAACGGCCAACCTGATGCAAGAAGGTTTGGCCGAGAAGATTGAGCGCAAAACCAGAAAGCAGTTTCCCAATGGCATAGAGTCTTATGGTACCGATGCTTTAAGAATGACCTTCTTCTCACTAGCAACTCATACCAAAGACATTAGCTTTGAGCTTGGACGACTTAAAGGCTACCGCAACTTCTGTAATAAAATTTGGAACGCTGCCCGCTTTATTAACAACTATCCGAAAGTATCCGATGAATTTGTTGCTAAAAACGATAGCGACAAATGGATTGAAGATGAATTCAATAAGGTCTCAGCACAAATTAAGAAAAACATTGAGGAATATCGTCTCGATTTTGCTATGAACGAAGTCTATGAATTCTTCTGGGGTAAATTTTGCGATCGCTACATTGAAGAATGCAAAACATCGGGTGAAACCAGCAACCTGCACCCCATGCTGAAAAAACTGTTAACCTTGATGCATCCTTTTGCGCCTTTCATTACTGAAGAAGTTAATGAGCTGATCTTTAATGATGGCTCATTAATGGATCTTTAAAAAAATAATTTAATCCTTATTAAAAACCTATGACAAAAACATTATTAATAGGCGGCAACTCGGCTATTGCCTGTGCTCTTAAGAAAAATTCAGATAGAGAATTTATTTCGTTATCAAGATCAGAAGGTTCTTTGGATTTGGATGGCGATCTCAATGAGCTGGATAGTATCGCTGATATTGATGGTTTGGTTTATTTTCCTGGGACGATAAATCTAAAACCCTTCGCCATGCTCAAAGAAGATGATTTTGTGAATGATTTTAGTGTGAACGTGCTAGGAGCAGTTAAAGTTTTAAAAAAAGTCATTAACCAATTAAAAGAAGCAGATGGTGCCAGCGTGGTTTTTATTTCATCGGTGGCTGCCAATCTTGGTTTGCCATATCATGCCAGCATATCAGCTGCCAAATCGGCTTTAGAAGGTATGAGTAAAGCGCTAGCAGCAGAATATGCTACAGCAAAAGTGTGTTTTAACGTGGTTGCTCCAAGTCTTACCAATACACCAATGGCTGGAAATTTGCTGAAAACCGAAAGACAAGTTGAAGCCAATGAAGAAAGAAACCCGATGAAACAAATTGGCTCACCAGAACAAGTGGCCAAAACCATTGATTTCTTGTTGGATGCACACAACAACTGGGTCACAGGTCAGGTTTTCCCTGTTGATGGTGGCATGAGTAACTTAAAGTAAGTTTTTAGAATCTTTATTAGAAACTTCCCAACGTTTTCTTAGGTAATTGCAGTTCTCACAACGTTTTGAAGCCTGTGGCATTTCGCCATCCAGTGTTTGCTTGGCATCCAGTACAGCCTGCTCAACCCAAGCGTCATCGCACTCAAGTCTTACTAGATGCAAATCAAACTCAAGTTTTTGATTGAACATCGGTTCGTTCTTTTTACCGTTGTAGTAAACCAGATAGCCTTCTTTGGCCACTTCAAAACCATTTTTCTTTAATAGCCATTGGTACATCTCTAACTGCCTTTGATACCCCTTGGCATAATCCCACTTAGCATAGGTATCTTCCCAATCAAATACATTTTTAGCAGTTGACTTAACATCAACAACTATTAACTCGCCTGAGGGTTTTTGCCAGATATCGTCAACCGCACCGCCAAAATTATAACCATCGGCTTCGTTGATGTATCTCACCCCTTTAAAATTACTACGCCACTCGTCCATTTTTTCATGAGCAAAAGGCACAGCATCAATCCCATGCTCAATGAATAAAGGATGGGGTTCGGCTTTGGCTCGGTAGTGATCAAATTCATTTTTACAAAGATTATCCACGGCACTGTTTAGTGTGAAGGGCAAGCTATGTGGTCTAATTTTATGCACGTAAGCCAAATAGAAACATCTCTGACAACTTAAGTGTTGTTCAACTGCTGATCGGCTAATTTTATGCATCTTTTATCATCTCAATGTGCGGAATATTGTCTTCTAAGTATTCCTCACTACATTTCACAAAACCAAACTTGGAATAGTACTCCTCGAGATAACTTTGAGCTGAAATTTTAGTCGGCATAGCATAATCGACTTGAATCACTTCCAAACCTTTTTTTATTAGCACCTCAGCATAACCTTTGTTTCTTGCGGTTTCTTTGGTCACGATGCGGCCCAGTGATGGTTCAGGGAATCTGATACCTGGAGGGTTAATTCTGACATAACTAAGAATTATATCATCCTCTTCTAACCATAAATGACGACAATCTTTATCTCTATCATCAAGGTCTTGATAAGCGCAATCTTGCTCAACCGTAAAAACCTCTATTCTAAGCTCAAGTATTTTGTATAATTCTCTGTTGCTGAGCTGAGAAAAATTTTTTAAGATTATCCGTTCATCTAAGTGGAGCATTAATGCATTATGAAAGAATCTATTTACGATTACAAAGTTAAAGATATTGATGGCAAAGAAGTTGCTATGTCTAACTACAAAGACAAGGTCTTAATAATCGTTAATGTGGCCAGTACGTGTGGCTTTACACCGCAATACAAAGGACTTCAGAAACTGTACGATACTTTTAAAGACCAAGGGCTGGTTGTGCTTGGCTTCCCCTGCAACCAATTTGGAGCTCAAGAGCAAGGTGGTGAGGCAGCAATTAAAGATTTCTGTGAAACCAACTTCTCGATAAGCTTTCCTATGTTTGCCAAAATTGACGTTAACGGTGACAATGCCGACCCACTATTCTTATTTTTACAAAATGCCAAAAAAGGCTTTATGGATACAGAACCAATTAAGTGGAATTTTTCCAAATTCGTAGTGGATAAAGAGGGCAATGTTGTTGGCCGTTATGGTTCCCTTGATGATCCAGCAGCGTTAGAAGATGATGTTAAAAAGCTCTTATAAAAAATACAAAAGCTTTAAACCGCCCTTTCCATTTGCCAATCCCTTCATAGCAACGGTATTAAGCAAACTACGTATTCACCTGCACAAAAAAGCAGTTACTGAGGTCACGAACAATACTATTAAGGAGGTTTTTACCTGCGTCAATGGCATTAGACTATCGGTGCATAAAAATTTACAGTCCCAAAGCAGCAAAACACTTTTTCTTATTCCAGGCTATCTTTCACATCAAGACACTTCTTATATGCAGTCCTCATTGGTGTATTTTTATAACCAGGGTTGGAACGTTATTCGTATTAACCCAGTTGATCATGGCGATAGCTTACCACTTAACAAAGAAATTTTTAATGCTCTGCAGCATACCCTTGTGGCTGAATGCCTTGAACATTACCTCAATGAAGAGGATACCAATGCTCTAATGGGTTTTTCGTTTGGGGGCAATTATGCCATCCGGATTGGTACACTGGAGATAGCAAAAAAAATGAAAAAGATCGTAGCAATCTGCCCGATGGTAGATCACGAAAGATCAATTGCAGCCATGCAATCGCCTTTTTTTAAATGGTATTACAAACGAAAATGGCAAAAAAGTTTTAAATATAAAGAAGATAGGTGGTCCGACTATGATTTTTCACAGATTTACAAAATAAAAGACTTTAAAGCTATGACAGCAAAACTTCTGCCTGAGATTTTGCCTGAGTTTACCAATGTTGATGACTATTTCCTCGCTTACAAGATAACCAATGAAGTCGTGGATAAACTTTTAGCTAAAACTACTATTATTGCAGCTGAAGATGATGAGGTGGTGCCTGCTTCAACCTTTCAACATCTTAATGAAAATGACCAACTAAAAATTCTTTTTACCCGATATGGTGGTCACAACGGTTTTATTGAAAATTATAGGTTTGAAGACTTTTCTATAAAAATCGCTTTTCAAGAGATAAGCTCATAAGGACTGCATTCTCCCTGCCGTCACCAAGTCTATAGTAATCCTTGCGTCGGCCTATCTCAGAAAAACCACACTGCTTGTAAAAGTTTTGCGCTGCAGAATTTGATGCTCTAACTTCGAGAATTACTTGTTTTAAATTAGCAACCTGACATCTAGTTGTAAGCGTTTTAAGCATACTTTTGCCTAACCCTTGGCGTTTAAATTCTTTAGCAACACATATGTTTTGTAGATGACATTCCTCGTGCACAGCTGAGGCAATGCAAAACCCAATGATTTTGTTATTGGCTTTAATAACAAAACTTAAGGTTCTATTTACCAGTACTTTTTGAAAAGTTTGAAGTCGCCATGGAGTTGGGTTGGAATATTTCTCAATGGTGAACACCTCATCAAGATGAGATTCTGAAAAGTTTTCTATTATTGTGTTAGCTGCCTTTGAAATCTGGTTTTCTCTTTTCGACAAAAGCCATAACACCTTCAACGTTATCGGCACTGCCAACAAACGCTGCTTGTGCTTCAGCTTCTTCATCAAGATTTTTCAAATAAGATCTATTAAAGCCCTCACGCATCAAGCTTTTTGTTTTGCCAATGGCATCAGGTGCAAATTCAGCATAGTGCTGTGCAAGTTTAAGTGTTACTTCAAACACTTTACCATCTTCAACAACTTCAGAACATATGCCAACTGAAAGACATTCCTCTGCAGACACCCTCTTAGCTTCTGCCGCCATACGAAATGCTTGTTGGTAGCCAACAGCTCTTGTTAGCAGCCAATTTGTGCCTCCATCTGGTATCAAAGCAATTTTAGAAAATCCAACTTGAAAGAAACTAGACTGATTCATAAGAACCACATCGCAACTTAAAAGAAAGGCACAACCAATGCCTGCACATGGCCCCTCTACTGCAGCAAAAACAGGTTTTTCCATGGTAATTAAATTGCCCAAACCAATGTGATAACCATTGTGTAGAGACTCTTGCACACTTGGAGCTGAATCCATATCTTCCACTGTGGCAAACTCTGTTAAATCGGCACCAGCACAAAATGCACCACCAGCACCAGTCAATATAACTGCTCTATATTTTTTATCTTTGGCTTTTTCAGTGCATTTATTGATCGATAAAACAGTCTCTCGGTCAAGAGCATTTCTTTTATCTGGTCGATTAATCTTTATAACTGCAACATTGCCATGCTCTTCAAACAGTACTTTAGGTTCACTCATCCAATTTCTCCGCGATTAAATAATTATTGTATTTTGATAAAACTACCCCAGCATTCTGGCCATCATCTCTTTGAAATTTTAGTACAGGATTCGCGCCCTGTCTTGATTGAAAGAAAGATTTATCAATTTCTTTCATCTGGCTTTCATTGGGAACAGCACAACCCATTTGATTCAACCAAAATCTAATAATCTCTGAGCGCATGAAATAATCCAACTCAGAGAGCTGCTGAAATAATAAACCTTCTTCATCGGAGAGTAGTAAATATTTTTCAGCGATTAACTTTTCATAAAGAGTGTTTTGCTGATCCAATATCTGAGCCATTCTGTTGATGCTCTTATCGACATTGGGCCATTTTTCTTTAATTAGAGGAATAACTTCATTTCTCAAGAAATTCCGACTATAAACATTTTCATTATTGGTTTCATCAATAATAAATTCTTGTTTTACTGCTTTAAGATGATTTAATATTTCCGACTTGTTTAGCCCCATCAAGGGTCTAATGAATACCAAATCACTATGTCTTGATATTCTTTTCATGCCAGCAAGACCTTTGATGCCTGTCCCTCTGAAAATTCGAAACAGCACAGTCTCAACTTGATCGTCGGCGTGATGACCTAAAATTAAAACCGTCTCGCTTTCAAATTGTTGAAAAACTTTTTGTCTTGCCACTCTTGCTGCTGCTTCAAAACCTTGGTCTTCGACCTTAACTTTTACCTTTACAGATTTAAAAGTAATACTTAGTTTTTGACATAGCTTTTCGCAACCCTGCTCCCACTCACTGGATGCAGTTTGAGCTTGATGGTTGATGTGTAAGGCTGAAAGTTTAGAACTATCTTTGAGACTCCCTTTAGTAGCCAATAGTGCTAGAGTGGAATCCGGACCACCACTAAATGCAACTACCACTTTTTTGGCGTTAAAGATAATCGATAATTCCTCTGGAGTAAAAAAATTCATTAAGAGCCAATTTTCATGAACTTTTCATAGCGTTTGGCAGTAAGGTCGTCTAGTGATATTTTGCTCAAGGCCAAAAGCTCATTGAGAAAGAAATCTTTAACTATCTGATAAGTCTCCTGATGATTCCTGTGGGCCCCTCCAACTGGTTCATTAACAACTTTATCAATGACTTCAAGCTTAATTAAGTTGCTGGCATCGAGTTTTAATGCCTCCGCTGCTTGTTCAGCATTTTCTGTAGTGCGCCAAAGAATTGAAGCGCAAGCTTCTGGAGATGCCACTGAATAAATGGAATATTCGAGCATAGCAACGGTATCTGCGAGTCCAATGCCAAAACCTCCGCCAGAGCCACCTTCACCTATAACAAGGTTCACTATTGGGGTTCTAAGATCTGACATCACTTCTAGGCTTTTTGCTATTGCCTCATGCTGGCCTGAGTGCTCAGCTTTAACTCCCGGATAAGCACCAGGAGTATCAATTAATGTAATTAATGGAAGTGAAAATTTTTCAGCTAACTCCATCAACCTATTGGCTTTTCTAAATCCTGAAGGATGTGGCATGCCAAAATTTCTTGCGACTCTTTCTTCGGTTTCACGACCTTTTTCATGGCCGATAACTACGACCGGATACTCATCAAGAAATGCCATACCTCCAACGATGGCCTTATCATCGTCGCCCAATCTATCACCGTGCAGTTCCTCAAATCCATCAAAGACATTGTTTATGTAGTCTATGGTGTGCGGTCTATTGGGATGACGTGCAACCAAAACTTTTTGCCAAGGCGACAAGTTTTTATATATCTTGGCAGTCTCTTTTTCGGCTTCAATTTGCAACTGATTTAATTGCCCTGACAAGTTTTCTGGAGCAGGCACAGCTTTTTTCAGCTCCTCTATTTTTTCTAAGCAGGTGTATATTGGTTGCTCAAAATCTAAGTGTTGATCCATCATTAAAAAATTTGATAGTTTTCCTCGCCAATTAGTTCATCTAATTTTGCGAACGTATTATCCTCAAGGGAAATCTTCATGCTGTCAACTCTAATTTCACTTGAGATATTGAGTTTCTCGTCTTTTAATTCAAGGACCACGCCCACACCCTCAGGCGAGCTTAAACTCTCTAGCTCTTCAAACTTTCCATTGCCCAAGGTTTGCATCTTTTCTCTTGTTAAGCTGAGTCTAATTTCCGAGTTTACAACTGATCTAGCGATATCAATAGGATAAATATCTGTGGCCCGTAATTTTATGCCAACGTCTTCCAAGTTTTCTCTGCGATAATCATCGGCTGCAACCGTACCCTTTATAACCACCAATGAATTTTCTTTGAACAAGGGTTTTTTTAGGTCATGCAACTCAAGGGGTACTGAGACATCGATTAATCCTGTTTCATCCGAAACCTCTAAAAAAATAAATATACTTGTCCCTTTTTTGATCACTCTTTTTTGATTGATTAAAACCGGAATATATTTCTCACTGTTTGAGGTCACCAATTTTTTTATCGGGTTAAGCTTAGCTGAGAGCGTTTTTCTTAGGAGTGAGACGGGGTGTTTGCTGAAATAAAATCCAAAAGATTCAAGCTCCATCTTAAGCTTTTCTGGCTCGGAGTATTTTTTTACAGTGACTTCACTTACCTTAAGGTCATCGTTGGAAGCAAACATTTCCAGCATGCCAGATTCCTTTGACTTAAATTTTTGCTCTGAGGCTTCAAGATAATTTCGCATCGAACTAACGGCTAAGTCTCTATCGGCAATTTCGTCGAAAGCACCAGATTTTGCCAGACTTTGAAGTGATCGGATACCACCTTTCCTGAGATCAATTCTGGATGCAAAATCCATTAAACTTGTAAATTTGCCATTGCTTCGCTCTTTACAAACCTCCTCAATAAATTTTCTACCCACGTCTTTCAAAGCACCAAGCCCATATTCGATTTGATTCTTATTATTGACAATAAAGGTTTCAAAAGAAGTGTTGATGTTTGGCGGTAAGATTTCAATCCCCATGAGACCGCAGTCTTTCACATGCGGTTCAAGTTTATCGGTCTTGTCTTGCTCAGAGGATAGCACCGAAGCAATAAAATGGGATGGGTAGTGTGTTTTTAGATAGGCCGTTTGATAGGCAATAAATGCATAGGCAGCAGAGTGAGATTTATTGAAGCCATACCCTGCAAACTTCTCAATATTATCAAAGATTTCAATGGCCTTGTTCTCAGAGATGTTGTTATTTTTGCACCCTGCAACAAAGGTGCCTTTTTCTTCTTCCATGACATCTGCTTTTTTCTTGCCCATAGCTCGGCGTAAATTGTCAGCATCGCCTAGCGAATAAGAAGCTAGAACCTGTGCTGCTTCCATAACTTGTTCTTGGTATACAAAAACACCATAAGTTTCATTGAGCACTTTTTTTAAATTAGTATGCTGGTAAGCAATACTTTCACGGCCATTTTTTCTGTTAATGTAGTCATCTGCCATTCCAGAATTGAGTGGTCCAGGTCTGTATAGGGCAACTAAAGCAACGATGTCAGAAAAGTTTTCCGGCTTAAGTCGCTTAATCAAGTCAATCATGCCACTGGATTCTAACTGAAATAGGCCTTTCGTCTTTCCTGAGCTTAAAAGGTTAAATACTTTGGCATCATCGAAGGGTATTTCCTTAAGCTTAAAATCAGGATTGATTCTTTCTATAGACATGACTGCATTGTTAATTACCGTCAATGTTCTCAAACCAAGGAAATCAAATTTCACCAAACCCACATCCTCGACATCGTACATATCAAGCTGGGTGGCTATAGAGTTGGTTTCTGAATCGTAGTGCAGAGGGGTAAATTCATGAATATCATTTGGGGCAATGACCACTCCTGCAGCATGTTTGCCTATGCTTCTAGCACAACCTTCAAGCTTTAATGCCAGCTCTAGAACCTCAGCTGCTTCTTCATTCTCTTTTTGAAGATTTTGTAGCTCTTCAGAGTCTTCAATGGCATCTTTGAGCTTAATTCCTGGAGTTAAAGGAATCATTTTTGCAATCATATCGCCAAAACCGTATGGCTTTCCAAGTATTCTGGTTACATCCCTTGTAACTCCTCTTGCTGCCATCGTGCCAAGGGTACCAATCTGGGCAACTGATTTTTCTCCATACTTTTTTTGCACATATTCAATCACTCTATCCCTTCCCTCAATGCAAAAATCAATATCAAAATCAGGCAAGGAGGGTCTTTCTGGATTTAAAAATCGTTCGAACAAAAGCCCATGCTGTAAAGGATCAAGTGTTGTTATTGATAAGACATATGCCACTAGAGAGCCTGCCCCGGAACCCCTGCCTGGACCAACTGGAATATTTTGCTCTTTGGCCCACTTAACAAAATCCATAACAATTAAAAAATATCCTGGATAGCCCTTTTCAGTGATAATCTTAAGTTCATAATCCAGCCTATCTTTATAAGCAGCTTGATCAAGCTCTTTGTTTGCATCTAAATAATCACCCAGTTTGGCTGAGGAAATTTTTGCTAAGTAGCTCCCAAGATCCGTTTGCTCTTCAACCTCAAATCTGGGTAAAAAATGCTCGCCTGCGCCGACCATAACGTTGCAAAGCTTGGCAACTTCAAGTGTATTATCAATAGAGGTTTTAGGATGTATTTTCTCCATCTCCTGATAACTTTTAAAATACTGTTCAGGCGAAATTTTGATGCTATCCATTTCGTCTTTAAGTAGCGTGGCACTATTTATTGCCACTTTGGCCTGATGGGCTAAGTGATCGTCTGGTTCAAGAAACAAAACATCATTTAAAGCCACAGCTGGTATCGACTTTGCAAACGCAAGATCACTTACCGATGCAGCGACTTGGCTGTAACTTTCTCCAAAATTCGAACTACCAATGAAAAAGTTTTCGGCAAAGGCTTTTTGGTAAGCGTCTAGCTTAAGATTAATTTCTGCTTCATTATTTAAAGCCAATGCAACTACATCTTCAGATGTAGTTGGCATAATGCATATCAAGTTTGATGAATTCTCAAGCAACATTTCTTCCTGTATTGTTCGCTCCCCCTGGCTGGATGAAACAAAAGCATTAGTACTTAACTTAAACAACTGCTCTAAACCAATTTTATTTTTTGCAAGCAAAATTACATTGCCTTTCTTTCCTGTCTGCGTTGAAATATCAAAATCTACTCCACAGATTGGCTTAATACCTTTTTCAAAGGCATACCTGTAGAACTTAACTAGACTAAAAAAACTATTCTTATCTGTTAATGCAACGGCCTGCATCTTATTTGTTATTGCAGCATCTACGATTTGACTTGGTTTTGGCAGCCCAGAGCTAATACTAAAGTGGGATTTAACCTGTAGATGAGTAAATTCAGACATCATTTAATTTTAAAACTTTTTCTATGAATCTTTGATAGTCCGAAAGCAGAAATTGCATCTTTATGCTCAAGTGTAGGGTAGCCTTTGTTTGTTTTAAAATTATAGTTTGGTAACTGCAGATGATATGCAGCCATCAAACTATCTCTGTAGTATTTCGCAAAATTTGAAGCAGCAGAGATCTCTTGAATAAATTGATCACCTTTTATTATAGATTCTGCATTTTTAAGCCCTTCCGGAATATATTTGCCATCAATA
Source organism: SAR86 cluster bacterium (assembly GCA_003331605.1). Taxonomy (GTDB): domain Bacteria; phylum Pseudomonadota; class Gammaproteobacteria; order Magnimaribacterales; family TMED112; genus TMED112. The sequence continues at coordinate 10,813 of QOPD01000006.1, forward strand.
ATTATCTTGCTTGACTTAACAGGCAAGCTATCCACAGCTCTAATCATTGCAAGATGACTGGCCTTAAGTACATTTAACTGATCAACCTCCATTGGCGATGCAACGCCAATGCCAAAATAACAATTTCTTCTTAAAAAATAATAATTTTCTGCTCTTTGTTTTTCAGAAGTTTTTTTTGAATCTTTGTAAGTCCTTTCACTTCCTCTACCACTCAGAATTATGGCTGAGGCGATTACTGGTCCAGCTAGGCAGCCTAAACCTACCTCATCAACCCCTGCAATCATTAAAGAATTTATTTGCAAAAGGCTGAAAGTCTGGCTTTGAAAGTTGCCCTTTTAACTCTTTGAGCTCTTTTACTTTATGGTCAAAGTTATCTAATAGTTTTTGCAATTCTTTGCTAACAGCCTCTGGTGTAAAACTATCCTGAACAAGCTCTTCAAAAATTTTTGTGTTAGCTAAAATATTTGGAATGGCAATGAAATCTGAATTTACAAATCTATCAAGTAAAAAATAATTAAACCTATTGGTTTTGTAAACTACAACGGTTGGGGTTTCTGCTAACAAGGCCTCGAATGATGCGGTTCCTGAGCAAATAACGGCAGCTTTTGATTTGCTTAAAATCTTAATCGATGGAGATAGCTCACAAGAAACATTATCCAAGTGTTTAATATGATCATTAATTTGTTCTTGAGCAGAACTATCGTACGCAGGGATTATTGCTTTAAAGTTACTTTCTTCGTTGAAGCTATTAAAAGCTTTGAGCATGTCTGGAAGATTAAACCTTATTTCTGACGACCTGCTGCCAGGCAAAAGAGCAATTATGTCTTCTCTATAATTATTTGCATAATCATCTTCTGTCCCAACAAGTGGATGCCCAACAAAAAACGACTCTTTTCTTACATTCGAGCAGTATCCAACTTCAAAAGGAAAAATACACAGCATGTAGTCAAGAAATCTAAATTTTTTAGCACGACCGGGACGCCAAGCCCAAACAGAGGGACAAACCAATTGTGCTGTTTTTATGCCTGCTTTAGACAATTGTTCATGAATTGCAAAATTAAAGTCTGGAGAATCTATCCCTATAAAAAGATCAATTTCTTCTTGTTTAAATTTTTTTATGAGCTGATTTCGGAAACTAACTATCTTAAATAAGTTGAGCAATGGTTCAATGAATCCCATCACTTGGATAGGCTTCCTGTCGCCTGACAAGCCATACTCTAATAACTTGCCACCGCCTATACCAACACACTCAACTTCTGAAAATTTTGTTTTAAGTGCTTCAATTGCCTGCAAGCCAAGAAGATCTCCTGAGGGCTCAGCAGAAATAATACCAACTTTTATTTTCAACTATCTTAAAATGCCTCTAGTTGAGCTGTGAATAGAATCTAGAAAAAGATTGATATGGGTATCTAACTCACACTCTGCCTTTATCCTCTCAACAGCATCTTCGACTCTTAAATTTTCCCTGTAAAAGATTTTGTATGCTTTTTTAATGTTAGCGATCTGCTCTTTGGAAAATGCTTTCCTTTCCATGCCCACAGAATTGACGCCTGCCTGTTTTGTGGGATTGCCGGCAACTCTTATAAATGCTGGTACATCCATAGTCACATGTGATCCCATTCCAGTGAATGAATAAGACCCAAGCTGGCAGAATTGATGCACAAGTGTATATCCGCCCAAGGTAACATGGTCACCTATTTTTACATGGCCAGCCAAAGCACAATTATCTACTAAAATATTATCCTCCCCTAAAACACAGTCATGAGCAATCATAACTCCAGGCATGACTAAATTATTGTTACCTATTTTGGTATATCCAAGATCTGCAGCTGTTCCTCTGTGGACTTTTGAAAATTCTCTAAAAGTATTATTTGAGCCAACTTCTAAAGTAGCTTTTTCTCCTTTAAATTTAAGATCAGGTGTATCTTCACCAATAACACAGAATGAAAAAAATGAATTATCTGACCCGAACTTACTAGGTCCTTTTATTACTACATGTGCATTCAAAACACAGTCAGGCCCCAGCTCTACATCTGGTCCGACAACTGAGTAAGGACCAATCTCCACTGACTCATGTAACGAACATGAGGGATCTACAATTGCAGTAGGATGTATTTTATTCATCTAAGCTTCTATCTGCACAAAGTATTTCTGCTTTGCATGCCAAGCTGTTATCAACATGCGCTTCAGAAATGAATTTCCAAATGCCCCTTTTTTCACTTAATACTTTTGATTTTATTGTAAGAACATCGCCTGGTAAAACTTTTCTTTTAAACCTTACCTTATCAATGCCAGCAAATAAGTATACCGAGTTCTTGTTGGCATTCTTGCCCATAATATGTGACCCTAAAACTCCACACGTTTGAGCCATTGCCTCCAAGATTAAAACTCCCGGCATGACAGGAAAGTTTGGGAAATGACCACGAAAATAATCTTCTTCAATAGACACATTTTTTTTTGCCACCACTTCTTCACTGCTAACGCTTACTATCTCATCTAAGAATAAGAAGGGTTCTCTATGCGGTAAAACTGATTTAATTTGTTCTCTATTCACTTTTCTTTTTTAATTTTGCAACAAATTTCAAAGATTCATTGTGCTCCATCATCGGCATGATCCCACTATAAACCCCAGGCTTATTAATTGATTTAGTTACTAGAGTGTTAGCAAGCACAGTAACTCCGTCTACTATCGAAAGATGACCAGTAACCCCTACATGGCCTGCAATTTGACAATTTGCTCCAACATTCACACTGCCAGCAAACGCAGTTTGTGCTGCCACTGCTGTGTTAGCGCCAAGCCTGACATTGTGTGCAACATGGACATGATTATCAAGTTTTACACCATCCTCTAGTTGGGTATTACCAAGCACGCCTCGATCAATTGCTGAATTGGCTCCAATCTCAACACTATCTCCAATATCGACGCCTCCAAGGTGATAAATTTTTTGCCACTGATTGTTTTTAGGCGCGAAACCAAAGCCGTCACTTCCAATAACAACACCCGAATGGATTATGCAATTATCGCCTACTGTAGTGTTTGGATATATTGAAACATTGTCATGAATAACAACATTTGCTCCAATTTTGCAATTTGGGTTTATTACCGAATTGTAGCCTAATTTTACACTTGGATGTATATCAGATTCTATTGATTTATTGAGCTTTTCATAACCTACATTAAAAATTCCTGTTGCTAGTGCAAAGCAAAAATAAGGGTCTTCAACAATAATGCAGTTTGCATCTATTTCTTTAGCTAGGTCTGCAGTAGTGATTACAGCACCTGGGCTTGAGGATAGTTTTTGAATGTATAGATGTGATTTGATGTAGCAAACTGAATCACTGTCACACTTTTGTGAGTCTTGTAATTGATGGATGATTTTGTCTTTATCTCCCTCTAGCTTGCCATTTAATTTTGTTGCAAGCTCACCAAGGGAGATAGAAAACATTAAGTCTATTAATCAGATTTTTCAGCTAAAGCTACATCCAGAAGAGCTGTAACTTCATCTGTAATATCTAGATCTGGATCAGCGTAGAATAGTGCTTGTGGTGATAGAACCATATCCATGCTCTTTGCATTGATGAGCTCACCTAAAATTCTTTGAAAATCTGTTGAAAGATCATTTATTACTGATTGCTGTGCTTCTTGAGCCTTGGTCTGTAGCTTGTTTGCAAGAAACTGAATTTCATTTTGCTTGTCCTGCACTTTTTTCTGCATGGCTACAATCTGCTCATCGGACATTGTTTCTTGGTCCTGCTGAAAGCTTTCAACTAGTTCTTGACCTTCTGCTTGTAAAAGCTCAAGTCTTTCTCTATCAGCGATGAAATCAGCATCTTCTTCAAGCTTCTTAAATGTATCTTTTGCATACTGTGTGCTTAGCATTGCTCTTTCAGCATTTAATACATAAGTTCCTTCAGCAAAAACTGCTGCTGAAAAAACTGCGATTAAACCTAGTAGTAGTGTCTTTTTTATTATGTTCATAATTTTAATCCTTAAGTGACGGTATTTTAGCTAACTTTTCTTAAAGAATCGAGGTTTTTAGAATTTATTTCCCACTGTAAATTCAAATCTCTTAACCCTATCAATTGGGTCGTTGTTGAATGGTATAGCTAAGTAAACACTAACTGGACCGAAAGGAGTAATTGCACTACCTCCAAGACCATACGAACCTCTTAAATCTTCAAAATTAGGACTGTAGCATTGTGTCTGATAGCTTTGACAGAATGATGAGAAAACATTTCCTATATCAATAAAAAATGCCGATCTAAATTGATTATTATCTTCAACAAATGGCAGTTTGAAGATTAAATTTAAACTTGTTTCAAGCAATACATTTCCACCAATTGGTCTATTAAAGCCATAAGTAGCATATTGATTGTAAGCGGGAGTGTCTGCCACCCCATCAAAGTTTGTATCCTGCAAGGGTGGGCAATAGTCATTTGCCGAATCGTAACCATAGCATGGAACAGGTGTGATTCTTGGGCCAAGACTGTTTGCCTCATATCCTTTTATGGAGTACGGTCCTCCTGCGTAAAAATTCTCAAAATAAGGAGGTATCTCTGTGTCGCCAAAGGCACCTGTATACCCGACTCTGGAAGCTGCTTTAAATACAAAGTCACCGAACAGAGGCTGGTAGTATTCATTTTTGTAATCCAATCTAAAGTAATTTAGGCTTGACCCAGGTACTGTAGTTTGCAATGAAACTTGATTTAAGGTCCCCTCAGTTGGGAAAAGCCCTCGGTTGAGTGTAATTCTTGTGTAGTATCCTTGAACTTTGAAAGTATCAAATTCTGAGCCTTCTGCTTGAGTAAAATCAAGAATCTCTCTCGATGAAAGACCTTGCTGCTGAAGTTCAGTGTGATCAAAAGATAGGTTAACTCCTAATCGCTGAATTTCAGAAATTGGGAAACCAAATGTCATCGCAGCTCCGTAGCTTGAGGTGTTGTAATCGGTCAAGCCAAATGCTGAATAATCAAATTCTCGTAAATTTAATGAGAAGCCTCTACTTGCACCGTCTATTGTATAGTAAGGGTTGTCATATTGAAGGAAAATATTCTTTGAGTAGTCACTGACATTGGATCCAATGCCCACAGTATTTCCGCTTCCAAGGAAGTTTTGTTGCTGGATGTTAAAATTAAATGAAAATCCAAACTGTGAGTAACCAAAACCTCCAACAACATTTCCATATTGTTGCTCCTCAACATCAAAAATTACATCCACATAATCTTCTTCCCCTGGAACTGGAACAGTCTCAACGTTTACTGTTTTAAAATAGCCAGTTCTCTCTAAAAGAATTTTTGATTGTTCGATTTTTTGGTTCGAAGCTGGGGCGCCTTCAAATTGCCTCATTTCTCTTCTTAAAACCTCATCGGTTGTAAAAGCGTTACCATTGAAAAGAATTCTTCTAGTGTAGTTTTTCCTACCTGGATTAAATACGAATGTAATCTCAGCCGACTTATTTTCCTCATCGATGGTTGGAACTCCCTCCACTTCTGCAAAAGTGTAGCCTTCGTTCCCTAAAATATTTGCAAAAAATTCCTCGTAGTTTGTTATTAAAGCTTCTGAATAGTAAGAACCTTCAGGGATATTAATAAATTCTTCAAAAAACTCTTTTTCTAATGGAATTTCACCTGAAACTTTTGCATTGCTCACAGTATAAAGGTCTCCCTCATTAATTATTAAAGTTATAAATAACTCTTCAAGATCATCACTAATTGAGACCTGAGATGATTCAAGGCCATATTGCAAATACCCACGGTCTTTGTAATACGCTTCAAGATTTTCGAGATCGGTTACAAGCTTCTCTCGAGTGTATTTATCATCATTGGTAAAAACAGATAATATTGAGCCCTCAGAGAGTTCAAAAATTCTTTTTAGCTCATCATCGGAATAAACCTCATTTCCAATTATTTCTATCGAGGCTATGGCAGTAGATGAGCCCTCATCAACTTCGATACTAACTTCTACTCTGTTTCTCGGGCGATCTCTTTGTGAGACTTCAACTGAAGCACCATATCTGCCTTGTTGCGAATACTGAGCCTGCAAGCCTTTAGTTATTAAATCTAAGGTAGCTCTTTTAAGAACTGAGCCTTCGGCAACCCCTTCTGAGCCAAGTGCGCCTAACAGTTCTTCGGTTTTTATTGCCGAGTTGCCATCAATCTTAATGGATGAGATAGTCGGTCGTTCTTCCACTGAAATGTATAAAACATTGCCATCAGAAGACAACTCGACATCATCAAATTGGCCGGTGGCAAAAAGTGTTCGTATGACTCTCTGATAATCTCTTGAGCCTATTCTATCTCCAATTGTTACTGGAATTGTATCTAGCACGCTACCTAAAGAAACTCTTTGTAGCCCAAGAATTCGAATGTCTTCGACGACCATATCAGCACTTATAAGAGCTGATATAGTTGATACTAGAAGAAAAAACTTTTTCACAGAAGTCTCCCAATATCATTCACAATTACAAAAACGAATAAAACCATTATTAATATATAACTTAGATTAAAAAGTGCTGCTTTTAGTTTCATGCTAATTGGAGAACCTTTTAGCTCCTCCACTAAGATAAACAAAAATTGTCCGCCGTCAAGCATTGGCAAAGGTAAAAGGTTAAAAGCTCCTAAACTTATACTTAAAATAGCCATCAACATTAAAAATGGAATAATGCCATTACTTAGTGAGTCTCCAGCAACCTTTGCAATGCCCACCGGACCACTAAGGTTATCTAGGCCTAAACTGCCAGTAAAAGTTCTAACTAAAAATTTAAATGTGTTTGTAATCCAAAACAAGGTTTGACTAGCACCATAAGAAATAGATTCAAATAAATTATTTCCTCCAGGCATTAAACTGATGCCATAAATTTCACCATCACGTTTTATTGGCAATGTAACGAATTGCTTCTGATCGTCTCTTTGCACCTCAATATACATCCTTTTATTGAATTGGTTTAACAGTTCATTTGCTTGTAGCGTAGAAAAAACATCCTTATCGTTAATCTTTGTTATTAAGTCTCCCGCCCTAATGCCTGACTGAAAAGCAATACTACTTTGTTCAACCGATGAAATAACAGGTGTAAAATCCAATATAGGCTGAAACGAGAAATATGCTGATGGACTTCTATCTTGAGGGAAAGTTAAATCTGTAACCTCTTTTGAATAAACTACTTCAGATTGCATATCGTAATCAAATAGTTTTATTTCTAAATTGCCCGTATAGCCCGTTTGCTCGAAAAACCTAAGCTCAAGTTCTTGAGCATTTTTTATGGCAACATCGTTAATAGATATGACTTGATATAGCTTTGAGTCACTTAATTCTGTCACCCGCGCTGTTGCTACATCAGACTCTCGCGGCAAAAACATCCCAATAGAAGCAAAAACTACAAAAGCCAAAATAAAATTATAAAAAGGGCCCGCAAGTGTCACTAAAGCTTTCTCTAGTGCTGGCCTATTTGCAAGAACGTATTTTTTTTCTTCGCTTGAGAGTTTGTTATAGTTGTCAACATCACCTGGATCATGGAAAGCCACATAGCCTCCTAGAGGAATTGCAGATAAGGAGAATCTTACACCTTCTTTATTTCTCCAATTAATGATATCCGGCCCAAATCCTATACTGAATTTAAGTATTTTTATTTTAAAAAACCTTGCAACTGAATAATGCCCATATTCATGGAATGTTACTAGCACCAAGAATAAGATTACAGCTCCAACTAAAATGTACATATCAATTTCTTATTTGTTCCTGAATTTCTATATAGTTTTCGTTCAATTCTCCAGGCTCTAACAAGTCTTTCTTTTCAATTTCCTCGTAATTGCTTCTAATTAAATTATATATATCGATGAAGCTAATTTCTTCGTTTAAAAACTTTTCAACAGCATAATTGTTTATAGCTGCAAAAACCAAGCCTCTATTGCCCCCATTCTGAATAATATCTTTAGTTATGTCCAACAAGAAACTTCTATCTTGAGGAAATTCTTTTATAGTCAAATTTAAGCTATTTAACAGCTTATCTGCTCTTTTATTCTTTTTAAAAGCAACTCTTTGTTTATAAAATCCATACGACAATGGAAATCCCATATCTGGTTCAGACATCTGAGCCTCGTATGATCCATCTTTAAACTCTACTAATGAATGAATGATGCTTTGTGGATGAATAACTATACCAAGTTGCTCTTCGCTAAGATTAAATAGATGATGGGCTTCTATGACTTCAAAGCATTTGTTCACTAAGGTTGCAGAATCAATAGAAATTTTACTTCCCATTTCCCAGTTTGGATGGTTAAGAGCCTCTGCAATATTTTTATTCTTAAGTTTTTCAAGAGGCAGGCCTTCAAATGGTCCACCAGATGCTGTTAAAGTAAGCTTTGATATCTCAGATCTATCCAATTGCTTTAATGATAAATAAGCTGAGTAATGCTCAGAGTCAATTGGGATTAAATCAGTACCACTGTCTCTGATAATCTGCATAAGTCTTGTCCCCATAATCACTAAAGACTCTTTATTTGCTAATAAAAGTCTTTTTCCAGATTGTGCGGCTAGAAGGGTAAGTTCTACCTTGCTAAAGCCACTTATTGCTGAAAGGTAGATATCACTTGGATCTTCTTCAATAAGATTTAGCAAATTATTGTAATCTTGAATGAAAATGCTTGAAGGGAATTCGCTCTGATTAATTTTTTCTCTAACCTCTTTATCATCAACAAAGACATATTTTGGGGCAAACTTTTTGATTAGCGGAGCTGCTACATCAACATTTTTGTTGCACACAAAAAAATCAAAAACAAAATCTTCTGAATCTGCCAAAATATTCAGCGCTTGTGTGCCAATTGATCCGGTAAACCCAAAAATTGAAATGGATTTCATTCGCCAAATCTCCTTTTCCTTAGTTTATATTCTGCAAGAATATGATCTAGATCTGTTTCACTAAAGTCAGGCCACAATGTTTCAGTAAAAAACAATTCTGCGTAAGCGATGTTAGGTAAGAGAAAATTACTAAGTCTTTTTTCTCCACCTGTTCTAATAAAGAGGTCAATTTCATTGCCAAAACTTGTAAGTGAGATTAAGTTTTCTTCGTTTAAAGGAGTCTCTATTTTTTTTGCTTTGGTGATAGTATTTATAAAATCCCATATGCCGCCATAATTTACTGCCACCGTTAGCGTAAAGCCTTTAAATTGTTTTGTGCTCTCTTTGCACTTATCAATAGCTTTTCTTGAGGAAGTAGGAAGTGCGTCCAGTTCACCAATAAAATTTAACTTAACTTCATTATTAATAAGCTCATTTAATTTTGTATCAGCTCCAAAATTTATTAAATTCATTAAAGCATTAACTTCAAATTGTTTGCGATTCCAATTTTCTGTCGAGAATGCATAAACAACCAAATGTTTTACTCCAATATTTTTTGCATGCTTAACAATTTTAGTTAATGATTCAATTCCTGCACGGTGCCCTTGTGATACAGGAAGATTATTTTTCTTTGCCCACCTTCTGTTTCCATCCATGACGATGGCTACTGACTTTGGTTCTGCCATTAGATTGTTAGAAGATCTTTTTCTTTTGCAGCTACGGATTGATCAACCAAATTTATATATTTATTGGTTATTTCTTGTATGTCTTTTTCAGAATCTGATATGTCATCTTTAGTTAGCTCACCATCTTTTTCTAGAGATTTCATTGAAGCCAATGAATCTCTTCTAATATTTCTTATTGCTACTCTTGCATTTTCTGCCTCATTTCTTGCACGTTTAGTCAGATCTTTTCTAGACTCTTCAGTAAGTGGAGGCATGATGATTCTTAGAACCTCTCCAGCAACAGTTGGATTTATTCCCAAGTCAGATTTTTGTATTGCTCTATCTATCTCTTGTACAAGAGACTTATCCCAAGGAGATAAACTTAGAGTCTTAGAATCTTCAACTGTTATTGAACAACATTGATTTAACGGAGTTTCGGTTCCATAGTAATCAACCATTATTCCATCAAGCATTGATGGGTTAGCTCTTCCAGTTCTAATTTTTTTTAGGTTGTCGTTAAAGTTATTCAATGAAGATTGCATTCTATTCTCGCAGTCTCCAATTATATTTTCGTAACTATCCATTTGTAATTATCGTTCCTTCTTCTCCACCGTCTACTATATCAAGCAATGCTCCTTCTTTACGAAAATTGAACACTTTAATTTTCATTTCATTGTCTCTGGCAAGTGTGAGTGCTGTGGTATCCATTACTTTAAGGTTTTTAGAGATAGCTTCATTAAAAGTGAGGTCTCTATAAAAGCTAGCTTCTGGATTAATCTTAGGATCATCGGAATATACGCCATCAACCTTTGTGGCTTTTAGCATCAAGTCCGCTCCAACCTCAATAGCTCTTAAGCACGCTGCTGTATCTGTAGTAAAAAAGGGGTTTCCAGTTCCAGCAGTGAAAATTACAACAAAACCAGCATCTAATAATTGAATAGCTAATCTTCTATCGTAATGCTCTACAATCCCTGGCATTGGTATTGCTGACATTACTCTTGTTTTTACTCCCAGCCTCTCAAGTGAATCTCTTAGTGCTATACCATTCATAACCGTTGCAAGCATGCCCATGTGGTCACCCGCAACTCTGTCTATACCATCTTGATTTAATTCTTTACCTCTAAAGAGATTGCCGCCACCAATAACTAAACCGACGGCAACTTTTTTATTAACAATGCTTTTTATTTCATTGGACATGAAATGTAGAACAGAAGGGTCTATCCCTTGCTCCTTTGAGCCAGCAACAGCTTCTCCGCTATATTTTAAAAGGATTCTCTTAAAAGTAAGAGAGCTCACTCTCCTACCTTTCTCCTTATAATTCCTAGAATGGAATTATCTTTGGTTAGATCTTGAATTTTTTGGTCTGGGTTTTTGATAAATGGCTGCTCAAGCAAAGAATTTTCTTGCTTAAACTTATTTAATTTTCCAAGAACGATTTTTTCTTTGATCTCTTCAGGCTTGTTTTCATTCTCAAGTGTAGCCAAAGCAATCTCTTTTTCTTTATCAAGTATTGCCACATCGATATCGTCTGGTGAAATTGCTAATGGATTGTTTGCTGCAACTTGCATTGCTATGTCCTTACCTAAGCTATCATTGCTGTTCGCGAGCAATACTAATGAAGCAAGCTTCCCATCAGAATGGATGTATGTTGATATATTAGAGGCATTGCCTTCAATCAGTTGATAATTGGAGATTTTTATATTTTCGCCGATTTTCTGAATTATTTGTAAAAGATTGTCTTTAAAACCATCGTTGAGTTCCTCCAATGAATCTGGCTTATTAGTATTACAATACTCTTTTAAGGCGTTGAGAAATTCTTGGAAATCTTGGTCTTTGGCTGCAAAGTCAGTTTCGGTATTAACCTCAACTATGAATCCATAAGTATCTGCTACACCTACAACAAGGGCGCCTTCATTTGTAGCGCGATCAGCTTTCTTTTCCGCTTTAAGAATACTCTTCTTTCTTAAAACCTCAATAGCCGCATCAACATCACCATTTGTCTCGCTAAGGGCATTTTTACAATCCATCATTGAGATGCCAGTTCTTTCTCTAAGTTCTTTAACTAATTGAGCTGTGATCATAATATTTATTGTACTTTAAAGACTTGTTCAACAAGATCTGCTTTCAGAACCTTTCCTTCGATCGTGATGCCTAACTCTTTTGCTTTTTCTTCAAGCTGAGCTTTGGTAAGTTTTGCAAGCGCAGATTTGGTCATCTTTGCACTTGTTTCTTGAACTTCTGCTTTTTCTTCAACTTTAGGAGGCTGTTCGTTTTGCACTTCTGGTTCTTGGCTTAAAACTTGATCTTTCTCTTTCTCAATGTTTTCTTCAACAGGCTTAACTGAAACTTTTTTAGTTGTAGCGTTTAGTGAGAAGACTTTCGGCCCTTTGTCGCCGTCAAGTTTTTGCACTAGGCCTTGCTTTCTTGCTGAATCCTGACCATCAAGCACAGCTTCAGACAATAGATCTAATACAAATTTGATTGTTTTTGATGAATCATCATTAATAGGAACAAAATTGGTAAGGTTTTTTGGATTACTATTTGTATCAACAAGACCATACACAGGAATTCCCATCTTAAGGGCCTCCTCAACTGCAATATTTTCATTTTCAACATCAATGACAAACAGCGCGTCTGGTAAACCTTTCATATCTTTTACGCCATCAAAATTTAAAGAAAGTTTTTTCATTTCTTTCTCGAGCTGAACAGCTTCTTTTTTAATCATTCCGCCAAGTTGTCCTGATGATTTATTTTCCTCAAACTCTAAAAGTTTGTTGATTGGGATCTTGATAGTTTTCCAGTTAGTAAGCATCCCGCCAAGCCAACGATGCGAAATGTATGGCATGCCTGTTTTCTCACCAAAATCTTTGACATAGCTAGATGCAACTCTTTTTGTGCCTACGATCATTATTTTGTTACCAACTGCTGATAAATTTCTGAATGTATCGTGTAACTCCAGAATTTTCTCTTGTGTCTTATATAGGTTAATTATGTGTATATTATTTTTTTCACAGAAGATGTAATCCTCCATATGAGGGTTCCAAAACCTTTTTCTGTGGCCAAAATGAGCTCCTAGCTCGAAGAGCTGCTCTATTGTAACTTTTGCTTTACTCATAAATTTCTTTAATTAAAGTTTGCATATGATAAAGGTTTTTAGGCTTTTGGTAAAACCATTTTGCAATATTAATTGCTCCTTCTGCATACAGTTTCCTACTTAACCCAAAATGAGAAATTTGGATCTCCTCATTTTTATTTTTAAATATGATTTTATGGTAATTGCCTAAGCTGCCTTCACGTTTAGATAGAATGTTATTTGCATCAATATGTAAAGATTCTGCTATCTCTTTTGCAGTGCCAGAAGGGATGTCAATCTTTGATTTATGGTGCTGTTCTTCAATTATGATCTCTGAAAAATCAAGTGAGGTAGAAACTTTTTTTGCCATATTCATTAGATAATTCAATGCTAAAGATGTGTTTGGTGCATAGAAAACAGGAAAGCTTGAACTAAGCTGTTTAATTTTAAGCTCCTCATCCTTGCTAAGGCCTGTACCGCAGAATAACAAAGATTTTCCAAATTTTTTATATAGTTCAATCTTTTCTTCGAGTCGATTATTTGTAGAGAAATCTATAAAAATATCAAAATTTTCATCTGGAAAAGCACAAAACGTTAGACCAGATCTTTTGTTAAAATGTTCTTCACCAACATCTTTGCCTAAATATATTGAATCTGGCCTCACAAGTGCATTGGTAATTGAAACACTTGGGTCATTATGAGCGAGTTCAATCAAAGATTTGCCCATCTTACCTGATGAACCAAGAAGAGAAATTTTCATTATTATTTATTTTTGAGATTGTTAGAAAATTCAGCGCTTTCAGAAAAATTCTTTTCCATCCCTTTGAATGCTTCTTCTATGGCTTTCTTTTGTGAGTTTGAAATTCTTTGAGGAGTCTCAATCACAATCCTCACATACAAATCTCCTGAAGCCCTGCCGTGAATTGAGCCTGCACCTTTATCTTTTAATTTAAACACCTTACCCGTTTGAGTTTCGGAAGGAATTTTTAACAACACATTCTTTGTGAGTGTTGGAACTTCAATTTCCGCTCCTAGGATTGCTTGATCAATCCTTATAGGCACTTCGCAGTATAAATGATTTCCTTCTCTCTCCAAGAAAGGATGTTTAAGAACATTAACCACAATATAAAGGTCTCCATTTTCACCTCCATATTGACTTGGCTCACCTTCTCCTGACAATCTGATTTTATTGCCAGTATCAACTCCTGGCGGGATATTAACAGAAACTTTTTTTGAATTGTTCGGCAGCTTAATTTCAACTGTTTTCCCAAAGACAGCATCATTTAAAGACAAGTCTAAAGACATCTGAATATGTCTTCCTCTTGGTGGTCTTCTTGTCCTACCTCCGCCAAAGATGTCGCCAAATATATCCCCAAAAATTTCGTCACCAAAAATATTATTGAAGATATCGTTAATGTTTACATCTCTATAGCCAGATTGGCCAAAGTTCGAGCTAACTCCCTGATGACCAAACTGGTCATAGGTAGCTCTTTTAGATGGATCGCTTAAGACTTCGTAGGCCTCTGCAGCTTCTTTGAATTTTTCTTCTGCCTCTTTATTATCAGGATTTTTATCAGGGTGATATTTTATTGCTAATCTTTTAAAAGCTTTTTTTAGCTCTTCAGGGGTGATGTTTCTATCAACCCCTAAGATTTCATAATAATCCCTTTTCACTACTAGGATTTTTTATCATCGTCAACTTCTTTAAAGTCAGCATCGACAGTATCATTATCGGTCTGCTCATCAGAGTTTTCTGACTGTGGTGATTCTGCAGACTCTTTTTTGAAAAGCTTATCTGATAGAGGCTGAGCAATTTTTGATAACTCTTCTACCGCACTATCAATATCTTCTTTTGCATCTCCTTTGCAAGCCTCTTCAACTTTTGAAATTGCTTCTAGAAGTGATTTAGATTCTTCTTCTGACAAGCTGTCTCCATTTTCTTCTAAAGCTTTTTTAGTTGAGCTAGCTAATCCATCGGCCATGTTTCTAGATGTTATTAATTCTTCGAACTTTTTATCTTCCTCAGCATTTGCTTCGGCATCTTTTACCATTTTTTCAATCTCTTCCTCTGATAAACCACTTCCACTTTGGATGGTTATTGATTGCTCTTTATTTGTTGAATTGTCTTTTGCAGATACATTAATGATACCATTGGCATCAATATCAAATGTCACAGCAATCTGAGGTGTGCCTCGTGGTGCTGCAGCAATATCTGTAAGATTAAACTGCCCTAATGACTTGTTGTCTGTAGCTTTCTTTCTTTCACCTTGAAGGACATGGACAGTTACTGCAGTTTGGTTATCCTCTGCTGTTGAGAAGACCTGTGATTTGTTTGTTGGTATGGTGGTATTTTTTTCAATAAGTGGAGTCATGACACCGCCAAGTGTTTCTATGCCTAAAGTTAATGGTGTAACATCCAGCAACAATACATCGGATCTTTCGCCACTAAGAACCGCCCCTTGAGTAGCTGCACCTAGAGCAACCGCTTCGTCTGGATTGATATCTTTTCTTGGCTCCTTACCAAAAAAATCTGCTACTGTTTTCTGCACTAAGGGCATCCTGGTTTGGCCGCCAACCAGAATTACTTCATCAATATCTTTCGGTGTGAATTTTGCGTCTTTTAAAGCTGTTTTTACTGGATCTAAACTCTTAGCCACAAGATCACCGACAAGAGATTCAAGTTTTGCTCTTGTTAGCTTCTGTACAAAGTGTTTTGGTCCAGAGGCATCTGCAGTTATATATGGTAGATTTATTTCGGTTTGCTCTGAAGAAGATAGTTCAATTTTCGCTTTTTCAGCTGCTTCTTTTAATCTTTGTAGGGCCATAGGATCTGAATTTAAATCAAAACCTGATTCCTTTTTGAATTCTTCAATAAAATGTTTTATCAATAACAAGTCAAAATCCTCCCCACCCAAATGAGTATCACCAGAGGTAGAAATCACTTCAAATTGATATTCACCATCAACATTGGTCATTTCTATAATTGAAATATCGAATGTTCCGCCTCCTAGGTCATAGACTGCAATAACGCCATCTTTTTTTAATTTATCAAGACCAAATGCCAATGCAGCTGCAGTAGGCTCATTGATAATCCTCTTTACGTCCAAACCCGCAATTTTTCCTGCTGCTTTTGTAGCTTGTCTTTGTGAATCATTAAAATATGCTGGAACAGTGACAACCGCTCCATCAACTTTAGTGCCAAGATAGTTTTCTGCTGTGTTTTTCATTTTTTTCAAGATTTCTGCTGAAATCTGAGGTGGAGCTATTTTGTTACCATCAACCTCAACCCAAGCATCGCCATTCTCAGCCTCAACAATACCAAAAGGAACATTTTTAAGATCTTTTTGAATTTCATCGTCTTTAAATTTTCTACCAATAAGCCTTTTCACAGCAAACAAGGTTTTTTCAGGATTTGTAACTGCTTGTCTCTTAGCTGGTTGGCCAACTAGTATCTGACCATCTGTTGAATATGCAACAACAGATGGTGTGGTTCTGTTTCCTTCTGAGTTTGAAATAACTTCAGGTTCATTTCCTTCCATTACAGCGACACACGAATTAGTCGTGCCTAAATCAATACCAATAATTTTTCCCATTTTGTCCTCTTTTTTTCTTAGTTGTGCTTATTGACAACTACCAGAGCAGGCTTGATGACTCTTTCATTGAGCAACCAACCTCTTTCGAGAGTTTTTACGACAATATTGTCGTTTTCTCCCGATTCGTTAACCATAGAAACTGCATCATGCAACTCGGGGTTAAACTCCTCTCCAATGGGATTTATAGGAGCTATGTTGAAATTCTCAAGTGTTTTTTCAAAGGAATTTAATATTAGCAAAACACCCTCTTTATCAATGCTTTTTTGGTCTTCGGTGTTATCTATAGCTTTTTCTAAAGACGTGATAATTGGTATTAATGCATTTAGAAGTTCTGTATTTGCGTATTTAAGTGTGTTGGTAACTTCTGCTGAAACGCGCTTTTTAAAGTTTTCTAGTTC
This sequence comes from SAR86 cluster bacterium, assembly GCA_003331605.1. Taxonomy (GTDB): domain Bacteria; phylum Pseudomonadota; class Gammaproteobacteria; order Magnimaribacterales; family TMED112; genus TMED112. The sequence continues at coordinate 27,375 of QOPD01000006.1, forward strand.
TGCTCTTGCTCTTAGAGCTTCTTCTTGTAGTTCTTCATTTTTCTCTTGAAGCTCCTCATAGGTAAGGGTATTCAGCTCAGAATTTTCACCTGATTCTTGCTTTTCTAAAGGCTCTTCTATTGTTTCTGGTTGGTTGTTGTCTTCTTTCATTTTGAGAATTATAAGGTTATTTTTTCTTTTTTACATACAGAACCATGTTGTGGTCAACAAGATCGTATCCATGCTTTTTAGCAATTTCTTCCTGCCTTGCCTCAATAACTTCATCATGAAATTCAATTATCTTTCCTGATTCTAGACATACCATGTGATCGTGATGATCTGAATCATTTAACTCATAAACAGATTTAGAGGATTCAAATGAATGCTTGATGACTATCCCAGCATTCTCAAACTGAGTCAAAACTCTATAAACTGTTGCTAAACCGACGTCATAACTGTTATCAATGAGATATTTATAAATTTCTTCAGCGCTAAGATGCTTACCAGATTGTAGTATTTCCATAATCTTTAATCTTGGGAGGGTTGATTTAAGACCAGCTTCTTGTAAATTTTTTTTGGTATTTTCTGACATTACCTTTATCCTATCTCAAATGAAAAAAATCCTTATCCTTATTATTATAACTTTAATAATTGCCTCATGCGCAAGTGCAGGCCTATATAGAGTTACAGTTACCCAGGGTACAGTCTTTAATCAGGAGAATATTGATAAGCTTCAGATTGGTATGAGCAAAGATCAAGTTGTTTTTATTCTTGGGAACCCTACTTTTGAGAATTTTTTTGAACCAGATGTCTGGGACTATTTCTATCAAGTGGCTAAAGGAGATGAGATTCTGGCCGAGAATAAAATAAAAGTTAAATTTGATGCGAACGGTCTCCTTGAAGAAGTAATTATCCTGAAGCTTGATTCAGAGCTTTAGCCTTCCGAGTTTTTTTTGGGTCGCACTTAAGAGGATAATAGATTTCTAGCCTATCTTCTGGTTTCAAACGATAACTTGCTGGCTCTGGTAAAAAACGTCCATCAAGATTTACACCCCAAATGCCTAATGAAAAATCAGATGAAAGTTTATGACTTAATTGTTTAGGGAGGTATTTCTGAATGGCTTCTTTAGCTGTGCAGTTATTAGGAACTTCTACTATTTGCGAGAAGTATGCTTCGCCTATTTGAATAACCTCTATCTGCACTAAAAGAAAGAAATGCCGAATAGTATTTGTAAGTTACCAAGTGCCCAAATAGTTAGTAGACTTATTGGGCTTATCCACTTAAGGATAACCACCCAAAGATTTAGTAATCCTTTATTGGTAATGCCCGTAGCTTCTGAGTTGATTGTATTCTCAAGTCTCCAGCCAACAAAAATTGATATACCGGTGCCTACTAAAAGAAGCAAGAAATCATCCGCGAGGTATTTCATAGCTTCGAATGGATTATCTAGAGCGCCTATTGAGACATCTTTCCAAACATTGAAACCAGCAACACTAACTAGCGATAGCAAGAAACAGAATAAGATTACAAATGTTGTGGCTTTTACGCGTGATATTGAAAACTTCTCAGACAAAAAGACAACGCTTGGTTCTAAAATAGATATCATTGAACTAAATGCCGCTACAGCTAGCAAGAAATAAAATAACGGCCCTATAAACTGTCCAAGAGGTCCCATTTCTGAAAAAGCGGTCGTCATTGTTTTAAATACAAGTTCTGTTCCTGCGGTAGGATCAAGAGCAAAAAAGAACACTAATGGGAAAATGGCTAATCCAGCAAATAGTGCAACTGCGGTATCAGCTGTTACAACTACTACTGAGGCATTTCCCAATTTTTGATCCTTTGGCATATAGGATCCAAAAGCCATTAAAGTTCCCATGCCAATACTTAGAGAAAAGAATGCTTGTCCTACAGCAGCTTGGATTGTTCCTGCATTAAATTGATCAGCTTTCCATGAGAATAAATAATTTAACGCAGATGCCATATCACCTTTTACAGCTCCATAGCCCACCATTAAAATTACCAAAACAAATAGCATGGGCAGAAGAATACGCATTGCTTTTTCGATCCCCTGATCAATTCCATAGCCAACAACAACACCAGAAGCAATTAAGAAAGCTGAGAACCAAAATGTCATTTCCCAAAAATTAGCAACTTCAGATGCATAGACTGTGGATGGGTCAGTTACCCCAAAACCTGCGGCTGCAATAAAGCCATAGTTTACAACTAGACCTGCTATTACTGCGTAGTAGCCTGCGATAATGAGACTAGCCAGAATACCAGCGTAACCAACAAGGTTCCAACTTTTAGATGATTTTGATTTCACTGCAAGGTTTTCGATTGCTGAAACTGGATTTCCTTTACCAGTTTTGCCTATAAATACTTCAGCCATAAAAACGGGTAGACCTAAAACTATCACAAAGAATAAATAAAGAAGTACAAAAAGACCTCCTCCATTTTCCCCTGCCTTGTAAGGAAAACCCCAAATATTGCCCAAACCAACAGCAGATCCTGTTGCTGCTAGCAAAAAGGCCAGATTGTTATTCCACTGATTTGATTTTGATTGCATAAGTTTGTGTTACATAAATATAAACGCAATCATTAGTAAATGGCAAATTCTTACTGAAAAAGTTAATTGAAATCTTAAATTGATATATTCGCTTTTTAATTTAATTTTTCTTAGTTCATATAAATGACCAATCTCATAGGAGCATACAAGAGCAACAAGAGAGCTCAGGATTAAGTTGTAGTTTTGAAGAAGATTGAGGTTATCCTTTATAAATTGCTCTATATAAACAAAGGGTAGAAAAATTAAGAAGGGAGAAAAAAATAAAAGAATTGGAATATATAACGAATTGCCTGAGCTATAAGCAAATCCCCACCAACTTCCTGTAAGAAAAATGTAAATTAGAAGCGAATAAGCAATGAACCCTATCAAAATGTAGATAGCTAGGCTTGGTATAATCCAAATCAAGATACAAGAAAAGATAAATGGCAAAAGACCTAAATAGCTGAGAAGCTTTGATTGTTCTTGTAAAATCATACATATGAATAATAAAACCGTTGCAACAAATAAAAAAGCAAGATTCGATTACTTTCTTGAGGATAAATTTGTTGCAGGCTTGGAACTTGAGGGCTGGGAAGTTAAATCATTGCGAGATGGGCGTTTAAATCTAAAAGAGGCGTACATCAAAATAATTAAAAACGAGCTGTGGTTGGTGGGATCAAGAATTGACCCTGTTAACTTTATTAATCAAAAGGATAGCTTAAATCCTGAGCGTTTTAGAAAACTTTTATTAAATAGGCGCGAAATTGAAAAAATATCTTTTGCTCTTTCTGCTAAGGGCCAGACATGCGTACCTGTAAAGCTATTTTGGAAAGGACCATTGGCTAAACTAGAAATATCACTTGCGAAAGGGAAGAAAAACTACGATAAAAAACATGCAAAAAAAATTGATGATCTTAAAAGGGAGTCAGAAAGAGCTTTAAAAAACTTCAAATAACCAGTATCATTCTCGGTCCGGGGGCGTATTTTGGCTTTGACGACTACCACGGAACCCGAAGTGCATACCGAGAATGATCATAACTCGTTAAAATTTGCTCAAAAAATTAGTTGCAGATAACTACAACTATAGATTGGCAGCTTAATGTCAACCTGTTATCATTTGTGACCTACAACATTTGATAATAGTCAATTTAGTAGGATATATTTAGACTTTGCCCAAAGTTTAAGCGAATTTTTAGGGCTATGCTTAATGTGTCTTGATCATCAGGCTACATTAAAGTGAAATTAATTGATGAATCTATGTATGTAGAAACGAGGAGGAAGTGATGACGGACGTGGGTTCGAATCCCGCCGCCTCCACCAAGGTATAAAATATGGCAAACTCAAAATCAGCTGAAAAGAGAGCTAGACAGAACACCAAGAAATACGAGCTTAAACATGCTCAGAGATCTATGGTTAGAACAGCAGTAAAGTCTGTTGTGAAGGCTATTGAAAGCTCAGATAAAGAATCTGGCGAAGTGTTTAAAAATGCTCAATCAAAGATTGATAGCCTAGCCGATAAAGGTGCTATTCATAAGAATAAAGCATCCAGATTAAAAAGCAGGCTGAACGCACGACTTAAATCAAGCTAAGCAATCTATCACTTAAATGCTCAAGTCCCTCATTGCTCTTTGAGGAAATGCAGTAAATTGGAATTTTGGGGTAATTTGATTGAAATTTTTGCACAACAGATGAGATCATCTCTGGATTCATAAGATCAACTTTTGATATACAAATCCATCTTTCCTGCTGCGAGAAATCAAGATAAAACTTCCTCAACTCATCTTCAATTACTGAGTAAGACCTGATTGCATCCTCTATTCCAGCAGATCCATCAACGACATGAATCAATAACTTAGTTCGGTAAGCATGTTTTAAGAATCTTAAGCCAAGACCTAGGCCTTCTGATGCTCCTTCAATTAGTCCTGGTAGATCTGCAATGCTAAGTGTTTTCTTTTCATCTTTGAGAATGCCTAGTGATGGCGAGAGAGTAGTAAACTCATAAGACCCTATCTTTGATTTTGAGTTAGTAATTGTATTAATTAATGACGATTTCCCTGCATTTGGCAGCCCTAATAAACCAACATCTGCAATTAGTCTAAGTTCAAGATATAGATTTCTTTCTTCAGATTCTGTGCCTGATGTATTTTTCGTTGGAGTTTGGTTGGTTGAAGATTTAAATCTAGCATTTCCTAGACCGCCCTTTCCACCTTGAGCCACTAATATCTCCGGGGTTTCAGGAGTAATCTCACCAATAAGCTCATCTGTATCTTGATGGAAAATCAATGTACCATCTGGCACTAAAATTGTTTCGTCATCTCCTGAAGAGCCTTTCATATTTTTGCCTTTACCAGATTTGCCCGATTTAGCAGAAAATACCTTCTTTCCCTTTAATGAAACAAGTGAGTTTAATTGAGAATTGTATTTGATATAGACATTGCCCCCGTCTCCGCCATCGCCACCATCAGGACCACCTCTAGGAATGTATTTTTCGCGCCGAAAGCTTACGCAACCATCACCACCTTTTCCAGATATTACTTTGATTCTGGCTTCATCGTAAAAAGCCATTGTGTTTAACTATTAGGAACTATACTGACAAAATTTCTTTTGTTGGGGCCTTTCTTTTGAAATTGAACATTTCCTGATTTTAGGGCAAACAAAGTATCGTCTCTGCCGATACCTACATTTAAGCCAGGATGAAATTTAGTGCCTCTTTGTCTGACGATTATTTCTCCAGCGTTGACTGTTTGACCGCCATACCTTTTGACTCCTAAAAAATTAGGATTCGAATCTCTTCCGTTCTTACTGGAGCCACCAGCTTTCTTATGTGCCATTGTTGATTTCCTTAATGTCTATTGTAGTAACTTTTCGTCTATGTCCAACAATTCTTTTGGAATCTTTTCTTCTTCTAAATTGAATTGCATACACTTTATCTTTTTTATCTTGGCTTACTATTTTTCCAGAAACAAATGCTTTAGAAACATAAGGTTTGCCAATTTTCGGGGCTTTGCCATCGGAAATAAGTAAAACTTTCTCAAACTTAACTTGGTCACCCATTTTCTTATCTGAAAGAAAATCAACCTCTATTTGAGAACCAACTTCTACTTTCTCTTGTCCATTTCCTGTGTCTATAATTGCGTACATTATTTAATATATAGTTATGCCTTCAATTGAGGAACAAAATTTAACTGAATTTTTAGCTGAAGTAAAGCTAAAAATGGAGAATATCACATTTTCCAAGCAGAAAGATATCCAAAAAATTAATGACTTTATTTTTAGCTCTGATGGTAAATATGTTCGATCTAAAATAATCTTTTTGTATGGGCACAGAATTGGCATTGAATATCAAAAACTTCTAGAACTGGCATCAACAACAGAATTGATTCATCTTTCGACCCTTGTTCATGATGATATTATTGACGAAGCGCCTCTCAGAAGAGGAAAACCATCAGTATTAAAGTTTTCAGGTATCAAAAAAGCACTACTTTACGGAGACTATCTTTACACCAAAACATTTTCTTGCCTCAATTCTCTTGAGAACAAAGATATTGCAACTATCTTAATTAATTGTGCAGAAAAGCTTATTGAAGGTGAATTTAACCAAATTTCAGCAATGACATATAAGGCACCTTCACTGGAAAACTATATAAAAATTATTAAGGCCAAAACTGCTGTATTGTTTTCTGGAGCATTGCAGTCGATTGGAATTCATGCAAACTTCAAAGAGGAAGATCTTAATCTGCTTTATAAATTGGGTCATGAATTTGGTTTTGCGTTCCAGCTAAATGATGATCTAATTGATTTTTCCAATGAATCGGTAACAGGAAAGGCAAAATATAAAGACCTATCCGAAGGTAAATTTACATACCCACTAATTGCTGCTTTTAATGATTCTACCGAAGAGGAAAGAAAAAGGATTTACCAGCTGATAGAAACAAAAGAATATTCACAAATAGTAGAACTGATTGAAAAATATAATGGTTTTGATGCAACAAGAATCGAAAGAGATAAATCGATAAATAATTGCATTGAAACCACACAAAACTTCATTAAACTAGACAGCTTGGATTATGTAGAACAGTTTTTAAGAGATACACTAAAAGCATGAAAAGAGTAGTTATAACAGGTTTTGGAATTATTTCACCCATTGGAAATGATGAAACATCAATTACAGATTCTTTAAAAAATGGGGTATCAGGATTAAAAATTAATCAAGACTACTTAGACAATGGCATGAGGTGTCATGTATCAGGCCCTGTAGAGGCAGACTTTTCATTAATAGATAGGAAGGCTATGAGATTTATGTCTGAAACAGCAGGCTACTCTTTTTTAGCAACCCAGGATGCGGTAAAAGATGCAGGCCTAACTGAAGCAGATTTGGATAATACAGAAACTGGTGTAGTGGTTGGATCAGGAACAGGATCAAGCAGAGAGCTAAAACGAGTGATAGAGGCGGCTTCAGAGAATGGAGTAAAAAAAATTGGTCCATACTCTGTGACAAAAACTATGAGCAACACGACTTCTGCAGCAATTTCAACGTTTTTCAAAACCAAAGGAGTTTCATACTCAATTGCATCGGCATGCACTACTAGCCTGCACTGCATATCGCATGGATACGATCTCATTAAATTTGGTAAACAAAAAACCATAATAGCTGGTGGCTCTGAGGACGTTCACTGGACAGGATCAATTATGTTTGACGCTATGGGAGCACTGAGTACAAAATATAACGACAATCCTGCCTCTGCTTCTAGACCTTATGATGTAGGAAGAGATGGTTTCGTTCCATCAGGAGGAGCAGGGATAGTAATTCTTGAGGAATTAGAGGCTGCCAAGAAAAGGGGAGCAAAGATTTATGGTGAAATAGTTTCTACTTTTGAGACTAGTGATGGCTATTCGCTGGTTAGTCCATCTGGAGAGGGAGCCTTAAGATGCATGCGCGGTTTAGAGTTTGATGGGAAAATTGACTACATCAATACTCATGGCACAAGCACCCCTGTGGGAGATATAACTGAGTTAAATGCTATCAAAGAGGCTTTTGGTACAAGCCTACCTTCAATCTCCTCTACAAAATCATTAACTGGACATACTCTCGGTGCAGCTGGAGTGCATGAGATTATCTTTGGGCTTATGATGATGAAATATAATTTTGTATCGGGAAGCGCAAATATAGAAAATCTAGATCCAGAGGCAGAAGGTTTTCCAATTGCATTCGAATCAATAGATAAAAGGATAGATTCCTTTCTTTCAAACTCATTTGGGTTTGGAGGAACCAATGGTTCAATCGTAATTAAAAAAGTCTAAAAGGGGATGTCTTCCTCAAAATTATTTTCTGGAGATGAGTTCTGCGGTTGGGATGCATTATCGGATCCAGACCTTGAATCCAGCATTGTCATTTCTCTTGCGATAACCTCTGTTGTATATCTTTTTTTCCCTTCCGCATCTTCCCAATCTCTAGTTTGCAACTTGCCTTCAACAAATACTTTAGAACCTTTTTTTAAGTACTGTTCAGCAATTTCAGCCAATCTAGAAAATAATACTACCCTGTGCCATTCAACTTGTTCTTTCTGCTCACCAGTATTTCTATCCTTCCATCGCTCAGATGTAGCAATAGAAAGGTTAGCAACTGCACTTCCTGACGAAGTATATTTAATTTCTGGATCTGAACCCAAATTTCCTATAATTAATACTTTATTTAGACCATTAGACATTAGGATATTCTATAATATTTTTTCCTTAATCGAAGAGTCAACTTGAAGTTTATTGAAATAAAAGGAGCAAAAGCTCATAACTTAAAGAATTTATCTCTTAAAATTCCTAGAGATAAGCTTACTGTTATTACTGGCCTGTCTGGATCTGGTAAATCTTCTTTAGCATTTGACACGATATATGCTGAGGGACAAAGAAGATACGTTGAATCATTATCTACCTATGCTCGTCAATTTTTATCTGTTATGGATAAGGCTGATATTGAATCAATAGAAGGACTTTCTCCTTCAATTTCAATTCAGCAAAAATCTACATCACACAATCCAAGATCTACTGTTGGAACAATAACTGAAATTCATGACTATTTAAGATTACTCTATGCAAGGGTTGGAGTACCAAAGTGTCCTGATCACAATGAGCCTCTTGAGGCAAAACCAGTAATGACAATGGTTTCCGATATTATCAGAGAAGAAAATGGCAACCAAATCACAATCTATGCACCAATAATCATGGATGGCAAAGGAGAGCATTTAGAATTGTTAAGCCAATTAATGGCAGAAGGGTTTACAAAAGTTAAAGTCGATAATGAAGTTTATGCAATAAATAAAGTACCAATCCTAGAAAAGAATATAAAGCACAATATTTCTGTACTTGTTGACCAGCTGATAATTGAGAATAACAAGGATTGCAAACAAAGATTAATTGAGTCTCTTGAAACATCAATAAGGTTTTCAGGTGGCAGTGTCGATATATTTGCGGATACAAGAAATTATAGACTCTCAAACAAACATGCTTGCCCAAAATGTAACTATTCTGTCCAAGAATTAGAACCAAAGATTTTTTCTTTCAATAACCCAAGTGGTGCATGTGAAGAATGCGATGGTCTTGGAGTAAATTCATATTTTGATGAAGATAAAATTATCAAATACAAAAATTTAAGTGTTGCTCAAGGCTGCATAGAGCCTTGGAATACTCCTTATTACCAAAGTAAGATTATTGGGTTATTCGAATTTATTAAAGAGGATGTCAATAAGCCTTGGAGTAAAATTTCTGATAAAAATAAATCAATTATCCTCTATGGGATTAAGAAAAAAATCTCATTCAAGGATCTAGCCTCTCAAGAGATAAAAGAAGAATACTTTGAAGGAGTGATACCTGCACTAGAGAGACAATATCAAAGGACAGACTCATTTTTCATTAGAGATAAAATCAGTGCGTACATTTCAGAACAAACATGCATAACATGTAATGGGTTTAGGTTAAATAAGATTGCAAGGAATGTTTTTGTTGAAGACATGAGTTTGCCTGAAATTAATAATTTAAAAATTTTAGATGCTCTGGATTTGATTAAGAACTTAAGCATGACAGGAAATAAATCAGAGATTGCACAAAAAATAAGCAATGAAATAGAGTTGCGTTTATCTTTTCTGGTTGATGTTGGGCTTGATTACCTTAACCTTTCGAGAGGAGCACAAACCCTATCTGGAGGTGAAGCCCAGCGAATTAGGCTTGCAAGCCAAATTGGTTCAGGGTTGGTAGGAGTAATCTATGTTTTAGATGAGCCTTCAATTGGGCTACATCAACGAGACAATCAAAAGCTTATTAATACCCTAATAAAACTTAGAGACTTGGGTAATACCGTTATTGTCGTAGAACATGATGAAGAAATGATTAGATCTGCTGATCATATTATTGATCTAGGGCCAGGAGCTGGTATACATGGTGGGGAAATTGTTACTCAAGGAGAATTAAATGAGATTTTAGATAACAAAAAATCTTTAACCTCAAAATATTTAGCTAAAGAGCTGGAAATTTCACTTATAAATAAGGAAAGGAAGGATAGCAATAAAAGCATTTTTATCTCCGGCGCTAAAACTAATAATTTAAAGGATTTAACAGTAGAAATTCCACTCAACAAATTTGTATGTATCACAGGAGTATCTGGATCAGGTAAATCTTCTTTAATAAATCATACTTTGATACCTGCTGTTCAAAACAAACTTCTTGGCACAAAACTACCTGAAAAAACGAACTATGAAAAGCTTATGGGAGAGGAGAATATTGATAAATTGATATCTATTGATCAAAGCCCTATTGGAAAAACTCCACGCTCAAATCCTGCTACATATACTGGACTATTTACTTACATAAGGGATATTTTTGCAAATACTCCTGAATCTCGTGCAAGGGGATACAAGCCAGGAAGATTTAGTTTTAATGTTGAAGGTGGTAGATGTGAAAACTGCAAAGGTGAGGGTTGGGTAAAAGTTGAAATGCATTTTCTTCCCGATCTTTTTGTCGAATGTGACGTCTGTAAAGGAAAAAGATTTAGAGATGATACGCTAGAAATAAAATTTAAGAAAAAGAATATCCATGAAATCCTAGAAATGACAGTAGAAGAATCTCTTGATTTTTTTAACTCCATACCACAAATTTTTAAGAAACTAGCTACATTAAAAGAAGTTGGGCTCTCGTATATAAAGCTTGGTCAAGCTGCAAATACATTGTCAGGTGGTGAGGCGCAAAGAGTTAAGCTATCTAAAGAACTTTCTAAAAGAGATACAGGCAAAACGCTCTATATCTTGGATGAACCAACTACTGGTCTGCACTTCTCGGATATACAAATGCTCATGAACGTATTAAATAGCTTAGTCAACAAAGGAAATTCTGTGTTAGTCATTGAACATAATCTTGACGTTATACGATGTGCTGATTGGATTATCGATTTAGGACCAGAAGGTGGAGATGGTGGTGGCTCTCTAATTATCGAGGGAACTCTCTCAAAGATAAAGTTAAATAAAAAATCGCATACAGCGAAAATGTTAAATCAGATTAGTTAGATTCTTCAGCAACCACTTCTGAATCAGAAGAGTCAAGCTGCTCAGGATCAGGTCTATTTGTTAACTCTATATAGCAAATATCAGCTTTGTCGCCTTCTCTGAATCCAGCCTTGATAACTCGTAAATACCCGCCATTTGTTTCAGAAAATCTTGGTCCAATATCTCCAAAAAGTTTTGAAACAGCAGAGTTTGAGTTTAATTTTGAAAGCACCGTTCTTCTTGAATGCAATGTATCATTTTTAGACTTTGTAATTAAAGGTTCCAAAAATCTTCTTAATTCTTTGCCTTTTTCTACAGTTGTTTTGATAATTTCATGCTCAATTAAAGAAATAGCTAGATTCCTCATCATTGCTTGTCTGTGTGACGAGGTTCTACTAAATCTTCTGCTAAGCTTCTTATGTCTCATGATTACATTGGGGGCCAGTTTTTAAGCACAGTTCCTAAAGATAGGCCTCTTGATGCTAATTCATCTTTTATTTCATTTAGAGATTTCTTGCCAAGATTAGGTGTTTTTAACAAATCCATTTCGGCTCTTTGAATCAAGTCACCTATTAGGAAAATATTTTCAGCTTTTAGGCAGTTTGTTGATCTTACAGTAAGCTCAAGCTCCTCTATAGACCTCAGCAGCAATGGATCAAAATCGTATTTGTCTTTTCTTTTCTCTTTTCTAGAAACAAGCTCTTCGTCAACAAATACTGATAATTGATGCTGCATAATAGTTGCAGCATATTTCACTGCTTGTTTTGCATCAATTGTTCCGTCTGTTTCTAAATCAAGGATAAGTTTGTCGAGATCTGTTCTATTTTCAACACGCGCATTCTCAACTTTATAGTTAACTCTTTTAATTGGCGAGTAAATTGCATCTAAATGTAGGCTATCGATACTTTTATCTGAATTTTGCTCTGCTGGCACATAACCTATTCCTCTTTTAACTTTTAATGTCATCACAAGTTTCTTTGGCTCAACGAGTGTTGCTATTACATGATCTGGATCAACTACCTCTACACCAGCTGGCAGTTCTAGGTCAGAAGCTGTAATTGTTTTTGGTTTTTTTACATCAAGCTTAAGCTCAGCTTCTGAAGGGCCGTCTAATTTTATGGCGAGATCCTTAAGGTTAAGCAAAATATCTAAAATATCTTCTTTGACACCTTCTATAGTTCCGTATTCATGTGATACACCATCAATCTTAACCTCTGTAACGGCCGCACCTGGCATATAAGATAGCATTATTCTTCTAAGACTGTGTCCTACAGTGTAGCCAAATCCTCTTTCAAAAGGCTCTAATACAACCTTGAGGTTGTTTTTATCGATTTCATCAACCTTAACAACTTCAGGCGCTAAAACATTCAATTTATCTTCCATAATTCCCTCTATTATTTTGAGTACAACTCAATTATTAAATTTTCGTTTATCTCAGAACTTAGCTCAGATCTGTCCGGATAACTTAGAAACTTTCCTGTCATGTCATCATGACTCACATCCAGCCAACTATGTTTATCCTTACTTTTTGCTAGCTGTGCTGCTGCTTTAATTCTTAATTGAGACTTACTTTTTTCTCTAACTGAAACTTGGTCTTCTGGCTTTACATTATAGGATGGTACATTTACACATTCACCGTTTACTTCGATAGATTTATGTGAAACCATCTGCCTTGCTTCAGCTCGCGTCACCCCAAATCCCATCCTATAGACAACATTATCGAGTCTAGATTCAAGAATATTCATGAGATTCTCTCCAGTGTTTCCTTTTGTTTTCGCAGCTTTCAAATAAGAGTTTCTAAACTGTTTCTCTAAAAGACCATACATTCTTTTTACTTTTTGTTTTTCTCTAAGCTGAGTACCATAATCTGATAATCTTCCTCTTGGGTTACTGTTGCCAGGCTTGCTTTCAAATTTGCATTTAGATTCTATCGATCTTGTGCCAGTGGTTAACAACAGATCTGTGCCTTCTCTCCTGGAAAGTCGTAATCTTGGTCCTGTATATCTTGCCATTAAACTCTCCTCTTCTTTGGTGGCCTACATCCATTGTGGGGAAGTGGTGTAACATCAGTAATTTTATTTATTCTTAAACCACAACCATTTAATGCTCTGATCGATGATTCTCTTCCAGCTCCTGGACCTTTCACTCTCACTTCTAAGTTAATCATACCCATATCTTTTGCCATTGATCCTGCCCTCTCTGCAGCGATTTGAGCTGCAAAAGGGGTGCTTTTTCTTGATCCCTTGAATCCTTGTCCACCTGATGTTGCCCAACAAAGTGCGTTGCCTCCCATGTCAGTAATCATCACAATGGTATTATTAAATGAAGCATTAATATGTGCTATGCCATCTGTTACAAGCCTCTTATTTTTCTTTTTTCCAGCCATTATGCTCTAATAGGCTTCCTTGGGCCTTTTCTAGTCCTTGCATTTGTTTTTGTTCTTTGTCCTCTCAAAGGTAGTCCCTTTCTGTGTCTAATGCCTCGGTAACAACCTAAATCCATTAATCGCTTAATATTGAAGTTAATTTCTCTCCTTAAATCTCCTTCAATCTGAAAGTTCTTAAGCTCATCTCTGATTTTATCTAAATCAGCTTCGGATAAATTTGACACTTTTTGATCAAAACGTATTTTTAGTTTTAGACAAATATCTTGAGCAGTTTTTCTTCCAATGCCATAAATATGCGCCAATGAAACATCAACATGCTTATTATCTGGTATGTTTACTCCGCCTACTCTTGCCATAATTATCCTTGTCTCTGTTTGTGTCTCTTATTTTTGCAAATAACAAAGAGTGTGCCTGTTCTTTTCACAATCTTGCAGTCTTTACAAATTCTTTTTATTGATGATCTTACCTTCATCTTCTTCTACTCTTTTTTGAGCCCGAAATATTAGCATTTTTTAATATAGATGCATATTGTTCACTCATAACATATGACTGAATTTGCCTTTGAAGATCTAAAAGCACAACAACAACAATTAAAACTGAGGTGCCGCCTAGATAAAATGATATTCCTAAGCTATTAACAAGTATCAGTGGCAAAATACAAACCAGTGATAAGTAGAAAGCTCCAAAGACAGTCAATCTTGATAGAATCAGATCAACAAAGCTTGCTGTTTGCTCTCCTGGCCTTATTCCTGGAATAAACGCTCCACCTCGTTTTAGATTATCAGCAATGTCATTTGAATTGAAAGTCAAAGCCAACCATATATAGCAAAAAGAAACAATTAAGATTACAAATATCAAAATATATAAAGGTTGTCCTGGGTTAAGGTATAAAGCAAATTCTTGCAGACTTCCTAAACCATCAATGTTTCCAAACCAAGAAGATAGTGAAGCTGGGAATAGTAAGAAAGTACTAGCAAATATTGCTGGAATTACCCCTGACATGTTTAACTTTAATGGCAAGAAGCTAGAAGGCGCTTGCACCATACCTCTCACCTGATGTCTTTGCGCATAGTTTACTGTTATTTTCCGTTGTGCATTCTCAACAAATACAACAAAAGCGACTATGACTATAGATAAAATACCTAAAACAATAAGCAATAAGTAATTTAAGTCCCCTTGTTGTGTCTGTTCAAGCGCTTGTCCAAATGCTCTTGGAACACCAACGATAATACTTGTAGCAATCAGTAATGAAATTCCGTTACCAATTCCTCTCTCTGATATTTGCTCTCCAAGCCACATCAAAAATACTGTTCCTGCAACAATTGAAAGAACCGCCACTACAGCTTGAAAAATACTTCCTGCATCAATAAGACCTGCAGTTTGTAACGTCACAGTCAATGCAGTTGATTGAACAAGAGCAAAAACTACTGTCCCATATCTGGTGTATTGAGTAATTTTATTTCTGCCCGACTGCCCTTCTTTTTTCAGCTCTTGCAGATAAGGCAACGAGTTTGAAAAGAGCTGCATCACAATTGCTGAAGAAATGTATGGGACAACACTCAACGCAAAAATACTCATTCTTTCAAGAGCGCCACCAGAGAATAGATTAAAGTACTGCAGAATGGTCCCTTGGCTTTGTTGGAATAAAGCTGCAACCTGTTCTGGATTAATGCCGGGTATTGGAATGTGAGTTCCAAGTCTGTATACAAGCAATGCAAAAGCTAGAAATCCAAGCCTTTGCCATAACTCCGACATGCTATTACTCAAATGTTACTCCCTTTGAAACTTTGATATTTTCATCTGTGATTTTTGCAACTAACTTACCTTGGCCAAAAATTTTTACTTTCCTTGTACTTTTCTTGATTATCCCAAGATCTTTAAGGCTCTGAATATCAATTTTCTTAACTTCAGTTAGCTGACTTACATTTATGCTCTCAGTTACTCTTGAAACTCTTGAGCTAAAACCAAATTTTGGCACCCTCATTTGAAGTGGCATTTGTCCACCCTCAAAACCTGGCCTTATATTTCCACCTGATCTTGATTTCTGGCCTTTGTGTCCACGGCCAGCCGTTTTGCCAATCCCAGAACCAGCACCTCTGCCAACTCTTTTTCTCTCTTTTCTTGATGAAGAGTCGCTTAAATTATTTAAAGACAGTTTATCCATCTATTTAACCTCCTCTACAGAAATCATATAACTTACTTGATTAATCATCCCTCTCACTGAAGGAGTGTCATCAAGAATGCAAGAATCTCCAATACCTCTTAGACCTAACCCTTTGATTGATAGCCTATGATTTTTCTTTCTGCCAATTAAGCTCTTTAATTGTGTAACTTTAACTTTAGCCATCCTACTTTCTACGCTCTTTAACTTGTTCTGGAGATTCCATTTTTGATAAACCATTAATGGTTGCTCTTACAACATTAATTGGGTTTGTTGATCCATAACATTTTGCTAAAACATTTTTTATGCCAACCAGTTCAAGCACTGATCTCATTGCTCCACCAGCAATAATGCCTGTACCTTCTGAAGCAGGTTGCATGTAGACTTTTGTTGCTGAACTTTTCTCATTTATTGGGTACCAAATTGTATTACCGTTTAAATTTACATTAACAAGACTTCTTTTTGCTTCGTCTAAGGCTTTCTGTATTGCGACTGGAACTTCCTTTGCTTTTCCTCTTCCATAACCAACCCTTCCGTTGCCATCACCAACAACAGTCAATGCTGTAAAAGACATAACTCTTCCACCTTTAACTGTTTTGGCAACTCTGTTTACCTGCACAAGTTTTTCGACAAGTGTATCCTGTTGCTGCATTCCTTGTAATTGATTATTTTCCATCAGAATTCCAATCCTCCTTCTCTCGCTCCTTCAGCAAGCGCTTTTACTCGGCCATGATATCTGTAACCAGATCTATCAAAAGTTACTTTTTTGTGTCCAAGCTCGATTGATTTTTTTGCAAGTTCAGATCCAATTGTTTTAGCAGCATCTACATTTCCTCCAGACTTAACCTTCAGTGATTTTTGTAATGTTGAAACTGTTGTTAAAACATTTCCATTACTTGAATCAACAAGCTGTGCACTAATGTGATTATTTGATTTCAAAACTGTGACTCTTAATAAGCCTCTCTTTTGCAAAATAGCTCTTTGCTTTTTTGCTCTTCTATTTCTTGCTATCTCTTTGCTCATTTACTTAACCTGCTGCTGCTTTTTTCCTTTCTTTTCTGACTACATGTTCATTATTAATAAAGATTCCTTTACCTTTGTATGGCTCCGGAGGTCTATACGCTCTAATTTCAGCACATATTTGACCCAATAACTGTTTATTGTTTGAGGTTAAGTTAAATTCTGTTTGATTTTCAGATTTTGCTTCTATTCCATCAGGCAAAACATATTCTACAGGATGAGAGAACCCTAAGGTAAGAGTTAGTTTCTTTCCTTGAACATTGGCTCTATAACCAACACCATTTAACTTAATATTTTTAGTGTAGCCCTCACTGACACCCACAACATTATTTGATATTAGAGCCCGCATTGTTCCTGCCATAGCACGATCTTCATCCCTTTCCCATTTGACTTGGATACTGTTTTCACTGATGTCGAATTTCACATCAGGATGTACTTGAAGGCTCAGTTCTCCTTTAGGCCCTTTAAATGAAATGTTATTCCCTTCAGAAGCCACCTGAACGCCACTTGGGATATTTACTGGTTCTTTAGCAATTCTTGACATGATTAAAACACCCTACAAATAACTTCGCCGCCAACTTGATCTTTTATTGCTTGCTTATCTGTCAAAAGACCTTTGCTGGTAGAAATAACTTTAATACCCAAACCGCCCTTGTAAGGTTTGATATCTTTGTGGCTCAGGTACTTTCTTAAACCTGGTCTAGATTCCCGTTTAATTTCTTTGATTACTGGTGATTCTCCAACGTATTTCAATGTAATTTCAAGTTCATCAAATTCTTTTTTTACCTTCTTTACAGATGATACATACCCTTCTTTCACAAGAAGTTTAAGTATTTCATGTTTTAACTTAGAAAAAGGGGCATTAACTGTCTCTTTGCCTCTTAGATGAGCATTTCTAATTCTTGTTAAAAGGTCTGCTATAGGATCTGTCATAATATTACCAGCTTGATTTTTTCACTCCAGGAAGTTTGCCACTCATAGCCAACTCTCTTAATTTTGATCTACTCAGTCCAAATTTTCTGTAGACACCTTTTGGTCTTCCTGTCAACGAGCATCTACGTACAACTCGATTTGGATTTGATCTTCTTGGAAGTTTCTGTAATTGTCTTTGAACCTCCATTATTTCTTCAAATGTTGTTGCTTTCTTCTGTGCATCTTTAAGCGCTTGCCTTTTTACAGCGTATTTTGCGACCAATTTTAATTTTAACTTTTCTCTTTCTACTATTGATTTCCTAGCCATTTCTACCTCTAAATGGAAAATTAAATTCTGCAAGAAGCTGTTGAGCATCGGAGTCACTCTTTGCTGATGTGGTAATAGCGATGTCCATTCCTCTAAGCTTATCAACTTTGTCATAATCAATTTCTGGGAAGATTATCTGCTCTTTAATCCCTAAATTGTAATTTCCTTGCCCGTCAAAAGATTTTGGGTTTAATCCTCTAAAATCTTTTTCTCTTGGAATTGCTAAATTAATAAGTCTCTCAAAAAAATCGTACATTTTATTGCCTCTCAGAGTTACCTTGCATCCAATTGGATACTGCTCACGAATTTTGAAACTAGATACTGCTTTTCTTGCTTTTGTAACAACAGGTTTTTGCCCTGCTATTGATTCTAGATCCCTAACAGCATTCTCTAGTACACCCTTGTCATTTGATGCTTCGCCAACACCCATATTAATCGTAATTTTTTTGAGTCTTGGCACTTCCATAACAGATTTATAGCCCAACTTTTCTTTTAGAGAAGGGGCTATTTCTTTTGTGTATTTATCTTTTAGATTCATTACTTAATCTCTTTGCCTGTTGATTTAAATATTCTTGTCTTCTTTGCGCCATCCAGTTTGAACCCCACTCTATCCCTTTTTTTTGCTGAGCTATTCCATATCATTACATTAGAAAGGTCTATCGGCATTTCTTTTTCCACAATCCCACCAGTGATGCCCAGTTGAGGATTTGGTCTAGTGTGTCTTTTGGCTAGATTAAGTTCATTAATTACGCATTTTGAGCCAATGATTTGTTTTATATTGCCTCTTTTGCCTTTCTCTTTACCTGAAATAACGATTACCTCATCACCTTCTCTAAGTTTTGTGTTCTTTAATTTCATTACAGAACCTCCGGAGCAAGTGATACAATTTTCATATACCTAGCTGATCTTAATTCTCTTGTAACAGGACCAAATATCCTTGTTGCAATTGGATCTCTGTTGTTATTTAGCAAAACCACCGCGTTCTCATCAAAACCAATTTTTGAACCATCAGCTCTTCTGACACCAGATTTTGTTCTTACAATCAAGGCATTCATTACAGAACCTTTTTTGATTTTGCTTTGAGGTAATGCTTCTTTTACTGCAACCTTAACAACATCGCCAATATTTGCAGTTCTTCTTTTAGAGCCTCCAAGAACCTTGATGCACATTACTGCTCTTGCTCCACTATTGTCTGCAACCTTAAGCATGCTTTGTGTTTGTATCACTATGCCTCTCCTTTCTGTATGACTTCTACCAGCTTCCAGCTTTTTGTTTTAGAAATTGGCTTACATTCCTGTATTAGAACTGTATCACCTTCATTACATGCTTCTTTTTCATCATGAACATGGTATTTAGTCGATAAACTGATATATTTGCCGTACTTCGGATGTTTAGTTCTTCTGCCAACCATTACGGTTACAGTTTTGTTCATTTTTTGACTAGTAACTACTCCTTGAAGTGTTTTAGCTGCCATCTCTGTTCATCTCCGTTTTAATTCTTGCAATGTTATTTCTTGTCTCTTTTAACAAATGACTTTCTTTAAGTTGGCCCATTTTATGTTTGAAATTACTTTCAAACAACTGTTTTCTTTGAGCTAAAAGTTCTTTCTTTAGTTGATCCTTATTCATTGATGAAAAGTCTTTTGTCTTTTTCTTAGGCATGAGTTCCTCTCTTTACAAATGTGGTTGCCATAGGTAGTTTTGCTGACGCCAGCTCAAATGCTCTTCTTGCATCTTTTTCACTAACACCTGCAACCTCATAGATAATTTTCCCAGGCTTGATTGGGCTTGCCCAATATTCAACGTTTCCTTTACCTTTACCTTGTCTTGTTTCAAGTGGTTTTTTTGTAATAGGCTTGTCTGGAAAAACTCTTATCCATACCTTTCCACCTCTTTTTATATATCTTACGAGGGCTCTTCTAGCTGCTTCAATTTGTCTTGAGGTAAGCATCCCATGTGTAGTTGCCTTTAATGCAAAGTCACCAAATGAAACAGATGAACCGGCTGAGGCAAAACCATCATTTCTGCCCTTCATTTGTTTTCTAAATTTAGTTTTCTTTGGTTGAAGCATTATTTATCTCCTCGGTATATCCAAACTTTGACACCTAGAATTCCATAAGTAGTCAGTGCTTCGCTCGTGGCGTAATCTATGTCGGCTTTAATGGTGTGCAAGGGGACTCTGCCTTCTCTATACCACTCAGATCTCGCTATCTCAGCACCATTTAATCTTCCTGACACCTCAATTCTAATTCCTTTTGCTCCCTGTCTCATTGTGTTTTGAACTGCTCTTTTCATGGCTTTTCTGAACATAATTCTTTTTTCAAGTTGCTGTGTAACTGATGCTGCAACAAGCTGAGCATCTAAATCAGGTTGTTTTACTTCTACAACATTCAATTTCGCATCCTGATTAACAATTTTTTTAATTTCTTTCTTTATCTTTTCAATTTCTTCGCCTTTTTTACCAATAACTACTCCAGGTCTTGATGTGTTTATATCAATAATTAACTCCTCCATAGTTCTTTTAATGGATATTGAGCTGATTGGTGCTTGAGGGAGAATTGACTTAATCTTTTCTCTTATGTTTATATCCTCCATTACAAGTGAAGAATAATCTTTCGCCTTGGCATACCAAACGGAATCATGATCTCTTGATGTGCCTAATCTAAAACCTACTGGATTAACTTTCTGTCCCACTTTCAGCCTCCTGTAGTTTTTCAATTAATTTAATCTCTATATTACATAAAGGTTTTCTCATTCTGTCAGCTCGACCTCTTGCTCGAATTTTTATCCTTTTCATAACTAAGCCTTTATTAACAATAATTGATTGAATTTTTAGGTTATCAATATCGGCATTTTCATTGTTCTCAGCATTTGATATCGCAGAATCTAATAATTTTTTAATAATGTTGGCTCCCTTCTTTTTTGAGAAAGACAGAACATCTAGTGCTTTTTCAACATCTAGTCCTCTAACTTGGTCAGCAACAAGTCCAGCTTTTTGGGGAGATAATCTTGCGCCTTTTAAATATGCTCTAACTTCCATCGCTATGCCTTTTTAACCTTTCTATCGCCTGAATGTAATTTGAAAGTTCTTGTCATAGAAAATTCTCCCAATTTCTGGCCAACCATATCTTCCTTAATAAAAACTGGAATATGTTGTCTGCCGTTATGCACTCCAATTGTTACACCAACCATATCAGGAGTTATCATTGATGCTCTTGACCAGGTTTTTATTGGCTTCCTATCGTTTGTTTCTTTAGCTTTCTTAACTTTATTTTCTAATGAGAAATCAACAAAAGGACCTTTTTTACTTGATCTTGCCATTATTTATATCTCCTTTTTACAATTAATTTGTCGCTAGGTTTTGGCTTTCTAGTTCTATACCCTTTAGTTGGCGTTCCCCATGGTGATACAGGATTTCTACCTCCTGAAGTTTTACCCTCACCACCACCATGTGGGTGATCAACTGGATTCATAGCTACACCTCTGACTGTTGGTCTTACACCTCTCCATCTCTTTGCGCCTGCTTTTCCTAAAGATTTGAGATTGTGTTGCTCATTTGCAATAACCCCAACAGTTGCTTTACAAGAAAGCAGAATTTTCCTCATTTCACCTGAACTCAACCTTAAGGTGGCATATTTTCCCTCTTTAGCAACAATTCTTGCGGTGGTTCCAGCAGATCTTATGAGTTGAGCACCTTTACCTGGTCTCATTTCAATGCAGTGAACTTCTGTACCCTGAGGTATTGCTTTTAATGGTAAACAATTGCCTGGTTTTATAGGTGCTTTGTCTCCAGATAAAACTTTGGTTTTCTCTGTAAGTTGTTTTGGAGCAATAATGTAAGCCTTCTCACCATCTTTGTACTCAATTAACGCAATGTTTGCTGATCTATTAGGGTCATATTCAATTCTTAATACTGTTGCTTCCATATCGAGCTTACTTCTTTTAAAGTCGATCATCCTGTAAAGTCTCTTATGGCCGCCGCCCTTGTGTCTTACTGTTATTCGACCATTGTTATTTCGACCAGATATCCTATTTTTTGGCTCTATTAATGATTTCTCAGGCCTGCCTTTGTATAGGTCTGTTTTAATCTGAACTCTAAATCTTCTGCCTGGTGAAGTTGGCTTTGCTTTAATTATTGCCATTATTTAAAGGGGTTCTCCAAGTTAATCTCTTTACCATCTTCAAGGGTTACATAAGCTTTTTTATATGTGCTTGTTTTGTATGAACCAAATCTATTACGTTTGTTTTTGAACTTACTATTAAGCACTCTTACAGAACTAACTTTCACCCCAAAAATATCTTCAATGGATGAAGTTATTTCTTTTTTGTCTGCATCTTTAGCAACCTTGAATACGTAGGTATTGGAATTGGTTTTCTGTATTGCAGATTTTTCACTAATTACAGGGCTTATAATAGTTGTGTATGATCTTTCACTTAACATTTAAAAGCTCCTTAAGTTTTGGGACAGAAGAGTGTGTCACCAATAGATTTTTTGCTTTAATTAAATCATATGGGTTTATCTCTGTTGCATCTATAAATGAGAATGCCTTCAGATTTCTGATTGCAAGCATTGTGTTTTGATCTGCATCAGAAGTAATGATTAGGGCAGAATCTAAGTTTAATTTGTCAAAGTAATCTTTTGCCAGCTTGGTTTTGGGCTCCTTGAATGAAACATCTTCTACAAGCTGCAATCTTTTTTCAGATTTAAATTTTGACAAAATTGAAGATAAAGCTTTTTTGGCCATTTTCTTGTTTATCTTCTTTTCATAGTTTTTAACATTTGCAAATGTGACGCCACCACCGACCCAGATTGGACTTCGTATAGTACCTGCTCTAGCTCGTCCTGTGCCTTTCTGCCTAAAAGGTTTTTTACCTCCACCTCTAACTGCTGATCTATTTTTAAGCAGTACAGAGCCTTGCCTCTCATTTGAAAGGTAGCTAGTCAGTGCTTGATGTATGAGTGACGGGTTATAGTCAGCTGAAAATATCTCTGCTGGTAATCTTGGGGCACTAGTTTTTTCTGCTGCTGCTTTAGGCATTTTCTTTTCCTTTTAGATCTTCTTCAGGAGCATCCTGCGGTTCTAGATCGTGATCTTTTGAACCTTCACTGCTTTCCTGAGATGCTGTCTCTTTCTTTTCTATATCTTCGGAGCTAGTTTCTGCTGCTACTTCTTCTTTTGTGATTTCTTCTGAGGCTGCATTCGCTTCCTCTTGGGCTGAAGGATTTAGATTTTCACTACTTACGTCAACATTTTGATCATCGTTTTGTTCAGGTTTATCAGAAACAACAAATATTTCATTGGTATTGTTTTTAACTGAAGGAAGAATTTTTAGAAAAGAGCCTATGGATCCTGGTACTGCTCCTTGAACTAAAAGAATGTTGTCATCTGCATCTACGCTCTCAATTTCTAAATTCTGTATGGTAACTTTTTTGTTGCCCATTTGCCCTGCCATCTTTTTTCCTTTGAAAACTCTTCCAGGGAACTGGCATTGGCCAATCGAACCAGGTGCTCTATGTGATAGTGAATTACCATGCGTTGCATCTTGTGTTTTAAAATTATGTCTTTTAACAACACCGGCAAAACCTTTACCTTTTGATATACCAGAAACATCGACTACTGATGGGCTTTCAATGCATTTAAGTGAAATTTCTGAAACCTCAGCTAAGCTATTAAACTCTTCCTCGCTAAGGCTGAACTCAGTTAAGTAGCCACCCTTCTTATCACTATCTTTAAATTTATTTTGATTAGATTTTGAGATGCTCTTCTTTGAACCATACGTAACTTGAATTGCATAATACCCATCTTTTTCTTCAGTCTTTCTTTGTACTATTTTACTTTTACAAACCTCAATGACAGTTACAGGAACCGATGCTCCATCATCTTTAAAGACGCGCGTCATACCTTTTTTTGTTCCAACTAAGCCAAGCATTTTTAATTAAGTGTAATTTTGACATCAACTCCAGCGGCTATGTCTAGCCTCATTAGAGCATCAACTGTTTGTTCTGTTGGGTTTACGATATCAAAGAGTCTTTTATGAGTTCTGGTTTCATATTGATCTCTTGCATCTTTGTCTTTGTGTGGAGATATAAGAACTGTAAGCTTCTCTTTCTTCACAGGAAGTGGAATAGGGCCAACAACTTTGGCTCCAGTTTTAGTAACTGTATCTAGAATTTCTCTTGTAGACTTATCGATCAACTTGTGGTCGAAAGCCTTTAATTTAATTCTAATTTTTTGCTGTTCCATATCCCTTTTAATTTTCGAAAGACCACGATTTTAAGGCTTTAGAGAGGGAGTGTCAAAGAATATTATTAATTCTTATTGATAATTTGTTCGGTCAAATTTGAAGGAACTTCTAAGTATTTTTCAAACTCCATGGTATAAGTAGCTCTACCTTGAGTTGCTGACCTTAAATCTGTTGCATATCCAAACATTTCAGACAATGGAACAAGTGCATTAATAGCCTTTCCAGAAGGCAAATCATCCATGCTTTGAACTTGTCCGCGCCTTCTATTTAGGTCTCCAACTACGTCTCCCATATAGTCTTCTGGTGTAACAACCTCTACGTCCATCATTGGTTCAAGTAAAATTGGTTTTGCTTTCATAGCCCCATCTCTGGCAGCCATTGAACCAGCGAGTTTAAATGCCATCTCACTTGAATCAACCTCATGATACGAGCCGTCGTATAAGGTAACTTTGACACCTTGAAGCGGGTAACCAGCAATAACACCATTCTGCAATTGCTCTTTCACACCCTTCGAAACAGCTGGAATATATTCTTTTGGAATAGCCCCACCTTTAATTTCATCAACAAACTCAAACTCTTCCTCACATGGCTCCATTCTCATGAGAACGTGACCATATTGCCCTCTTCCGCCAGATTGTTTAGCGTATTTAGCTTCAACTTCTATATTTTGGGTAATTGCTTCTCTATAGGCTACCTGAGGTTTACCAACATTGGCTTCCACGCTGAACTCTCTTTTCATACGCTCCACTAAAACTTCCAAGTGCAGTTCTCCCATTCCTGAGATAATTGTTTGTCCTGATTCTTCATCAGAAGACACTCTAAATGAGGGGTCTTCTTGAGCTAATTTACCAAGAGCAATTGACATCTTCTCCTGATCTGGCTTTGACTTAGGTTCAACAGCCAACGAAATCACAGGATCTGGGAACTCCATTCTTTCTAAAACTACTAAATCAGAAGCATCAGACAATGTGTCTCCAGTTGTTACGTTTTTTAGCCCAATACATGCAGCAATGTCTCCAGCTCTAACTTCTTTGATCTCTTCTCTGTTATTGGAGTGCATTTGCACCATTCTTCCAATCCTCTCTTTTTCGTCTTTAACAGTATTTACAACACCATCACCCTGGCTAAGAACTCCAGAGTAAACTCTTATAAATGTTAAATTTCCAACAAATGGGTCAGTGGCAATTTTAAAAGCAAGTGCTGAAAAAGGTTCCTCATCACTTGATGATCTTTTTGCAGGAGCATCGGATTTAGGGTTCACACCCTCAATTGCTTTCACCTCATCAGGTGCCGGTAAAAATTCTATTACAGCATCTAAAACTGCTTGAACACCTTTATTTTTAAATGCAGAACCACACAAAGCTAATGTTATTTCATTTGCAAGCACTCTTTCTCTAAGACCTTTTTTAATTTCGTCTTCACTCAAATCACCTGACTCTAGATACTTCTCCATGAGTGCCTCGTTCGCTTCCGCTGCTGCTTCAACTAGTTCTTCTCTAAGTTTTGAGCACCTTGCACTCAAATCCTCAGGAATATCTGTATATTCAAATGTGGAACCCATATCATCTTCACTCCACCTTATAGTTTTCATTTTAATTAGATCGATAACGCCCTTGAACTCATCTTCAGCACCTATGTTGTACTGAATAGGCACTACAGTGGCACCAAGCCTATCTCTTATTTGTGATACAACACGTTCAAAATCAGCACCAGCTCTGTCCATTTTATTTACGAATACAATTCTTGGAACTTCGTATTTATTAGCCTGTCTCCAAACTGTTTCAGACTGTGGCTGAACTCCTGAAGAGCCACAGAACACAACAACAGCCCCATCTAAGACTCTTAGTGATCTTTCAACTTCAATTGTGAAGTCAACGTGGCCAGGCGTATCAATAATATTAATTCTATGTTCATCAAATTGTTGGTCCATTCCCTTCCAGAAACATGTAGTTGCTGCTGAAGTAATAGTGATCCCTCTTTCTTGTTCTTGTTCCATCCAATCCATGACTGCAGCGCCATCATGCACTTCTCCGATCTTGTGGGAAATTCCTGTATAGAATAAAACTCTTTCTGTTGTAGTGGTTTTACCAGCATCAACGTGAGCACAAATACCAATATTTCTGTAACGGTTTAGTGATATTTTTCTTGCCATGATTAAAATCTAAAATGTGAAAATGCTTTATTTGCTTCAGCCATCTTATGAACGTCTTCTTTTTTCTTAACAGCTGCTCCTTTACCGTCAATAGCATCTCTAAGTTCTGCAGCTAGTCTTGCTGGCATTGATTTTTCTTTTCTTTTTCTAGCAGCCTCAACTATCCATCTCATTGCCAAAGCCGTCCTTCTCTTCGCCCTAACCTCAACAGGAACTTGGTAAGTTGCGCCCCCAATTCGTCTTGATCTAACCTCAACAACTGGTGCAACTTTATCTAAGACTTTTTTGAATGTGTCTACAGGACTTTCTTTGCTGGATTTTTCTAATTGGTCAAATGCACCATAAACTATTTTTTCTGCAATTGATTTTTTGCCGTCCACCATCATTTGATTCATAAACTTTGCGACAATTTCGCTTTCGTATTTTGAATCAGGAATTACTTTCCTCTTAGGTGCAGCTCTTCTTCTCATATTATTTTGCTCGCTTAGCTCCGTATTTAGATCTGCCTTGTTTTCTTTCAGAAACACCTGAAGTATCCAAAGCTCCTCTAACTGTGTGATACCTAACACCAGGAAGGTCTTTTACTCTTCCACCCCTAATAAGTACAACTGAGTGCTCTTGTAGATTATGCCCTTCACCACCAATGTAGGAAGTAACTTCAAAGCCTGAAGTTAATTTGACTCTGCAAACTTTTCTTAAAGCTGAGTTTGGTTTCTTTGGTGTTGTTGTGTAAACACGTGTGCAAACACCCCTTCTTTGAGGACAATTCTTTAATGCTGGAACATCACTCTTAGCTCGTTTAGTTCTTCGAGGTTTCCTTACTAATTGATTTATCGTAGCCATTTTTAAAAAGTGAATAATAAAGCAGTGTTTTTCATCGGTCAATCATTACTGAAAGCTTTCTAGAAGCTCCTTCTTCAATGCTTCCTCAATATTTTGTATCTCCTCAGAAGATACGCTTGCTTTTTGATTAGCTGCAAATCCAGTTCCAGCTGGTATTAATCTACCGACTACAACATTTTCTTTTAATCCTTTTAAGCTATCTTTTTTGGCTGTTACTGCAGCTTCTGTTAGAACTCTTGTTGTTTCTTGGAATGATGCAGCTGACACAAAGGAATCTGTAGATAATGCAGCCTTAGTGATCCCTAGTAACATTCTTTCAAATTTAGCTGGCTTTTTGTCTGAAGCTTCAAGATTAGCATTAATGGTTCTAATATCTCCTAGCTGTACAACATCACCTTCTAAATAGTCACTATCTCCAGAATCTGTAACAGTAACTTTTTTCATCATCTGTCTGCAAATAACTTCAATATGTTTATCATTGATAACAACACCTTGTAATCTATATACATCTTGAACTTCAGCAATCAAATGTTTTGCAAGCTCTTCAACTCCATGCAAAGCAAGCAGACTGTGCGTATCAACTGGGCCGTGGCAAAGAATATCGCCTCTCTCAACAGTATCACCCTCTAAGAATGATACAGCTCTGTATTTTTGAACTAAAA
Source organism: SAR86 cluster bacterium (assembly GCA_003331605.1). Classification (GTDB taxonomy): domain Bacteria; phylum Pseudomonadota; class Gammaproteobacteria; order Magnimaribacterales; family TMED112; genus TMED112. Next base: position 55,134 of record QOPD01000006.1, read on the forward strand.
GTTCTGTTGGCTCACCATTTTCAGGAGTTATAACTAAACGTTTTCTTCCCTTAGTCTCTTTACCATAAGAAAGCACTCCAGATGCCTCAGCATAAATTGCTCCATCTTTTGGCTTTCTTGCTTCAAATAGGTCGGCAACTCTTGGTAGCCCACCAGTAATGTCTTTTGTTTTTGTTCCTTCAACTGGAACTCTCGCTATGAATTCACCAACTGAAACTTTATTGGTATTGTTTTTCATCAAAATAGACTTTGATGGAAGTGTATAGCTAGCTACAACTTTCTTCTTACCATCAACTACTGAAATAGATGGTGTCATTCCTTTCCCTTTAACTGGTCTTTCATTTACGTCGATAACTTCACGAGTTGATGCACCAGTTAAATCATCTACATCAACGTTCATTGTTACGTCTTCAGTAAGGTCATTAAATGAAATAGTTCCATCTACCTCAGATATAATAGGAAGTGTTAGAGGATCCCACTTAGCAATTAAAGTTCCTGGCTCGACCTTGGCATTGTTGGTATGAAGTAGCTCTGCTCCGTAAGGGATAGAGTATTTTTCCAGCAGATTTTCATCTTCATCTTGGATTGTTAAAACTCCATTTCTTGATATAACAATGGCTTCACCATTTTTCTTTTCAACGGTTTTTAGGGAAGATTCCAAGACTACCGTACCACCTCTCAGAGTTGTAACAGAATCATCTTCAGCTGATCCTGATGCTGCTCCTCCAATATGGAATGTTCTCATAGTTAGCTGAGTGCCTGGCTCACCAATAGATTGGGCAGCAACAACCCCAACTGCTTCTCCAATATGCACTAGGTGACCGCGTGCTAAATCTCTTCCATAACATTTTGCGCACAAACCTAATTTTGCTTCACATGTTATTGGAGATCTTATTTTTACCTTTTTGATACCTGAGTTTTGCAACATGACTGCTGATTCTTCATCAAATAAGTGTCCTTTCTCGAATAGAACTTCCTTATCTTTAACAATATCTTCTTGCAAGACCCTTCCCAGAATTCTCTCTGATATGGTTTGTATTACAGATGCGCCATCAATGATTGCTTCTACTGTAACTCCATCAGATGTTTCACAATCATCTTCTCTAATAACAACATCTTGTGAGACATCAACAAGTCTTCTAGTCAAATAACCTGAGTTAGCAGTTTTCAGAGCTGTATCTGCAAGACCTTTTCGGGCTCCATGTGTTGATGTGAAGTATTCCAGCATAGATAAACCTTCTCTAAAGTTACTGGTAATTGCACTTTCAATAATGCTACCATCTGGTTTAGACATAAGGCCTCTCATTCCTGCAAGCTGCCTTATCTGAGCTGGAGAGCCTCTAGCGCCTGAATCAGCATACATAAATACACTATTGAATGATGGAATTAATGTCTCATTGCCATCCTTATCAACTTCAACTTTATCGCCGAGTGCACCCATCATTGAAGCTGCGACTTTCTCATTTGTTCTAGACCAGATGTCAATAATTTTGTTGTATTTTTCACCTTTTGTTAGCAATCCAGATTCAAATTGTTGTTCAATACCTTGAACTTCTTGTTGAGCACCATCAATAATTAAGTTTTTATCATCTGGTATTTCAAAATCGTTAACTCCAATTGAGGCGCCAGATAATGTTGAGTACTCAAAACCTAGATACATAAGACTGTCAGCAAATAAGACTGATTCTTTAAGTCCGAAATTCCTATAAACATCTGAGATAAGATTTAGTATGTCTTTTTTCTTCAGTGTTTTATTGACTCGGTCAAAGCTAATGCCATTTGGCATAATCTCAAATAACAAACATCTGCCAACTGTAGTTTCAACTACTTTTTTCTCGTCATCCATTAAAACTCTAACTTTAATTTTTGTATGCAAACTCACCTGTTTTTCTAGATAAGCTCTTTTTACCTCATGCACATCAACAAATGCTCTGCCTTGCCCTATAGAATTATTGTTTTCTTTTGTTAGATAATAAATTCCAAGTACTACGTCCTGGTTAGGCTGAATAATTGGCTCACCACTTGCAGGAGATAGAATGTTGTTTGTAGACATCATAAGAGCTCTTGCCTCTAACTGAGCTTCAATTGATAGAGGGACATGCACTGCCATTTGGTCACCGTCAAAGTCAGCATTAAATGCTACGCATACCAATGGATGCAACTGAATTGCTTTTCCTTCGATCAATACAGGCTCAAATGCTTGAATTCCGAGCCTATGCAATGTTGGAGCTCTATTTAATAAAACTGGGTGCTCTCTTATTACTTCGTCTAAACAATCCCAAACTTCTGGGGCTTCTTCTTCAACTAGCTGTTTTGCGGCTTTAATAGTTATGGTTATGCCTTTTTGCTCTAAGCGGTTAAATATAAATGGTTTAAAAAGCTCTAGAGCCATCTTCTTAGGCAGTCCGCACTGGTGCAGTTTTAGAGTAGGTCCTGATACAACAACGGACCTTCCTGAGTAATCAACTCTTTTACCTAAAAGATTTTGTCTAAATCTTCCTTGCTTACCTTTAATCATATCTGCTAAAGATTTTAAAGGTCTCTTATTGGTGCCTAGAATAGCTCTTCCTCTTCGACCATTATCAAGCAATGCATCAACTGATTCTTGTAACATTCTTTTCTCATTTCGCACAATTATTTCAGGAGCGCCTAATTCAAGTAGCCTTTTTAATCTATTATTTCTATTAATAACTCTTCTATAGAGATCATTTAAATCAGAAGTTGCGAATCTACCGCCATCCAATGGAACCAAAGGTCTTAGATCCGGAGGCAATACAGGCAATACATTCATAATCATCCATTCAGGTTTTTGCCCACTATCTCTGAATGCTTCCATAATTTTTAGTCTTTTTTGCAGTTTCTTAATTTTTGTCTCTGACCCGCTTGTTGCTAGCTCCTCACGAATTTCTTGTATTGACTTTTCAACATCCACATCTGCTAAGAGGATCTGAACTGCTTCAGCTCCCATCATCGCAGTAAAATCATCATCGTACTCATCTAGAGCTTCGTAATATTCATCTTCTGTTAAAAGCTGACCTTTTTTAAGATCTGTGATTCCAGGCTCAACAACAACGAAACTTTCGTAATATAAGACTCTCTCAATTTCTCTGAGAGTCATATCTAGAAATAAACCAATCCTAGATGGCAATGATTTTAGAAACCAAATATGTGCTACCGGAGATGCTAGATCTATGTGACCCATACGCTCTCTTCTTACTTTTGTGGCTGTAACCTCTACGCCACATTTTTCACATATGACACCTCTGTGTTTTCTTCTTTTATATTTTCCGCATAGACATTCAAAGTCCTTGATAGGTCCAAATATTCTTGAACAGAACAGGCCGTCCCTTTCTGGTTTAAATGTCCTGTAGTTAATTGTTTCCGGTTTTTTAACCTCTCCCCATGACCATGATCTAATCATCTGTGGAGATGCTAGACCACATGAAATTAAATCAAAGTTTCTCTTAGAAGTTCTATTTATATTCTTAATAATGTCTTGCATATTATCTCTCTGAAGAGTCCTCCAATTCTAAATTTATTCCCAATGCTTTTATCTCTTTACTTAAAACATTAAATGATTCCGGCACACCTGATTCAACTTCATAGTTGCCATCAACAATATTCTTGTAAACTTTTGATCTTCCAATGATATCGTCGGATTTCACAGTTAGCATTTCTTGTAATGTATAGGCTGCACCGTAAGCTTCTAAAGCCCACACCTCCATCTCACCAAACCTTTGGCCTCCAAACTGTGCTTTTCCACCAAGAGGTTGTTGTGTTACAAGGCTATATGAACCAGTTGATCTTGCATGCATCTTATCATCAACTAAGTGATTTAGTTTAAGCATGTACATGTATCCAACTGTCACTGGCCTATCAAACTGTTCACCTGTTCTTCCATCAAACAAAGTGAATTGACCACTTTCAGGAAGTCCAGCATATTTTAAAAGCTCTTTAACCTGGTACTCATTTGCTCCATCAAAAACTGGGGTAGCAAATGGAACACCATCTCTAAGGTTATCAGCAAGTTCCTTGACTTCATAATCCTTCAGTGATCCTATGTCGTCATCTTCTCTAGGTCCGAATGAATAAATATCATTCAATACTTTTTTAACGTTCTCAAACTTTTCTTTTGACTTGAGCATTTGATCTATCTTGGTTCCTAGACCCTTAGCAGCTAACCCAAGATGTGTTTCTAGTATTTGTCCAACATTCATTCTTGATGGCACGCCAAGAGGATTTAAGACAACATCTACTGGCTCTCCATTTTCGTCATATGGCATATCTTCAACAGGGATGATGCTTGAGATTACACCCTTGTTACCATGTCTACCAGCAAGCTTATCGCCAGCCTGAATTCTTCTTTTCACAGCTAAATAAACTTTGATAACAGACAGAACTCCTGGTGCAAGATCATTGCCACCTCCAATTTTTTTCTTGAATACAGCCATCTTCTCTTTGTTCTGTGCTTGATATCTTTTAAATTGATCAGCAACATTTTTTTGAAGGTCTGTAATCTTCTTGCTCTTAACTTTAAGTTTTAGCAAGGCCTCTAGATCTAATTCTTCGAGTGAATCTTGCGTATATTTCCCTTTATCAGTAATTAGTTTTTCTTGTTTAAAAGTTTGAATAATTGTGTTTTTTAATGAGTTAGTAACAATCCTCATCTCATCATCAAGATCTTTGGTGTACTCAGAAACCATTAGAGACTCATTACTTTTTGCTCTTGGGTTTTTGTCGGCACCATCTCGAGTGAAAATCTGAACGTCAATAACTGTACCACTTACACTTGATGGAACTCTTAAAGATGTGTCTTTAATATCTGAAGCTTTCTCACCAAAGATAGCCTTAAGCAATTTCTCTTCTGGAGAAAGTTGCGATTCACCTTTAGGAGTGACTTTACCAACAAGAATATCACCAGCTTGAACTTTAGCTCCAACATAAACGATTCCATTCTCATCAAGTTTCGATAAAGCAGACTCACTTACTCCAGGAATATCGGAAGTAATTTCTTCCATACCTAATTTAGTATCTCTTGTTATACAAGTAAGCTCCTGTATATGAATACTTGTTAACCTGTCTTCTTGAACAACTTTTTCTGAAACTAATATGGAATCTTCGTAGTTAAACCCATTCCACGGCATAAATGCAATCCTCATATTTTGGCCAATAGCCAATTCTCCGAGATCTATTGATGGGCCATCAGCAATAATATCGCCTGCTTTTACTTGATCGCCTTTTTTCACTAATGGTCTTTGGTTAATGCATGTATTTTGATTTGATCGTGTGTATTTAATGAGATTGTAAATATCAACACCAACATCATCACCGCCTGAAACTTTTATAACTATTCTTCCACCATCTACTGAGTCGACTATTCCAGCATTGTTTGCTACTACACAAACACCTGAATCGCGAGCAACTTGTCTTTCTAGGCCAGTACCAACAAGAGGTTTTTGAGGAATAAGGGTTGGGACGGCTTGTCTCATCATGTTTGATCCCATTAATGCTCTATTTGCGTCGTTATTTTCTAAGAAAGGTATCAAGGATGCTGCAACAGATAAAACCTGCTTAGGCGATACATCCATCAGAGAAATCATTCCCACACTAACAAGCGAGGTCTCGCCCTGATGTCGTGCTGTAATAAACTCATCTTTGATTTTTCCTTTTTTATCAAGCTCAACATTAGCTTGAGCAATGTAGTGTGATGATTCCATAATCGGTGAAAGATACACGACTTCTTCTGTCACTTTTCCGTCTTTAACTACTCGATATGGTGTCTCAATGAATCCGTATCTATCTGTTCTTGCATAAGTAGATAAAGAATTAATCAAACCAATATTTGGACCCTCAGGAGTCTCAATTGGACAAACTCGACCGTAGTGTGTTGGATGAACGTCTCTAACTTCAAAACCTGCTCTTTCTCTTGACAAACCACCAGGACCCAACGCTGAAACTCTTCTTTTGTGGGTTACCTCTGAAAGTGGGTTGTTCTGGTCCATAAATTGGGAGAGTTGCGATGAACCAAAAAATTCTTTAAATGCAGCAGTTATAGGTTTTGCATTAATTAAGTCTGAAGGGATATATCCTTCTGTCTCAGCCATACCAAGTCTATCTTTAACCGCTCTTTCTACTCTAACTAAAGCAATCCTTAGTTGATTGGCTGTCATTTCACCTACAGATCTAATTCTCCTGTTACCTAGGTGATCGATATCATCAACTGAATCTCTACCATTTCTGATGTCAACAAGTTTTTTCAATACAGTGACAATGTCTTCTTTGGTTAGAATATGAACGTCATTTCTGTCTTCAATCCCAAGTCTCCAATTAAGCTTCATTCTGCCCACATCTGATAGGTCATATCTATCTGCTGAGAAGAATAGATTATTAAATAAAATTTCTGTTGACTCTTTTGTTGGTGGTTCACCAGGTCTAAGCATTCTATAGATATCAACAAGTGCTTCGAGTTTTGTTTTACTTGGATCGTTGCGCAAAGTATCTGCAATAAATGAACCACTATCAATTGTGTTGGTGTAAATAATCTTAAAGTTTTCGATATTTGTCTCTAACAGTTTCTTGAGGACCATCTTCTCTAAGACAGTATTAGCTGTGTAAATAATTTCACCTGTTTCTTTATCCACTATGTCTTCAGCAAGAATTTGACCAACAAATTCCTCTTGCTCAACACTTAAAGATTTATTTTTTTGCTTTGTATAATCGTTAACAACTTTCGCGTTAACTCTTTTCCCTGAAGTGACCACATTGCCACCAACCTCAAAAGAAAAATCAAACGCTTTGCCTTTAAGGTTTTCTGGTGAAATGTTCAGTGATATTTGTTTGTCTTTCACCGAAACATCTAATGTCTCATAGAAGGATTCGAGAATTTCCTTATCGGTCATATCCAAAGACTTTAGAATAGCCGTTGCAGGAAATTTTCTTTTTCTATCTATTCTTGCATAAATTAAGTCTTTAGCATCGAATTCATAATCCAACCATGAGCCCCTATAAGGAATAATCCTTGCAGCATAAAGAACTTTACCAGAAGAGTGTGTCTTGCCTTTGTCATGATCAAAAAATACTCCTGGCGATCGGTGTAGCTGAGAAACAACAACTCTTTCAGTACCATTAACCACAAAACTACCATCTTTGGTCATTATTGGTATCTCGCCAAGGAAAACACGATCGTCCTTAATACCTTTTTCTTTTATTGTCTTATAACCAGTTGCCTTATCCATAACTCTCAATTGGAGGTTTACGTATAATGGAACTGCATATGAGATGCCTTTTGTTTTGCATTCTTCAGGCGTATATAAGCATTCTCCAAGCTCATAACTGATGTAATCAAGGGCAGCGTTGCTTGATGCGCTATAAATTGGAAAAATTGAATGGAAGACTTCTTCTAGGCCTTTTCTTTCTCTCTTTGATGGGTCTAATTCAGCTTGAAGAAATTCTGCGTATGAGTCAGTTTGTGTCTTTAATAGATATGGCAATTCCATGACATTTGGCAAAGTGCCAAATTGTCTTCGAACACGTTTTTTCTCGGTAAAAGAATATGTCATTAAAAAAAATTAAAGCTTAATGAATTACTTCATTTCAGCTTGTGCACCTGCTTCTTGTAAAGCAGCTACTAGTGCTTCTGCATCTTCTTTGCTTGCTCCTTCTTTAATTGCTTTAGGAGCACTATCAACTAAGTCTTTTGCTTCTTTTAAGCCTAAATCTGTTGCACCTCTCACAGCTTTAATCACTGCAACTTTTTTATCGCCTGCTGCTGTTAATACAACATCAAATGCTGTTTTTTCTTCGGCAGCTTCTTCTCCGCCTGCATCTCCTGCCACGGCTGCGCCTGCTGCTGGTGCTGCTGCAACTGCTGCTGCTGTTACACCAAATTTTTCTTCTATTGCGTCAATAAGGTCTACAAGATCCATTACTGACATATTTGAGATTGAATCTAAAATTTCATCTTTAGTTGCCATATCTACTCCTTAACTTTTTTGCTCTTTCACCGCCACTAGTGTTCTAGCTAATTTTGAAGGAACCTCATTCATAAGAGACGCAATTTTACCTAAAGGTGCCTTCAAAAGTCCAGCGAATTTTGAAATTGCTTCCTCAAATGTTGGTAAAGTTGCCAATCTGTCTATTTCAGATGCATCTAGATGCATTCCATCAATAGATATTCCCTTAATGTTTAGGTTTTCATTATCTTTTGCAAATTTCTTTAATATTTTTGCTGCTGCACCAGGCTCGTCATAAGAAAACGCCAACATAGTTGGGCCATTAAGATAATCATCAATGCCTTCGTAGGTTGTATCTTTAAGACCTAGTTTCACCAGAGTGTTTTTAGCTACTCTAAATTTAACATGGGCCTTATGAGCCTCTGATCTAAGTTCAGTAGCCTCAGAAACTGTCAAGCCTCTTGCATCAGCAAGAACTAGTGAAGAAGCTTCAGCTGCCATTTCTTTTACATCAGAAACTATTTTTTTCTTATCTTCTACGCTTAGTGCCATAACAATAAATATTTTTCAAAAACTAATAGATAGAAAAGGTAGAACCTGAAACTATCTATGAAGGAAATTAAGCTTCCACACCTTCAGTCTTTGATGTCTCAAAATTGAGAAACGTCAATTCTATACCCTGGACCCATTGTTGTCGAGAGGTAAATGTCTTTTATATATATCCCTTTGGAAGAAGCTGGTTTTAGACGCTTCAATTCAGCTATAAATGATTCAAGGTTTTCAGTAATTTGAGTTTGATCCATGTCGATATTTGCAACTGTGCCGTGGATTGTACCATCCTTGTCAGCTTTAAATCTTGATTGGCCATGCTTGATATCCTTAACTGCTTTCTCAATGTTCTCTGTTACTGTTCCAGACTTTGGGTTTGGCATAAGTCCTTTAGGGCCTAAAATTTTAGCAAGTTTGCTAACTTCTTTCATCATTGAAGGTGTTGTGATAGCTACATCAAAATCTATTGGGTCTTTGGAATACTTCTCAATTAAATCTTCAGAGCCTATAAAATCTGCTCCAGCTGATTTTGCTTCATCTGCTTTATCGGCATTGACAAAAACTGCTACCTTAACTTCTTTACCTAGAGAGTTTGGCAACGTTACAGATCCTCTAACATTTTGGTCAGATTTTTTTGGGTCAATGCCAAGCCTTACAGCCACATCAACGTATTCTAAAAACTTTCTTCTTGGTTGAGAAACTAGTAGCTTCAGAGCTTCTTCGGTATTAAGTGAAACTTCAGGATCAAATTTTTCAATTGATTTTTTAAATTTGGTATCTTTCATTTAACTCTGTACCTCGATACCCATACTTCTTGCAGTTCCTGAAATTACTTTGATAGCTGCATCCATATCATTGCAATTTAAGTCTTGCATTTTCATCTCTGCTATCTCTTTAATTTTTTCAACGGAAACTTTTGCAACTTTATTTCTATTTGGCTCACCGCTGGCTTTTGCAATTCCGGCTGCCTTTTTCAATAACACAGCTGCAGGAGGTGATTTGGTTATAAAAGTAAAAGTTCTATCTTCATAAACAGAAATTTCAACAGGCACTTTTAAGCCCTTTTCCATCTCTTTTGTTTTCTCATTGAAGGCATTGCAAAAGTCCATAATGTTAAGGCCGTGCTGACCTAGTGCTGGTCCTACTGGAGGGCTAGGATTGGCTCCACCTGCTGGAACCTGTAATTTGATAACTGTAGTAACTGTTTTTGCCATAATTATGTTTTTTCAACTTGTGAGAAATTTAACTCTACCGGAGTGGATTTCCCAAAAATGCTAACCGAAACTTTAATCAGATTTTTTTCATAGTCAACCTCTTCGACAATTCCTGAGAAATCATTAAATGGTCCATCGTTGATTCTAACCGTCTCGCCTGATTCAAATACTGTCTTAAACTGTGGAGTTTCTATAGCTTCATCAACTCGATTCACTATGTTATTTAACTCTCTTTCGGTTAAGGGCACAGGTTTATTTCTTGATCCACCAAGAAAACCCATGACATTAGGTGTTTTTCGAACCAAGTGCCATGTATCATCATCCATATCCATTTGCACCAACATGTAGCCAGGAAAGAATTTTCTCTCAATTTGTTTCTTTTGGCCTTTTTTTAATTCAGTAACCTGTTCGGTAGGGATCATGATTTCACCAAATTTAGCTTTTAAGCCAGAAAGGTCAATGCGCTCCTCAAGAGCACTTTTCACTTTCTTTTCACAATTTGAATAAGCTTGTATTACGTACCAATCCATTTCTTTAACCTAAAATAAAACTTGATAAAAATGACAAAAGGGTATCAAGACCCCAAAACACTAAAGCAAGTATTAGAATCATTATTAAAACAACCACAGTCATCTGTGTTGTTTCACCTCTGGAAGGCCAAACAACTTTTGCTACCTCAGACCTAGCATCTGAGATAAGCTTAATTGCGCCTTTACCAAAGTTGGTTTGTCCAAGTATGACTAATGAAAGTCCCAATAAACCAACAAGTATTAAAACTCTATAAAGCAGTCCTAACTCTTCAAGATAAGTAAAAAGTATTACGCCAGCGAAGCCAGCAACAATTGATACTATCCAAAATATGTTGTTTAAAGTGCTATTCATGATCAAAGTTGGCAGGCCTGGAGGGAATCGAACCCACAACCTGCGGTTTTGGAGACCGCCGCTCTGCCAATTGAGCTACAGGCCTTTGCGATCTCCTTAGTATATAACCTTAAATTTTCTTAACAATTATTAGTCAAGAATCTTCAGTACAATACCAGCACCCACTGTTCTACCGCCTTCTCTTACAGCAAAGCTTAAACCTTCTTCCATAGCAATTGGTGCTATTAGTTCGCAGTTTAGCTCA
>QOPD01000007.1 GCA_003331605.1 SAR86 cluster bacterium
ATTAAGAACATACCAATAAGAGTGGCAAAAATAATGCGCCAGGATGCTATCTTGGCGTAGACCATGTACGCACCAGCCAAGAGTATTAAGAAAGTTGACGTTTCACCAATCGAGCCGGGAATCTGTCCAAAGAAGGTTTCACCCCATGTAAAGTTGGCTTGCATACCAGCTAAGCCTTCAAGAGCACCAATACCTAAGGCAGTAGCTCCAGAATAGCCATCTATGGCACCATTATCTGCTAAAGATGCTACCCACACCATGTCTCCCGACAATTCGCTTGGATAAGCAAAATAGATAAACGCTCTACCGGTTAGCGCTGGGTTTAAGAAATTTTTCCCAGTTCCACCAAAAAACTCTTTACCAACGACTATGCCGAATGCAATACCTGTCGCTGCTTGCCACAACGGAATATCGGGTGGACAGCTAAGTGAAAACAATACGGTTGAAACAAAAGCACCTTCATTAATTTCATGTCTTCTGATGGTGGCAAAAATTGCCTCACAAGCTATCCCAACAACAAAGACAGTAACGTAAATTGGCACAAAATAAACCAAACCAAACCAGAATCTATGAAAGTGATTATTGACATCGGTACCTGCAAGCTGAATCAGCCAGTTGTGCCAGTCGCCAGTGGACGTAAAACCACCCTTGACCATATAATCAAGTCCGAAATAACCCATGTTGTACATGCCCCAAAACATTGCAGGAAAGGTTGCCAGCCAGACTACCACCATGACTCTTTGCACGTCGAGCTTGTCTCTTATGTGGGTTTTTCCCGTTGTGGCAACTTTTGCTGAGAAGAAGAAATTTTGCACCACTTCATATAAGTAGAAATACCACCTATCTTTTGGTGGTCTATTTTTGTCAAAAAGGTTCTCTAAAAACTTCATGAAGACTCCTCTTTCCAAATCTCTTCCATACAAGAATTAAATAGGGCCACATAGTCGTATTTGCTAGGGCAAACATAAGAAAAAATGGCCATATCTTCACTTGCCAGATCAAAAATTCCCAACTCTCGCAATGCAACTAGGTCGCCAATTGCTAAAGATTTTAGAAACAAAGTAGGATCAATATCAAATTGGTTAATCTCGTCAAATACTCCAATAGGCACTATGGCTCTATAGCCACCGTTGGTGTTGGTATCAAAGTTGAATGTTTTAGGGTTAAAGATGCTTGATAAAAAGACATTAGAATTGGAATGATCTTTTACACCAGGCTTAAGCCAATTAAAAAAGTTGGCTTTAGGTTCATCAGAAATAAGGGTTATTTGATTGGAGTACCTTGTTAAGAAATCGGTGTAGCTATCGCCATGAAAACCATATATTGCACTGCCTGATATTCTTCTAACAAGACCATTAGCAATACCGGCAGTTACTTCCTCCATGCTGGCACCAGCAGTGGTCAGCACAATTTTAGGCTCGCTACAATTGGGTCCTGTGATACTAATGTATTTTTCTGAACAAAGCTTTTGATTGATAAAGAGCTTTCCAATACGAATGACATCTTGCCAGTCAATGCTCCAGGTTTTTTCACTTTTTCTTATTGGGTTTAGAGCCTGTATGTGTGCCGAAGTATTACCTGCTTGGCCGTTTCCCTCAATAATTATGAATTCGCACCCTTCATGGGCAAGATTAAGCTCTTGATTGGAAACCACATAGCAATTGGTTTTGGCAAGCTCTCTTACGCGTTTTAGCCCTTCAATGAAGTAATTACTTTCCTCCGCAATAAGCATTGATGGGTCTAGGACCAAAGAGTCTTGCTTGCAACAATTGATAAAGATATTGTCGGCCGATGAATTAAGCCCTGGAACACGATTAAATGGTCTCTCACGAAAGCTATCCCATAACCCAGATATTTCTAGTGTTTGAGAGATATTTGAGCTTATTTCACAAGATTTTGGCTCATCGTTGTGCGTAGCTTCAATGATAATGGAAACCAAAGCTCTTTTATCCCCACGGTTTATTGAATGAACCTTGCCAGCTACCGGTGATCTTACGTTAAATCCTGGATTGGTTTTGTCTTCGAAAAGTGGTGAAGCTTGATCAACCACATCACCCTCTTTAACAAGTATTTTTGGCTTTAAACCAAAATAATCTTCCGACAATACAGCGTTAAATTTTGGTCTTATTTCTTCTAAATTACTTAAATTGTCTATAGAGCCGTACAGAGGAATATTTAGGCCCCCCCTGACTTTAATTTTTTTCATTTATTGTTGTTTTGGGTATCTAGTTAAATTAACACCAAGGACTTTTTTCAAGAGCCTTACAACTTGTCTGGAGTAACCATACTCGTTATCGTACCAACAGTAAATAGTTACATTATTAAAATTGCTAATTGTTGCTTGTGAGTCATAAACAACAGCAAATTCATTGGAATAAAAATCGGATGAAACCGCATCAATGGCATTGGAATAGTCGAGTGTTTGTCGCAAGCTAGATCTAAAGGCTGCTTTTCTGAAGGTTTCGTTCAGTTCGTCAACGCCAACCCCTTTTTTCAGAGTTAAATTCATTATGGCCAGACTAACATTAGGCGTCGGTACTCTAATCGCATTTGCGGTAAGTTTTCCTTTCATCTCAGGTAAAATTTCTGCGACCGCTTTGGCAGCCCCAGTATCGGTAATAACCAGATTTAAGGCTGCACTTCTTCCCCTTCTATCCGAAGGATGATAATTGTCTATTAGGTTCTGATCATTGGTATATGCATGAACCGTTTCAATGTGGCCATTTTGTATCTTGTATTTCTCATCAACAAGCTTAAGCACAGGGACTATGGCGTTTGTTGTGCATGATGCTGCGGCAATCAGCTTATCGGTGTCTTTAACTTTATCATCATTTACTCCATAGACGATATTTTTAACTTTTGCTTTACCGGGGGCTGTCAAAATAACCTTGTCAATTGAAGGGTTTTTTAGGTGCTGGCTTAAGCCTTTTTCGTCTCTCCAGACACCAGTATTATCGATTAAAGTTGCACGTTTAATACCTAAGGATTTATAGTCAATTTTGTTTGGTGCACCGCTTTCAATAAAGAATACCTCATTGCCGTTAATGATCAGTGAGTTATTGGTTTTATTCACTCTGATGGTGCCAGGAAATTCTCCGTGCACTGAGTCGTTTCTCAATAAGCTAGCACGCTTAATTAAATCATCGGCATCCTTAGCTCCACGCACTACTACACCGCGCAAGCGCCAGACTGCACCAGGGCCAGTATCGGATATTAAAATCCTAGTTAACAACCTCCCTATGCGCCCAAAACCAAAAAGAACAACGTCCTTAGGTCTTAGAGGATACGCTCGCTTGGTTCTAATATTTTCTTCGAGATGTTTTTCTGTGTATTTGATTGGGTCAAGCTGGTCGTTTTCTAGCAAGTAAGATACCAACTCACCTAAGTCAATTTCACAAGGCAAGAGCTTTAATTTTGAGATGCATTCAAGCACTGGAAAGGTTTCAACCTCACTGAGCTCACTGCCTTCAACCTCACGCACAAATCTATGCAACTGCATAATTTCAAGCGCTGATGAATTAACAAGAGGTCTGCCGTACATAAGGATTTTAACCCCATTCCTGTAAAGCTTACCAATGATTGGCACCATGGATTCAGCAAGAGCTTCTCTCCACTTCCAGTCACCAAAGTAATCGTCAACCTTTGGTCGTCGACGTTTATCTGGGTTAAATCTCTTTACCAATTTAGCTTTCTGAGTACTTTTTTAAATAGAAGTCTGCGCTACCAAAAACATTGGCAATTGAGACCAATCGTTTTAAATAGTGTCCTATTGACATTTCCTGAGTAACGCCCATGCCGCCATGCAACTGCACAGCTTCTTCTCCAATCAATTTTCCTGCTCTTGCAACCTGGTTCTTTAAACCATAAGTGAGCTTAGCTTTCTCGTCTTTGTCATCTGTAGCTAAGACTTTTAACAAGAAAGATTTGGCGTATTCTGTTTCCATAAACATATCGACCATGCGATGTTGGAGTACTTGGAATTTTGATAGCGAACTACCAAATTGCTCTCTTTGTTTTGTGTATTCAACAGTGAGGAAGTATGATTTTTCCATTGCTCCAATAGCTTCTGAACAAATACAAACAATAGCCTCTCTAATAACTTCTTCCAGAACTTCTAACGCATTATTTTCTTCAAATACTGCTACTGGTTTGCAGTTAGAAAAAACCAGATCTCCAGATGTAAAACCATCGTAAGTTTTGTAACCAGATAAAGTTAAGCCTTCTGCATTTTTATCAACTAAAGCAAAGCTATAACCATCACCTTTTTTAGTGAATACTATAAAGTGGTCTGCATTAGGTGCGTTTAAGACTGTAGACTTGCTACCATTAAGTAAGCCTTCACCGTTTAGTTCGGTATCAATATTACCTAAAACATACCCTTTTTGAGATTCGTAGTTGGCTAGAGATATTTGCACTTCGCCTGATACTAGTTTTTCTATATAGCTTGCACTTTCTGCAAAGTCAGCACGTCTCAAAACTCCGCCTCCAAGGACAATATTGGCCAAATATGGCTCTACAACTATTGCTTTACCAAATTCCTCAAATACAACACTTAGATCAACCTCATCACCACCAAAGCCACCAAATTCCTCTGCAAAAGGAACGGCAAGCCAGCCAAGTTCAGCAAACATTTTCCAAAGCTCTTTGTCCTGACCAGACTCTGAATTAACGGCTTTCATTCGCGTTTCAAAGTCGTAGTCTGAGCTACAAAACTTAGAGATACTATCTCTTAGAAGCTCTTGTTCTTCTGTATAATTTAAATTCATCCTTCCCCCTAAAGCCCTAGAACTGCTTTAGCTATAATATTTTTTTGTATCTCATTGGTACCACCATAGATGGTAACTTTTCTAAAATTAAGATACTTTGAAGCTACAGACTGAGCGGCTTTTGGAGCCATAACCTCTTGGTTTTCAAAACCATATGGCCCGCCATATGGCAATGCCTCGTGACCAGTAGCCTCCAAGGCTAAGGTTGTTAGTCTTTGCTGTAGTTCTGTACCCTTAATTTTTAGCAATGAAGATTCAGGTCCAGGCCCCTTACCTTCTCTCTCGGCAGCCAAACCTCTCAACTCTGTCATCTCAAGCGCATCAAGGTCAAGATGGAATTGCGCCACTTTTGATATAAACAATGGATCTTCAGCTAATGGTTTTTCATCATGAAATATTTTCTCTGCCCTTTTGGTAAGTGAATTTATAGCACGCCTCATTTGCGGAGCTCCTGCAATTGAACTTCTTTCATGGAAAAGCAAGAATTTAGCATAGGTCCAGCCTTGTCCTTCCTCGCCAACGACATTTTCAGCAGGAACGCGCACATTATCAAACCATACTTCGTTGACTTCATGATCACCATCAATGGTAATGATTGGCTTTACTTCCACTCCCGGAGTTTTCATATCTACAAGAATAAAAGTAATGCCCTCTTGTTTTTTCCCTGTATCGGAGGTTCTAACAAGCACGAAAATCCAATCGGCGTGTTGGCCAAGAGTTGTCCAGGTTTTTTGTCCATTAATTACGTAGTGGTCCCCATCTCTTACAGCCTTGGTCTTTAGTGAAGCCAAATCTGAGCCAGAGCCTGGTTCTGAATAACCCTGACACCACCAGTCATCAAAATTTAAAATCCTTGGAAGGAATTTATCTTTTTGCTCTTGAGAGCCAAAAGTGTAAATGACAGGGGCAACCATTTGTAGCCCAAAAGGGATAAACATAGGGCAACCTTCAAGTGCAAGCTCTCTCAAATATATGTATCTTTTGGTTGCATCCCAACCTGTTCCACCGTATTCAACCGGCCATGAATGACCCATCCAGCCTTTCTTAGCCACAACTTTATGCCATTCCACAACCTCATCTCTAGTGAGATCATCGCCATTATCCATTTTTGCTTTGATATGCTTTGGATATTCCTTATCGAGAAATTCCCTTACTTCCGACTGAAAATCTTGGTCTTCCTTTGAAAAATTTAAGTCCATTTTTTACCCGCTTCCATTCCTATAAAATATTAGATTTCGTAAATTAAAAAATGATATATTAATTTACAATTTGTATTTAAAACTTTATGAGCCCTTTTTTCAAGAAAATAGCCTTACTTTCAACGTTTTCTTCAATTTTATTTTGCGAAGAACAGAGCGTCATTAAGGTTGAAGTTGCCACAATAGTTTGGGATGAAATTACCGTTGATGAAAGCTTCGATGCGGTAAGCAATTATCAGCTTGTCAAAGAGGCTTTAGTGTTAGAAGAGTATCAGGAACCAGAGTTTAATTTCGAGACTTCGGAGCTAGATAGCAATATAACTTTTGATTTTAATTTTCTTGAGATAATTCCCGAATTTCTTGAGAACCAAAGCAACGAAGAGAAAGAGGAACAAATCATTAACCCAAGCTTCTTTAGAGTAATCGAGCGCTCTGAGCACGAATTGAACGGAACAATGCGCAGAATATCCGAGGTTGATGGCCTAGAACTGAACAATCATAAATCTTGGTATCAGCCCTTGGGCTCAGAACAAGAAATGCCCTATATTTTGGTTTCTTCAGAGGACAATCAATGCGTTATTAAGGTGTTTCAATCTCGTTACCCTCGAGTACATGCCAAATGTGCAATGGGGCCAGATGCACTGAGCTCAGTTAGTTTAATCAATAAATCAGAATATAGAATTAGAGAATTGTTGGGGGAGGATTTTGATAGATCAAAAGCTATTAACGAATCGGAGAATACTGATGAGGAGGAGATCCTATATCTTTTGGATGAGCAAAGAAGGATAAAGCTTGATGAGTTTCATTACTTCGATCATCCTAAAGTTGGTCTCTTAGTAGCTGTTTATAAATTTCCAAAAAAAGAAGAAGACTAGCTACTTATAGTAGGCGTTCTCATTGTCTGTATGATCGGTAACATCACGCACACCCTTTATTTCAGGCACTTGATCCAAAAGAGTCTTTTCAATCCCCTCTTTTAAGGTTACATCGACCATTCCACAACCCTGACAGCCGCCACCAAATTGGAGCACAACGTAGTTATCTTTTGTAATCTCCTGGAGGTGAACATTACCCCCATGCGATGCCAATTGCGGATTAATTTCACTGTATAAGACATAGTTAACCTTATCCTCAAGAGAGGCATCCTCTCCTACTCTTGGTACTCTTGAGCTTGGAGCTTTAATTGTTAATTGGCCGCCAAAATTATCTTTGTCGTAGTTAACTTCTGCGTCATCAAGGTATGGCATGCTTAACTCCTCAATAAACAAAGAGAATTTCTCGTATTTAACTACATGATCTGAATCCTTTGACTCTTCTGGTTTGCAAAACGCCAGACAGGTCTCTGCTCTTGGTGTTCCAGGATCTGAGACAAAAATCCTTATGTTGCACTCAAAGTCTTTTTTGGCGATTAGATCAGCAAGATATTCTTGAGCACTTGGAGTAACATTTATCATGTTAGTAATATAAGCCTAAAATGAAAATATTAAAGAATTTGCTGTCATTGCTTTTGGGTGTTGGCCAGAAAGAAACCCTTGAGGACATGCTAAAAAAAGCGCCATTCAGAACGGTATTATTTTTTTTAATTATTGTTTTGACCGTATTTCTATCGGTGGTGCTATTGATAGTAAATATTCTGCTTTAAAGTTTGGATTCCAGCTCTGGTAGCACCTCAAAAAGATCGCCTACCAAACCGTAATCGGCAACTTTGAAAATAGGTGCCTCTTCGTCTTTGTTGATGGCCACAATGGTTTTTGAGTCCTTCATGCCAGCCAAGTGCTGAATCGCTCCTGAAATACCCACTGCAATGTAAAGGTTTGGTGCTACCGATTTTCCTGTTTGTCCAACCTGGTAATCATTGGGAGCAAACCCTGAATCCACTGCCGCTCTAGAAGCTCCAACAGCAGCATTGAGCTTACTAGCAATACCATCTAGAAGCTTAAAATTATCAGCATCTTGCATTCCTCTCCCGCCTGATATAACAATGTCAGCAGACGTTAGTTCTGGTCTATCAGACTCTGTAAGCTCATTTTTTACAAAGGCAGATTTTTTTGAAGAAGTATCGGTTAAAGGCATTTCAACGATTTCAGCATTGCCTGATTCTGCTGATGCTTTATCAAAGGCTGTGGTTCTTATCGAAAGAACATTTTTCTCTTGATTGGTCTTAACCGTTGCGATGCAAGCTCCAGCATAAATTGGTTTTTTGAATGTTGTTTTGTCAATTATCTCAATGACCTCCGAAATTTGTTGAATGTCCAACAGCGCTGCAAATCTTGGAAGGTTGTTTTTTCCGGTCGTGCTTGAGCTGGCTAGAAAGAAATTATAGTCGTTCGCTACTTGCACAACACATTCTGCTATATCTTCAGCAATTTCATTGCCAAATTGACCGTCAACAAACGACAAAACTTTTGAGACACCCTCAATTTTCGAAGCTTTTTGCACGACATCCTGAGAGCTGGTGGTAACAAGAAGATCAATCTCCTGCCCCAATGAAGATGCTGCCTTTACAGTGCTTAACGTAGCAGCTGCTACCTCAGCATTATCATGTTCGACTAGTACCAATGTTTTCATTCTATAACCTTCGCCTCGTTTTTAAGTTTATCAACTAGTTCGTCGACCGACTCTACTTTTACGCCTTCCTGTCTTTCCGCTGGTGACTCTACCGCAACCAACTCGACTCTATTTTCTAGTGACACTGCCAGTGCACCTAAATCTAGTTCATCAATGGGTTTTCTTTTTGCTTTCATTATGTTGGGAAGTGAAGCATACCTTGGCTCGTTTAGCCTCAAATCGGTTGTCACTATGGCTGGAAGTTCGGCCTTTAGTGTTTCCAAACCACCGTCTATTTCTCTTGTCACCTCAACAATACCGGATTGGAGCTCTACCTTAGATGCGAATGTAGCTTGTGGCAGTCCGAGCATTGCTGCTAGCATTTGCCCAGTTTGATTGTGGTCACCATCAATGCCTTGCTTTCCCATCAGAACTAATTCCGGCAATTCTTTTTCAAAAACTTTTACGAGCACTTTAGCTACGTCTAAAGGCTGAAGAGGGTTTTCAGTTTTGACATGAATGGCTCTGTCGGCTCCAAGTGCTAAGGCAGTTCTTAGTTGCTCTTGATGTTTTTCATCACCAACAGTTACTACGACCACTTCATCAGCATTACCAGATTCTTTTATCCTTATAGCTTCTTCAATAGCAATTTCACAAAACGGATTTACTGCCATTTTCACATTGGAAAGATCAACATCTGTATTGCTTTGGTTGGGCCTTACTTTGACGTTATAATCATTAACTCGTTTGATTGGTACTAGGATTTTCATTGTTTAAATTATGGATATCAATATATAGTAATTAAGGAAAAATTAAATAGTTTGGGTCAATAATATGGAAAGAGAATCAATGGATTACGACGTAGTGATTGTGGGTGGTGGTCCATCCGGTCTTTCAGCTGCAATTAAACTTGCACAACTTTTTAAAGAAAATAATCTAGATAAAAGTATTTGCCTTCTAGAGAAGAGTGCTGAAATTGGCGGCCATATATTGTCTGGCAACGTCTTTCAAACTACTGCACTCGATGAATTAATGCCTGACTGGAAAGAGAAAGGTGCACCATTAAATGTGCCTGTTAAAAAAGATCGTCTGAAGTTTCTTATTAATGACAATCTTTCGGTTGATATACCTTCCTTCTTAATGCCAACGATGCAGAACCATGGTAATTACATTATTAGTTTGGCAAATCTCTGTAGGTGGTTGGCCGAACAAGCTGAGTCGCTTGGGGTCGATGTTTTCCCTGGCTTCCCTGCTTCAAAGATACTGTATGAGAACGATAGAGTTGTTGGAGTTTTAACAGGTGATATGGGGGTTGCAGAAGATGGCTCTCACAAAGATTCATTTCAACCAGGTATGGAAATCAGAGGCAATATAGCCACAATATTTGCTGAGGGATGTCGCGGACATCTTGGCAAGGAACTGATACAAAAGTTTGACCTAAGCCAAGGAAAAGACCCTCAACACTATGGCATAGGCTTCAAGGAAATTTGGGAGATTGACCCATTAATGCACGAAGAGGGACTTGTTGTTCATACCAATGGTTGGCCACTACCAAACGACACCCCTGGAGGCTCTTACATGTACCATGCTGAAAACAATCAAGTTCTTTTGGGAATAGTGATTCCATTGGACTACAAGAACCCTCACCTAAGTCCATACGATGAATTTCAAAAATGGAAGTCGCACTCTAGTATAAAAAAATACCTCAAAGGCGGTAAGAGGTTAAGTTATGGAGCTCGAGCGCTGATCAAAGGGGGTCTTCAAAGCTTGCCTAGCATGGATTTTCCAGGCGGTTATCTGGTTGGAGATAACGCTGGAACTCTTAATTTTTCAAAGATTAAAGGAACCCATACCGCTATGAAGTCAGGTATGGATGCAGCAGAAGTAATACTGGCAAATATCAAGGGAGAAACAAAATCTTTAGATGAGAAAATCAAAAAGTCTTGGCTTTATGAGGAGCTTTATAAATCAAGAAACTTTGGGCCATTTTTTCATAAATTTGGCGGCTTAATTGGCGCCGCTATGAACGTATTAGACCAACTTATTTTTAGAGGCAAAATGCCGATTACTCTAAACCATCCTACTCCAGATCATGAGTGTTTATTGCCGGCAAAGGAGACTAAAAAAATTGATTATCCAAAATACGACAATGAGATTACTTTTGATAAGTTAAGCTCAGTCTTTTTATCTAACACTTATCACGAGGAAGATCAGCCGTGCCATTTGGTATTGAAAGATGCTAATTTACCAATAGAAAAGAACCTAGAGCTCTATGATGAGCCTGCGCAGAGGTATTGTCCTGCAGGTGTATATGAGATAGTAGAGGAGAATGGGGTCAAAAGATTTCAAATCAATTCCCAAAATTGCATTCATTGTAAGACCTGCGACATTAAGGAACCATCCCAGAATATTAAGTGGGTATCCCCCGAAGGCGGAGGTGGCCCAAATTATCCAAATATGTAGTAATCTTTAACTATGAAATTTGGACAGTTTATTAGCGTTATCCTTATTGCGGCAATCGTTGGGATTGCATCAAACTTTGCTTACAGTTACCTCACTACTGAAAAAAAGAATGCCGACGAGATGAATTTCGAAGAGTTTCTCGATGAAAATTGGGAAACAACTCTAGAAAAGAGTCCATATTTTGCAAGCTTGCTGGGCGACAAACGTTACGACGATAAAGTCTCGAGTAATTCGGTGGCTGATTTCTACGACAACAGGGACTACGAAGAGTATGTGCTTAAAGTATTGGATTCCATCAACTCAGGCAATTTATCAGAAGAGAACCAATTAAATTACCGTCTTTTGAAGTTAGATTATGAGGTTAGTCTAGAAGGCAGAAAATATCCATCCTTCTACATGAGGCTCAATCAAAGAGGCGGCGTGCAAGATTACTACGATTATGGCAATCGACTTAGTTTTACGACAAAATCTGATTATTTGAATTGGTTTGAGCGGGTTAAAGGTTACACCCAGAACGTCAAAAATTCCCTGATTAACAACAGAGAAGGTTTATCAAAAGGCTACACTCAGCCACGTTTGGTAACTGAAGGTGTAGTATCGCAAATTGAATCTTTGCTGGGCGCTGAAATTGATTCTCATCCCTATTTACGAGTATTTCTTGGTAGTGATGAGGTTTTAGGCAAAGATGATGCTCAGGAGCTAATTTCAAACGTCAAAACATACATTTTGGAGGAACTAAACCCTGCCTATCAAGAATTAGCAACTTTCTTACGCGAAGAATATCTGCCTCAGTCTAGAGCAGGCATTGGTATCAAAGAAGTACCCAATGGCAGAGAATGGTACGAATATCTCGCTAGATACCATACAACAACAGATCTAACGCCAGACGAAATACATGAAATTGGCTTGCAGGAGGTTGCTCGTATACGGTCTGAAATGGAAGACGTCATGGATTCAGTGGCTTGGGAAGGCGATTTCCGCTCATTTTTAGAATTTCTACGAACAGATCCACAATTTTATTATGAGACAGGCGAAGAGCTCCTTGATGCCTACAGAGCCATGTCAAAGAAGATTGATGCATACATGCCAACACTCTTCAATAAGCTACCTAGAGCGCCTTATGGCGTCATTCCTATCCCAATGGAATCAGCACCCTTCACTACCACAGCTTACTACAATGCCCCGAGTGCAGGTCGTCCTGGGTATTTTTATGCAAACCTATACAAGCCGGAAACAAGACCTAAATATGAGATCCCAGTTTTGACAGTACACGAAGCAGTACCAGGCCATCATCATCAAATATCCCTTGCCCAAGAGCTTGAAAATGTTCCAAATTTTAGAAACTACTTGAGTTTTACAGCTTTTGTTGAAGGCTGGGGGCTCTATAGTGAGCAGTTGGGAGAAAGTATGGGTTTGTACGAAGATCCCTATGACAAGATTGGTCAGCTAACTTACGATATGTGGCGCGCCATCAGATTGGTTGTTGACACAGGAATGCATTACAAAGATTGGACTAGGGACGATGCAATAAACCTATTCTTGGAGAATACAGCCAAAACTCAGCAAGACATTGAAAACGAAGTTGATAGGTATATTGCATGGCCAGGACAAGCTCTGGCTTATAAGATTGGTCAGCTGAAAATCATGGACCTAAGAGATAAAGCCAAGGCAGAACTGGGGGACAATTTTGACATTAGAGATTATCACGATTTCATTCTTAGCTTTGGATCAATTCCTCTAAGCATTATGGAAGAAAAGGTCGATGAATTTATCGCAGAAAATAGATAACTACCCCGCTACCTTATTTCAAAAAAAGGTTTGGCATGAGATGCGTAAAATTCCTAGAGGCTCTGTGATGTCGTACAAAGAATTGGCACAAAAGATTGACAAACCAAAAGCGTATCGTGCTGTTGCTAATGCTTGCGGTAAGAACCCCTTCCCTATTGATGTGCCTTGTCATCGAGTGATCGCTAGCAATAATAAAATAGGCGGATTCTCTATGCGTGGTGGTGTTTCAAAGAAAAAGCAATTATTATCGGCAGAAGGAATTAATTTATGAAGATTTTATTAGTTTTTTTTATTTCTTTAGCCATTAACGCCATTGTTAGTTTGGAAATAAATAGAGGCAATGCTGCATATGCGGATAAAGTTTCTACTATAAAAATCAAGTGAGATTTGTCTTAATCTTTTTTTTAACCTTTGCCCTAAATGCCGAAAAAGTCTCTGTTATGACTTTTAATGTCGAGAATCTTTTTGATAACAAGGACGACCCCAACAGAGTTGATGAGACTTACATAGCACTTAAAGATAAACAGACTGCAAAACACCTAGAAGGTTGCAATTTAATCGAGGTTAAGAGTTGGCGCGATAGTTGTTTGTATCTAGATTGGAACGATGAGGTTATTGACATTAAATTACAAAATTTATCGACGGTTATTTCATCAGAAGACGTTGATATCATTGGGCTCCAGGAAGTTGAAAATATTGGCATGCTTGAGCGTTTGTACGACCGAGTAAAGCAAAACGGTTATGTAGCTTACGATTTAATTGAGGGGCAAGACGAGAGAGGCATAGACTTAGGTATTATTTCAAAATTTCCCATTAAAGAGTCAATTCTGCATCGAATAGAGTTTGCAGGTGTCACCACACAAGCACAAAGAGATACACGAGGAGTTTATGAGGTCACTTTGGATGTTAGGGGCAAAGATTTTAAAGTCTTTGTTGTGCACTTTCCTGCCGGGCATCATGCCAGCTCAATGCGCAAGGATGCATTTGAAAGTTTAAATAAAATCGCATCAAAAACCACTGTACCTGCGGTGGCAGTAGGAGACTTTAATGTCAACTCCACTGAAGACAAAGCCGAGAATATTTACCGTGATTTCGCTTTGCCAACATGGAAGATATCACATCTGGAAGGCTGTGCAGATTGTCTTGGTTCAACCTTTTACTTTAGAAATAGAACCTGGTCTTACCTGGATAGTATTATGGTGCTGCGTAACTCAGGAGCGAAATTTATCCCCGAGACAATAAAGGTAGTTAAACACCCTCTTCAGACTGATAATGAGGGGTTTCAGATAAGATTCGACCAAAAAAGAAAACGTGGGGTGTCCGATCACTTTCCTGTGGTCGCAGAGATTGTTTTTTAATTTAAATAAAACAAAGTTTTATCTGACTCAATAAAAGATTTATCACCATTATCCTGAGCTTCTGAAACTAGATTGTAGAACAAGCTTCTAGTTAACAAGCCTGAAATGTTCTGATTTAGTTCCATTCTTGGGTAAGGTTGGTTGTTCTTAGTTTCCACAATTAAAGGTGAATGTTTTGTGAGCTTTACCCATTCATTGGTGTTGGTTTTAAAAAAGTAATCATTATTCTCTTTTTTGAAATCAATAATGGAGAAAACCTCATTAACAACATAGACTGGAATTTTTTCGCTTGGTGTGACGATAAAATACCTTTCACCCTCCATTTTAACGAGCTTTGAAAAAAGTTTGATCATATTGAGTCTTTCAATTTTTGAACCATTGTAAAACCAGTTAGCATCCTTATCTATATCAAACCTCACGCCCTCACAGAGCTTAGGATTCCATTGTTCTAAAGGATATTCATCGAGTTGCAATAATGATTTTTCAATGGCTTTTAAGTCCATATATAGACTCCTAACCCAATGCCTACGATTATTAAGGATACCGAGGATATTTTTATTATTTTGTTTTGTGTCTCGATATTGATAAGCGTTTTGATCCCTTTGGCAAGGGTGAAGGATAAAAATATAAACCAAAGCGCAGTAGCAATAAAAAAGTATAAAGATATGGACAGTTCTTCATTGAGCGTCAATTCATCAATCACACCGCCAAACAAAGCAGCAAAAAAAACAAAGGCCTTTATATTCAAGACGTTAACAGTTACACCTCCAAAGAAGCTTTTCAAGGCTGAAACGGGTGTTCGATTGGTTGGGTTTTCATTGGAAATCTCAGTGCTTTTGCTAATAAGACCCATCAAACCTATATATACGAGGTAGCTCGCACCGAGGGATCCGATTATTAAGTAAAGATTTGGAATGATGCTGTATAGAACAGATAACCCCAGAATGCTAAAAAGGCACTGCAAAAATACACCAAACCCAATTCCAATTGCTGAAAAAAAACTATTAATGAAACCCCTCTGGAATGCACTTTTAACGATATAGAAAAAGTCTGGTCCTGGAGAAATTACTGCCACTAGATGAGCAAATGCCAAAGATAAAAATAAAGTAAAACTCATAGAAAATTTGGTTCTGCTTTTAAATCAAGATCGAAATCATTTTTTACTCTTTCTCTAATTAAGTTTGTCATGAAAACCAGGTCTTCTTGAGTGGCAATGCCAGTGCATGTAAGAACTAGGGCGTGCTTCAAGGAGACGCCAACATTGTTAATTTTTATGCCCTTAAGGCCAGCTAATTCAATTAATTCTGCTGCTGAAAGCTTAATGCTGCCCCCTTCCCTCCAGACGTTGGCAAGTTTATGCAATTTTTCATTTGAGTCATACTCATCCTGGCTAAGTATAGGATTCTTAAAGAAACTACCAACGTTAGGGAAAGATTCCCTGTCGGGCAGCTTGTCATCTCTGATTTTTCGAATCAGCTCAACCATTTCTTTGGATGAATCGATTTTTTTATTTTCTAGGTCCTTATAGGCCATATAAGGCTGAAAAACCTTTTCCAGCTTAATGGTTACCGACGTTATTAAAAACTCCTTATGCGATTGAAATATGCTCGTTCTATAACCAAACTTACATTCCTCATTGCTTAGATTTTTAAAAATCTTTTCTTTTAGATCGTAAACCTCAACCTCAGTTAAAAACTGAGATAATTCCTTACCATAGGCACCAATGTTTTGTATGGGGGCAGCCCCAACCGAACCAGGTATGCCTGCTAGGTTCTCAAGACCAAACAATTTGTTATTCACACATTCATCAACTAAGTGGTCCCAATTACACCCAGCACCAACCTTAATGGTGAAATCACTGTTTAGAGTTTCTGTTATGCTCTCATTGGTTGATCGTAAGACTGTGCCATGAAAAACACTTGGGAAAATTGAATTGGTCCCCTCACCCACAATTGATAAATCTTCATAATGATGTGAATTTTTAAAGAAGCTATTAAGTTCTTCATTGGAAATAAATTCGTAGTAATTCATTGCCTTCGAACGCAGTTTAAAGGAGTTGTTTAGGGTAAGGTCTTTAGCCTCAGGTTTCATTTTCTAACAATTCCTCAAACTTATTTAGATCCTCTAGGGTATCAATGCCAAATGAGCGACATTCGTCGATTTTTAGAACATGTATATCAAGGTTGTTATCAAGAGCCCTTAATTGCTCAAGTTTCTCTCTCTTTTCGTTGTTTGTTTGCTCTAGCCCGGCAAAATATGTAAGCACACCAGCAGAATATCCATATACCCCAATGTGATGAAAGTTTTGTTTGGCTGATAGGTTTCCTAGCGGCTCTCTGGAGAATGCTACTGCCTTCTGATCTTCAGATAGCTGTACTTTGACCTTGTTTATATCTTTAAGCTCTTCATCGCTCTTAAATGGTTTGCAAAGGGTTGAGAAATTAAAGTTATTGTCGATCATAAAATCTGCCAAATCGTTTACCAGATCTGGGCTTAGTAAGGGCTCATCGCCCTGCAAGTTTATAATAAGCTCATCATCTGGAAGGTTTGTTTTGGTAATGTATTCATTAATTCTATCGGTGCCGGTTTCATGATGCTTTGCAGTCATAAAAGCCTGGCCACTTTTGCTATGGATCGCAGTAAAAATTTCTTTTGAATCGGTAACTACGGTTACATTTGCAGCTTTGGTTTTTAAAGCATTTTCCCAAGTCCATTGAATTAAAGGTTTACCTTTAACAACTTTTAACAACTTTTCTGGCAACCTTGTAGACGACAGCCTTGCAGGAATAATAATTGAAAAGCTCCTAGCCATTTAATTTTTCAACAATGAGTTTGGATAGATTAATGTTCATTTTTACCTTCATTTTTAGGTACCAAATGCCGTCAGAATCAATCTTATCTTTGACTCTCATAGCATCTTTTTCTGTCATAACAATTGGTCTGGTGTAGTCAAAATCTAAATCTTTTTTTGAAAAGTAATGATGATCTTTGAAAGCCCTATGCTCAAAATTAATTTTTAATCCATTTAGAGTTTCAAAAAATCTGGCAGGGTTTGCTATCCCACAAACAACATTGGCCACTTTGCCAAATGGGTATTCTTCTATCGGCTGTTCCTTGCCACTTGCTAAATGAACCCATGAATCTGGTTCAAGTTCAAAAAAGTTTGAGCTAGCAATGGCTCTGCCACTATGCATGAAAAGGTCGATTTTTTTTAGTTTTGTGAGATTATCTCTCAGAGGGCCAGAAGGTAGGAAAAGTTTGTTTCCAAAATTCCTCTTGGAGTCTTCGACCACAATTTCAAAATCCCTTCTTAAATTGCTGTGCTGCAGTCCATCGTCGGAAACAACTATGTCACACTCAGTATTTCTTTCCAAAAAAGATAAAGCTCTGGCTCTATCTCTGTCGACAACTACAGTGAAGCCACGATTGAAGTGGAATAAAGCTTCATCACCAACTTCTTTTGCTGTGGTTAAATCATCAACTAGTTTAGTGCCAATAAACTTGCCACCATAGCCACGTAATATTATTCCTGGCTGATAACCGAGATTTAAAAGATCCGATGCTATTTGGTTGACTAGGGGAGTTTTGCCATTGCCTCCAACAGTCAGATTGCCAACTACAATCACAGGTATTTCATTTGAGTTTGATCTTTTAGGTTTGTGAAACAGATTTTTAAGTGAGCTGCCTATCCAATAGATAAAGCTCACTGGCAACAAGGCTAGATTGACAAAGCCATACCTATCCCAGTAGCTAATTTCGTCAGGAATTTTAGTTGGAATGAAGGTATCTTCTTCAATAACATCTTGCCTAACCTCTTCAACAATTGGACTGCCTTGAAGCACGTTATACAAACCCTCTTCCTTAATAAGTTGGTCGTGAGTACCGATTTGGGTGATAGCACCATCTTCAAGCACACATATCTTATCGGCTTTCTCAACGGTACTTAATCTATGGGCAATAATGAATGTAGTTTTATTTTTTGAAGCTTTTTCAATGGCGTTTTGGATTTCTTTCTCCGATTCATTATCCAGTGCCGAAGTTGCCTCATCAAAAATCAGTATTGATGATTTTTTAAGCAGAGCTCTTGCAATGGCTATTCGCTGCTTTTCTCCTCCCGATAAAAGCATACCATTGTCACCAATGTTGGTATTAAAGCCGTCAGGCAGGTTCATTATGAACTCATAAGCATTGGCTTCTCGAGCAGCCTGATAGATGGCATTTTCGCTTACATCTTTATTTCCATAGGCAATATTGCTTCTTACGGTATCGTTGAAGAGCATTGGATCCTGGGAAACAAAGGATATTGAGGACCGCAAATCTTTTAGCTTAATCTTCTTGATGTCGTATCCGTCGATAGTAATCTGACCAGAGTAACTATCATAAAATCTATTTAATAGATTAACTATGGTTGATTTCCCACTGCCTGACCTTCCTACTAAAGCTATGGTTTGACCTTTTTCTACAGTTAGAGAGATATTGTTTAAGACATTTTCGCCATCTTCGTTGTAGGCAAAATTAACGTTTTTTAATTCGACACTGCCCTCTAGGGATTTAGATAAATCAATCCCACTTTCATAATCTTCCGGCTGCTTATCCATGCTCTGAAAAATATCTTCTGCTGCTGCTAAACCTTTTTGAATAACAGCATTTAAGCTTGATAGTTGCCTAATAGGCCGTGCCATAAGACCAGCAGCGGTAAAAAAGGCCACAAAAGATTCAGATGGCAAGTTAAGCTCTTCAAGATTGCTCAAAGCCAAGTAGCTCATTGATGCTAGTGCGAGTGCCACAAAGACCTGTATGACAGGAGTTGCCAAGTTCGAAGTGCTCTCCATTTTTAAGTTTTGTAGAAGGTTTTCATCGTTGGCATTTTTAAACCTTTTCTGCTCTGCCTCTTCATTTGCAAAAGATTTAATTTCTTGAGCCCCATTGGCGATCTCGTTACTTACTTGTGTTACTTGGCCCATAACGTCCTGTATTTTCTTTGCTACCTTTCTAAGCCTTTTCCCAGCCCAGGAAACAACTATGGCAATTAGGGGAGCAATTAAAACTATAACTACTGTTAGTTTCCAGCTTAGATAAAGCAAATAGACAAATAACCCAATAAGCAAGAAACCCTCTTTTACAAGTATTTTTAGCGCATTGGTGGCTGCACCAGTGATCTGATTAGTGGTAAAGATAATACGATTTACTATTTCACCTTTAGACGCTTGATCAAAAAAACTCATGGGCTGATAAAGTAGGTTTCTTATGATGTCCTCTCTCATATTGTGAACAACTTTTAACCCGACGTTGGCCATAAAATAGTTACCGATGTAGAAACCAATGCCCCTTAGAACCGATACACTAAGTAGAAAAAGAGCAAGGTTTAGAGGGTTTAGAAAGCCATCTGAGCTATCATTAATGTAGCCAATAACCCTTTTGAGCCATTCAACTGCAGATATGTCAGCAATAGCAAACAACAAAAATCCAAAAATACTTAAGGCAAAAAGACCTTTATGCTTAAAGGTATAGCCTAGGAGTCTTTGATAGAGCGAATTATTCATAATTTAGAATCGCGGTAATTTAAAAAAATATCTTCTGGTTGTACACATCAATTTAGCTGTATGTCATATTTAAAAACTTAAGTTTTTGTTTTCTATTCTTAGGATTTTATCAGCCCTTTCTGCAAAAGGGAGATCATGGGTTACATATATCATCAAACAGTTATTTTGCTTGGCATAATTTAAAAGCAATTCTTGGACAACTGCACTGTTATTTTCATCAAGATTGCCTGTTGGCTCATCCAATAAAAGAATTTTTGGTTTTTTTGTTAAGGCTCTTGCAAGCGAAGCTCGTTGCCTTTCACCTCCAGAGATTTGGCTTGGAAATTTATGAGCTAATCCACCAATGCCAAGGTTTTCAAGAATACTTTTTATATCACTTTCTCTAGCTGACAAATCAGATGCCAAACAATTCTCAAACACAGTTAGATTTTCCAATAAATAATGAAACTGATAGGCAAAAGAAAAATAATCTCTCCTTAACTTACTCAGCTCATCCTGATTTAAATTAGCTATATCAGTGCCATTCACTACGATTGAACCATCATCAAATGAATCGAGGCCTGAAAGAATATTCAAAAACGTTGTTTTACCTGAACCTGATGGACCAACCAAACTATAAGTACCATTGCTTTCAAAGGTTAAAGAAACTCCATCCAATACGTCATGCTTTTGATGCTTGGATCCATAGGATTTACTGACTTTGTTTAGTTCGATCATTCTTGGTTAATTATCTTTGCAGGTTCAGTGTTGGCGGCAACTCTGGCTGGAATGTAGCCAAAGACAAATAAAATTAGCAGTGTTGAGAAGTTAATGAGCAATACTTCATTAAACTCAACCCTAGATGGAAAGTAGTCAACGTAATACGTATTCATAAGGGAGATATCAAAAACAGAGGCTAAGAACTGAAAAAACTCAGTAATGTTGTTTGAGAAAGCAATTCCAATGATATTTCCAAAAACCACACCAAAAATACCAATGAAGGCAATAAGTTGCAGAAAAACTCTTTGAATGTCCCATTTGGAGTAACCAATGGTTCTAAGGATTGCAATTTCAGACCTTTTATCTTTAACCAGGCTATTAATTGATATCAGCATGCTAAAAATAGCTATTAATAATATTAAGGACATTAATAATGAAACCATGGTACGTTCAAGCTGCGTTGCCCGAAACAAACTACCATATGACTGATCCCAGCTAGAGACTTTGACGTAAGAGCCTAAGTCTAAGTCTGCTAATAGCTCAGAGGCTGTTTGCTCAGTTGTAAAGACATCTCTAAGCTGTATTTCTATTCCAGCACCATTTGTAGGACGAAATGCTTTCCTGAAAGCATCTGTACCAATCAATGCATAGTTTTGATCTATTTCAGAGCCAACAGAGAATAATCCTGAAACTTTAAGGCTTATTACTCTTGGTATATTTGCAAGTGGATTCATCTGATTGGAGACCACCAATGAAACAGTATCGCCGGGCAAGGTGCCAAGCTCAAATGCCAGAGCATCCCCTAAGATTATATTATTGCTAGCATCCAGTGCATCTAAATTACCCTCTATTATGTTGTCAGCAATGATTGAAATTTCATTTTCATCGGTACCCTTAATCATGACTCCTCTGGTTGTATCAGGGCTCGATAGTATTGATTGAGCTATAAAAAATTCTTGTGAATCAACAACATTTGAATTTTGATTTACTGTTGCTCTAACCTGATCAATATCAGCAAATCCTCCGGGCTTTTCAAAAGTAAGGTGTGGAATAGCCCCCAAAATTCGAGTTCTTAGCTCGTCTTGAAAACCATTCATCACTGAAATAACAATAATTACGACAGCGGTACCAATAGCAATTCCTAATGAAGTAAAAACTGTTAGAACCGAAAGATGTTTGGTCCCAGGTTTAAAAAGATAGCTAAGAGAAAGCTTTGAAACAAAATCTATCAAGATAATTTCTTCATCACTTTAGACATCTGTTCTAAGAGCTTGCCTCTTGGAGGCCTCATCATTTCAAAAAGTGAGTCAATTTTTGTTTGGTAGTACACAGATCTTAAATTGGAAAAGTTTAAGAAACCTTCATAGCCATGGTAGCAACCAAAACCTGATGGCCCAACTCCCCCGAATGGTAACTGTGATTGCATTAAATGAAACATGGTATCGTTGATTGTCACTCCGCCTGATCGTGTATTATTTATCACAAACTCTTGTTCTTTCTTGTCGTCACTAAAGAAATAAAGACCTAATGGGTGATCATGTTTATTGACATAGTCTACAGCCTCTGAAAGTTGGTCATAAACCATAATCGGAAACACAGGACCAAAAATCTCATCCTGCATAACTCGCATATTGTCGTTAACATTTAGCAAGATTTTAGTGCCAATGGTATCTTTTGATGCATCGTCGACATTGCCGATATTTATTAATTCTGCACCTTTTGCTACCGCATCTTCGACATAGCCATTCATGCGGTTGAAATGATTGGAATTAACCATTGATGTATAGTCATTTTCATTGCCTTCATAAAAGCTATTAAATGTCTCTTCGAGTGCCACGACCAACTGTTGCTCCATCCCTCGTTTTACCATGATGTAATCTGGGGATAGACATATTTGACCAGAGTTTAATGTTTTTACAAACATAATCCGTTTGGCTACCATATCGATGTCAACATTGTCGGAAATAATTGTTGGGCTTTTGCCTCCTAATTCCATGGTAGTTGGTACAATGTTTTCTGCTGCTTTAGCCAAAACTTTTTTCGCTACCCTTCCGCTCCCAGTGTATAGTAGATGATCAAAAGGTAAGCCAGAAAATTCAGATCCTATTTCGGGACCACCCAAGATAACTGCAAATTCACTTTCATCAAAATATTTACCTACCGCCTCTTTCATAAGTTCGGAAGTTCTTGGGGTAAATTCAGACGGCTTAGCCATAATCCTATTTCCTGCTGCAAAAATTGATGCAGCAGGATAAAACACCATTCCTACAGGAAAGTTCCAAGGCGCAATGACACCAACCGAACCAAGTGGTGATGGCACCATAATGCTTTTAGCTCCCATTAGTCCCGCTCCCAATGAAGGGGTGCGACGCTGAGGTTTCATCCACTTCTTTAAATTTTTAAGTGTGAAATTTAGATTTCTTACAGATTGCACAATCTCAGAAGTCATAATTTCATGCTTGGATCTATTTTTGTAATCTTCGTTTAAGGCTTCAATGATTTGATCATCATGGGTTTCAATCAAGGCTATGCACCTTTTTAGTCTATCTGCCCTCTGGTGATAGGTTGGGACGCCCTCTTTGATGTAGGATGCCTTTTGTAAATCTAATATATCTTTCATCGGTTCTCCCTGGACATACTTACAATACATTCTACCCAATTATCGTCGGAATTGAGAGAAGGTACGTAATCAAGTCTTTGACCACCATGTTCCTCAAAGAGTTCCTGGTACTCGCTGCCAATCTCAACAATCGTTTCCAAACAGTCTGTGGTAAATGATGGTGAGACTACAAGTATTTTTTTAATGCCCTCTTGCGCATATTTTTTTATGACTTCGTCGGAGAAAGGCTTGACCCAACCCGAATCAAGTCGAGATTGAAAAGCTGTTATCGTTTTCTTGCTATCTATTTTTGCATTCTCAATAAGTAATTTTGTTGTCTCGTAGCAAGTGGCTTTATAGCAATAATGATTGTCACCGTGAACTCCTTCGTGGCAATTTCTATCATCGCATTTGCCCTCTGCATACACCTCATCTAACTGACTCATCGGTAAGCCATGGTAGCTGAAGATAATTTTTTCATATTCATCCAAATTAAAGTTCAGAATATTTTTAGTAAACGCATCAATAAAATCTTGTCTATTGTAAAACTGATCAATGGTTGAGATTCTCGGAATAACATCCCACTTTGCAATAATTTTTTGGGCTTTTTCTAGAAATGATCCATTAGCTGCTGAAGAGTACTGTGGGAAAATTGGGAACAGAACAATCTCTTCATATCGCTTACTGTATATTTCAGCCAATACAGATTCTAAAGAAGGGTTTTTGTACCGCATGGCGTAATAAACATCGTGAGAATTACTGAGCTTTGACCCAACTTTCTCTGTTAAATCTTCCATGTGGTATTTCAATGGAGATCCTCTTTCAGTCCAAAGTTCCTTGTATGCTTTTGAAGATGAAAAGGATCTTGTAGGAACAATAATGAGATTTACCAATATGAACCTAAGCAACCAGGGCACTCTTATCATCCTGCTATCCATCAGGAACTCACTCAAATATTTACCAACATCAATAAAGTTTGGAGAATCAGGTGTCCCTAAAGAGATTAGTAAAAGAGCTTTTTTATTTGTACGCATCTGATTTAAGTATATACGGATGCAGAAGGGTAAATCCAACAGCAAGCAATGAAATAAGAGCTGATAATAAATACAAATATGCAGAATCAACTAAATAAAGTCCAATAAGCAGTGGAGCGGCCATGTGACCAATAGGCAGAGTGCTTCCCATCATTCCTGCTGCAGAGCTTTGAAATTTTTTGTCATGGCTTAATGACAGTGCTGAGTTATAGCTCGGACGCGTTATGCCCAAACCAATGCCATTAAGTATTAAAGTACCCACAAGAGCAAATATTTCGTTGGAAAAGATCAGGGCTACAAACGATAAAGCACTGAGTATCGGTCCGATAATCATCATAGCTTTTATGGAATGAAACAAGGGGTTTATCAAAGATTGAGTCACAACCACAGAAACCGACCATATCCCAAAACATATGCTGACGTAAATTGCAGCTTCTTGTGCACTATAGCCAAGCTTATCGTATATGTAAAAACCCATGGTCTGGAAGATTATTGCTTGAGCTACACTTGCAAGAGAGGACACAAAAATAAAAGGCCAGACCCTCTTATCTAGTAGCCTCAGTCTGCTTGGTCTCTCGAGGCTTGCTTTAGCTTCTGGGATATTCCTCAGTCGATTGCTTAGTTGAATTGCAACAACCAAACCAATGGCACCAAAGAGTATGAAAGGTAATTCATTGTTGGTGTAGCGGAATAAGAAAGCTCCAATTAAAGGGCCCAATACAGTACCCAGCACAAACCCAGATTCAAGGTTTGAAAAAACGGCTGCTCTTTTATCGGGCGATGATATTTTTCCTGCAAAACCAAATAATGCCGGTCTTGTAGCGGAGCCAAATATTCCATAGACCATCCGCGCAGCTATTAAAGCTGGCAACAAGAGACTGCTTGTTAAGAGGCCTTTCTCAAATAAAAAAAGAGGCAGTATGATAAGGATCATATTGGCTGAATATCCAATAGATCCTATTATGCCAACCGTACGAGATCCTAGTTTTTCACTGTACCTGCCCCAGAAAGGTGATGCAAAAAACCAAGCAAATGCGGAGATTCCAAATATCAGAGAAACTTCTACCTCACTTAACCCACTTTCTCGAGCAAAAATAGGTATTGAGGTGAAGACCAAGGATTGCCCAAGACCGATGCTGAGCATCGTAAAAAAAATCCAAAGGTAGTTTTTTTCTGTTTTGGTTTGATACATTAATTAAAATGAACCAATGCCTACAAGCGATTTTACTTTTTCTAGTAGAGGTTTAGTGGTCTCTCTGACCTTTCTAGCATTTTGTTGAAGTACATCTTCGATGTATTTAAGCTCCCCTTTTTGTTTTTCAAAGTTCTCTCTAATGGGAGCAATAAGCTCATTAAGTTCCTCAAAGACTATTGTTTTGGCATCGCCCCATCCAATGCCATCCTCAAATTTTTGCTTCATCTCACTGAGACTGCTTTCATTAGCAAAAGCTGAATATATCGAGAATAAAACATTGTCTTTCCATTCTTTTCTTTCTCCAGGCTCTTGGGAATTTGTGACTATCCTCATCACAGATTTTTTAAGGTCTTTTTCTGAGCCCAGTAAAGGAATTATGTTGTTATAGCTTTTTGACATTTTCCTTCCATCAATGCCTAGAACAGTTTTTTCGTCAGCTATGACAGCTTTGGGCAAGTTAAAAGCCTCACCGTATCTATTATTGAATTTATGTGCAATGTCTCTAGTCATTTCTAGATGTTGTTGCTGGTCTTTTCCAACAGGAACATGAGTGGCATTGGGACAAAGAATATCGCAGGCCATTAGCAAGGGATATGAAAACAAGCCCAAAGAAATCCCTTCTTCCATATCTTTTTTGCCGCTTTCTTTGTTTATGTCTATGGCAGCTTTGTAGGCATGAGCTCGGTTTAATAATCCTTTTTCTGTAACACAGCTCAGTATCCATGCCAGCTCAGTAATCTCTGGAATATCTGATTGTCTGTAAAAAAATGTTTTGCTTGGATCAAGCCCAGAGGCGAGCCATGCCATTGCAACTTGATGAGTTAGTTCTTTTAATTTTTTTGGATCCCATACCTTAATAAGAGCATGATGGTCGGCGATAAATAGAAATGATTCGCACTTTTCGTCTAAAAGGTCTAGAGAAGGCTTGATTGCTCCTATATAATTTCCTAAGTGAGGATAGCCACTTGGCGTAATACCTGTTAAAATCCGTTTCATTCAAATAGTGTTTGATTGGATTATAAATAAATTTCAACTAAATTTGTGACTGACAAAGCAATAAACTTAAATCAACAACTTAATGGCATCGAGCAGCTGTTTGCTTCAGGCCAAATTAAAAAGGCACAAAAAGATCTCAGAAAGCTTAATTCTCTTTTTAACAAAGACAAGCCCGTACCTTCAAGGTTTAGGCACAAGTTTCAACGATTAAACTTTACAGCCAAAGAGTATGATGATTGGGCTGAATTTGCTACCTCTGATAAGAGGACCCAACTTATTACTGCTGTAAACACCTTGGCTACAAAAAGTTTAGAACCCAGAAAATTGGCAAATGAAATAAATTCATTGCAAAGACAATGGCAAAACTTAGACCAACATGGCAAGACAGCTAGTAAAGAAAAGTGGGGAATTTTTAAAGATGCTTGTGAAAAAGCTTGGCTTCCTTGCAAAGACTATTTTGCTGAGCTTGAAGGCAAAAAAGAAGAAAATAAAGCTAAGAAATTAGATCTAATTAGTCAAATTGAATCTTTCCCATCAGGCAAAAGCCCAGAGAATATAACAGTTATTCAAATAGTAAAATTTCTTAAAGGGGTGCATGAAAAATGGAAAATCTTTTCCCCTGTTCCAGATCAAGATTTCCAAGAACTCAACAAAAAATTTAGAGATTCTCGAGACGGTATCAATAAGCTTTTGGCCGAGGTTGAGCAATACAATAAGTCCCAAAAAGAAGCTGTGATTGTTGAAGTTCAGGCACTAAATAAAGACGAATTAGATGATGCGGTCGTAAAAATAAGAGAGCTACAAGATAAATGGAGAACGCTTGGCCCTGCCGGCAAAAAACTAGACCCTGAGATTAATAAGCAATTCGATGATATCTGCTATGAATTCTTGATGATTAAAGACAAAGAGCTTGATGAATCTAGAGGATTAATGGACAAGATAATTAAAAGCTTAAGGGAGAAAGAGCTCTCTCCTGGAGAGGCAGAGGAAAAGTTCAAGGAACTAGAAAATCTGCAAGGCACCCAAGAAGAGAAAAAATTTAGGAAAGCTCTTAAAGACTTTGCAATGTTGCAAAGGAATGAAAAAGCTCAGGAAAAACTCAAACGCTATCAAGAGCTGTTTGAGCAACTTATTGATGTTGGCTCAGAAAAGGTAGCAAAAGAATTGATCCCAGAGTTTGTGAATGGCAAACCAGCAGAAGCAATGGATTTATTTGAAGCGTCAATCAGGTTTCAAATGTTCGCTGGTCTTGATCCAGTAGGCCCAAAAGAGATGGTATCTAAGATAAAGTTTGAAGAGTTAAAGAACCGTTTTGCCGAGAAAAACGTTGATCAAAATGAGAAGCTAAGAGAACACTTCACCAATCTTGTTTACTCAGCTCATCCTGGAAAAAACAAAGACGCAGTTGAGGTCAAAAAAGCTTTAATCAAATCATTGAAAAAGGTGGAATCTCTACTTCCTTAATTCACGTATATAGACATAACCAAAGATAAGCGTCATTACAAAACCTTCTAATACACCATTTTTAGTGGTAGTTTTGAAGAAAACAAAAAATTCAATCAGATGCACAAGAATTGTTACTAAAGCAATTAATTGAATTATCTCCACAACGCCTCCATATAAAGCGGGATAAATCAGCGACAAAAACAGTGGCACCCAAGCAATTAAGGTTAATTTTTTTAACATACATGTAGGATACACTAATCCTTTCGGGATGTAGCGCAGCCTGGTAGCGCACCATACTGGGGGTGTGGTGGTCGTCGGTTCAAATCCGGCCATCCCGACCATAAATAAAGCTTGATAAATGCTGGTATTTTGATAGTTTTTACATGTTGGGATTATAAATTAATGCACACCTCTAATTTAATAGCTTACGCAGCTCCGATATTCACACTTATGATCATGTGTGAATTTCTGTATGGATATTTTAAAAATAAGAATAACTACCGGCTAAACGACACTTTCACTAGCATAAGCCTAGGCATGATTAGTAGGTTCCCCTCTTATCTTCGTCTGGGGGTTCAGGGGCTGGTATATGCATGGATTTACCAAAGTTTTAACCTTGGCATACTGAATAGCTACGATGCGTATGTTTGGGTCATAGCCTTTGTTCTTTATGATCTTAGTTACTACTGGTTGCATCGCTGTCATCACGAAATAAAAATATTGTGGGCATCACATGTGGTTCATCATCATGGCGAAGAGTTCAATCTTTCAACAGCGTTACGACAAACAGGCACAGACTTCTTCTTTAAGTGGATCTTTTACTCCCCAATGCTCTTCTTAGGTATACCTCCTGAGATTTTTGTCACAGTGGCTGCCTTGAATCTGATTTACCAGTTTTGGGTGCACACAGAACACATTGATAGGTTGGGTATTTTAGATTACATACTGGTAACGCCATCCAATCACAGAATTCATCATGCTCAGAACAAAGAGTACATCGATGCCAACTATGGTGGTGTCTTCATTATTTGGGATAGAATTTTTGGAACATTTATCGATGAGAGAAAGGATTTAAAGCCTATTTATGGGACATCCAAACCTCTTAAATCATGGAATCCACTTTGGGCTAATTTTGAAGTCTGGGTTCAGATGATCAAAGATTCATATAGGACAGAAAAATGGTCTGATAAAATAAAGGTTTGGTTTTCACGACCAAAATGGCGACCAGCGGACGTTCAGGAAAAGTTTCCAGTTACCAAGAACGATTTGAGCGCGTTTCAAAAATACGATCCTAAAATCAACTTAACATCAAAATTGTATGGCTTTGGGCAGTTGGCCTTTGCATCTTCATATTCCATGTTGGTGTTTTTTAATTTTGCTGAACTTGCTTACTTTGACCTTTTCCTTACTGGGGTCTTTGTCACCACTACCCTTGTTTTTGCATCTTTCTTATTTGAAAACAACTTTTACGGTTACTACCTTGAATTTGCAAGATCTCTCGCTACGCTCGGACTGATTTTTTTAGGAAACTTAAACTACTTGCAAGATGTTGTCTTGATCCATTCTGCAATATGTCTTCTTATTTCAGGAATAGTTCTGTTTAACGGTAAGCCAAAGCATGCCTCTATCGAAGCTGGCTAGGCTTCAGAAAAAATTCCAAGTCTGCAGACCTTTCTTTAAGCTCAGTCCAGATATCAATATAGCTAAGTGCTGCTAGGCCACAGGTTGGATATTTCTCAAGATATTTACCCGTTAGATGTTCAGTAATTTCATGCATGCTTGGGTTGTGACCAACAACCATTACCGATTTAATGCTTTCATCTAAGCCATAAATCTCGTTTAGGATCTCCTCAATGCCGCAGTGATAGATTCTATCTTCATACACTATATTTTGCTTGGTTTTAAGAAAAAAGTGATCGATTGTTTCTTTGGTTCTTCGTGATGGGCTTGAAATTATGAGGTCCAATTTTATTCTCTTTGAAAGAAAATAATTGCCCATGAGATCAGCGTCTTGTATGCCTCTAGTTGCCAATGGTCTATCAAAATCTTTTAATCTGAAATCGTCCCAACTTGATTTTGCATGCCTTAAAAAGTAAATATTTTTCATAACTAATGAGCTGTATCTAGTTCTTTTTTTAGACGGTATCTAAAGGAAAAATCATCAACCGTTATGGTATGTCGAGGCGTAGACAATTGCGCTACATCAGGATTACTAAGCTCTTGGTTTATTAATTCACCAATGGGTTTTTGTGGGGACCAAAGACCAGCAAGATGCTTAGCAGCAAGTTTTGATTGCAGTTCAGCACCAGGCCAAATGCATCCCAATGGCTGAAAAAGTCCAATAAAATAAAGGTTTTTGATCTTCTCTGGAATCATTTTATGCAGCAGCGGAACAGGTCCTGATTCAAAATTTATTAGGGCCTTATCAAAAAATTTATGCTTGATTCTAAAGCCTGTGCAAGCGATTACGACATCAAAATCTTGGCTAATCCCATCTTTAAAATGAACAGTTTTCCCATCAAAATTCATTATATCACTAAAAGGTTTAACTTTACCGTGCCGAATAGCATCGTAAAGTTCAGAATTGACGGTGGGATGTGTAGCCATCACATCGTTTTCTACTTTGGGAAGCCCTATGTCTTGGTTTTTTCCTTGAATCCATTCGAGAGTTAAGCGCATCAAAGGATATCTTATAAATTTGGGTAGCCATCTTGATTGTTTTGCGTATATATCTGTTGTAAGTCCAAACATAAATTTGGGAATCAAATAGTATCCCCTTCTCCAGCTGATAGCTGTGCTCTTAGATACTCTAGCTGTTTCCACAGCCACATCGCAAGCTGAGTTGCCGCCGCCAATTACCAAGACCTTCTTATCTTTAAAAGGAGAGGCCTTTTTATAGTTGTGGGAATGTATATACTCGCCAGTAAATTCACCAGGATAATTGGGGTACCTTGGTTCATGATGGTGTCCGTTACACACGACAAGACCATCATAACTATCAACAGACTCTTTACCAGTAGCAATCTGCTTCCAGCGTATTTGCCAGGTATTATTGATTGATTGTTGACAGCTAAGCACTTCAGTTCCAAATTTGATTAAGGGCAGTAGGTTAAATTTTTGTGCATAACCATTAAAATAAGATAGCAATTCTTTGTGGGAAGGGTAATCAGATGTTCCCTCAGGGAAAGGATAATCTTCGTAGTAAGATGTGTATTTTGAGCTGATGATGTGAGTTGTCTCAAAAACGCTAGAGTGTCCAGATGGGTCATTGAATCGCCAGTTCCCCCCAACTCCTTCGCAACGTTCAAAAGCCGTAACTTCAAAACCTTGATCGGCAAAGTTTTTTATAGCTGTAATGCCAGAAGGTCCAGCACCAATGACTGCAACTTTTTTCATCAGCCCTTAATTATAGTTAATTTCTAACGTTATTTGTTGATAGTTTGCTGAAGTATTCTTTTGAGATCTCTATTACTTTTGGAGCCAACCAGAGTGCAGAAACTAGCGTTGGTATTGCCATCATTGCAAAGGCACCATCAATTAGATTTAATGCAAAATCAATGGATACAACTGAGAACAAGCCTACGCTAAATATTACAACGTATCGATAAACTTGACGCGCCTTATCGCCAAATAAAAATCTAGCGCAAACCGATCCATAGTGAGATTGTGTAAAAATAGTGCTTGTACCGAAGCTCAGAACGCAGAAGAAAAGGATTATCGCTCCAACTGGTCCAAGAGTTGATGTAAAGGCTTCAGAAGTTAAGGTTATGCCATTGCTATCAGAAACTTGCCAGACACCCGAGATCAAAATAAGCAGAGCTGTTAGTGTACACATTATTAGTGTATCGAAGATTGGTCCTGTCATTGCAACTAAGCCTTGTTTCACGGGGTGCGATGTTTTGGCAGCTCCATGTATCATAGCTTCTGTTCCTATGCCGGCCTCATTGCTAAAAGCTCCTCGCCTGATACCAGTGATAATGACTCCTGCGATGCCTCCTGTAACGGCTGCTTCACCATTAAACGCCTCAGAAAATATTAGTTTCATGGATGGTAAAAACAAATCAGCATTCAGCAGGATAGCCACCATTACAGAGGCTAAATACAGCAATGCCATAAAAGGCACCAGCAGTGCGGAAACATCAGCTATACGTTTAAGCCCACCTAAAATAACTAGTGCGGTGACAATCATTAAAAAAGCCCCAGCAAAGTATTCAAAGTACATAACATCAGGA
This sequence comes from SAR86 cluster bacterium, assembly GCA_003331605.1. GTDB lineage: Bacteria > Pseudomonadota > Gammaproteobacteria > Magnimaribacterales > TMED112 > TMED112. The sequence continues at coordinate 31,866 of QOPD01000007.1, forward strand.
AAGTACAGATCCCGAGTAATTTGGACTATCTGATTAGGTTGGAACGCCGAGAGGCAACCAATCATGCCAAAGAAGGCAAAGAAATAAGCCAAAGGGAGCATGTATTTTGGTAGACCATTCTTTATGACATACATGGGGCCTGCCTTTGTTTGCCCATCTTCTCCAACCTCACGGTACATAACAGATAAAGTGCAAGTAAAAAACTTGGTTGCAATGCCAAATATTGCTGTTACCCACATCCAAAATATTGCACCTGGTCCACCAATTTGGATGGCTACAGCCACCCCTGCAATATTTCCTAGGCCTATGGTGCCTGACAATGATGCTGTCAGGGCTTTAAAGCTGCTAACATCGCCCTTATCATTATCAGATCTGTATTTGCCTCTAAGCACATCAAAGGCATGTGGTAAATATTTAAATGGTGTTAGTTGTGACCTTAGAAGAAAATAAGCTCCAGATCCTAGCAATAAGGCAACAAGCCATGGCCCCCATGCGAATGAGGCAAAATTACTTGCAAAAAGGTTTAAGCCTTCCATTCGAGCTAGTATAGCTCAATGTCTTTCAGCTCTAGGTCGACTGTAAAGTCACGACCATAACCTGCAAAGGATAGTTCTCTAATATTTTTTGGATTAAAGCTTCGAGCAGAATATCCATATTTTTCGAATTCAGTAAATTCAATTTGGTATTCTGACCATTCATCTCTGACTGAAAATTTCTTTGAAAAAAATGACCAAGGTGGCATTTTCATCCCTTTGAGACTTACATGAAGGTCGTAAACTTCATTGTTTCCTTTGGCCAAAAATCGAATGCCTTTGATATCGTTGGAGGCAATATTGGGATTGGTGGCAAGCCTAACAAAGCCGCCATTGTTCTTGGTTGAAACAGTACCACTTAGCTTAATAACGTCTTGGTTTTGTTGGGCCACTAACTCTGATTTTCCACCCATAACATTATCGGTGTATGCGAACCACTCATTCATGGCAAATGTATTTAAACATATAGAGGTTAGAAAAATTAAAATATACTTCATTATAGTTATTTATAGATGTGAGCTAAAAAAGCAAGTAAAAAAAAGCCGCTCATGGCGGCTTTGTATAATCGTATAAGATTTACTCGTAAAGAAACTGATAACTATTGGAAGGATATGGTCCTTCACAGCTTGATATGGCATCAAATTTAGCTTGCATTTCTTCACCATTTTCGGCAAATCTTGCATAGGATGCTTGTGCATCCTCATTATTTTGGTAGTAATTCATCCAGAAAAAGTCGTATTGACTGTAAACTTCAGGGTTATCACCATTGTGAAGGTATACAGCAAAGGTAAATGGCCCATCTTCGCCAGTTTCTGAATTATCAACGTATTCGTTGAATGCTTCAGCTGTAGCACCTAAGGACTCAGGATTACCATTTTCCGTGAATTTGCAGTAATGTGCATATGTTACCCACTGGGAATCGTCTGCCCATTCACCGGATCTCTGGTTATCTCTGCCCCAATAGGCATCGTAACCACGACGACCATCCCCATCGCAAGTTAACACATCTGCATATTTTTCACCCCATGCAGCAAATTCTTCATTAGGAGACTGACCCCAAGCTTCATCAGCTACTTCTTTTGATTCCCAAAATAATTGCCAATAAACCTTACCTTCACCGCCTAAAGACGATTCGGCAACTGGAGCATGTCCTGCTGCATAAATAAGATTTGATAAATCTAGTTGGTTCCAATCTCTAATCATTGTTCTAACATTGTCCGCATTAAAATTAGACCCTGGAGTACAGGTTAAGTATTCTGAAAACATTGGCCCTTGTTCAGTTGGTTCAGCTTCTTGTTCTGGTTCAGAGGATCCTGAGCAACCAACAACAAGTAAAGTCAATAAAAGATAATTAGTGATATTCCTCATAAAATTATTCCTCAACTTTGATCATGCTCTTTTTATGATAAAAATTCAATATCCACAGTCAAATGTAAAATAAAAAAACATAATCGAAAAAATAAATATTATGACTATAAAATAACCAAACATTTATTGAAATATTGAAAACATAAGATAAAAATATTAAAACTTTAAAAATTTTAATATCCAATTGGTTTTATCTATACTAATAAAAATGGAAGAAAAAACTGCACAATGTCCATATTGTTGGGAAATGCAATATTTTGAAATAGATCCTTCAATAGCAGAACAGGAATACGTTGAAGATTGCCAGATATGCTGTCACCCAATACTTATACGGGTTACAGTGGGCATTGAAGACATTGACATTCAGACAGCTAAGGAAAGTGATGGCTTCTGAACTAGGAATTTTTTTGTTAGTTGCTTGCTTAAGCAGTTGCGCAAATTTTGAAGAGTATTCGGACCCCTCTGATGTGCCCTTTCCAACCGATAGGCTTATTCTTGTAAGCCAAGGGAAAAACAACCTGCACCTACAAAAAAGGGGCTAGAGAACGTACCATCGTGCTAGGTCCTGATGTATTTTGCCCTACTTATTACTGAGCTGTTGCAACTCTGTCACACATAATTTTAGATTTATTGATAACATATTATATGGAGGAGTGAAATGAGAAAAACATTACTTATTATATTTACTTTTATTTATGCTGCAGCAGTGCTTGCCGATGACCATAAGGTTGTTCCTGGCAAAGAGGTTGGAGAATTTCATTATATTAAAGCTACAAATCCACTAAATATTGTGGCTGCAGCTGATAAATTCATGGCATCTGATTGTGGAAAAAATTGGAAAGCACAAACTGGTGCAAATGTTGTCTTAATGCAGTTACAGGGCTCAGGGATGTCACATTTTTTCTATGTTGGCTTTAGTGATTATGAAAAAATGGAGCTTGGGCAAAAACTTGCAAATTGTGTAGAGAATTTTGAGTTCATTCAAACTATAGGTGCCAATTCACACAGCGATCTGTATTACAACAGGATTGGTGAGCTTTCTCTACAAAGGGGCGATTGGACAAAAGATTCAATATTTTTTAAGTACGATCTTTACGTAGAGGCTCCTAAAGCTGCTGAATATGCTCAAGCATGGAGCAAAATGACTAATGCCATAGGTGGCCCAGGATCTGCTGGTTTAGTTACGCATTTTACTGGTAATGGCTATGCGTCACACTTTGCTTTTGTTGGTGCCTCATCATTATCAGAGCTTACTTCTGAAACAAAAGACGCTTTTGCAAGTGAAGCTTTTGCCGAATTTTCACAAGCTGTTAGTGGCTACAGAAAAGTTCAGAATGTCATGACGGTTACCCCGCTAAAAGCTTGGTAATAAACTTTAAATAATTTAAAGAGCCCTATTCTAGGGCTCTTTTTCATTCTAATTTTCAATAAAATTTCACATGTTTTTAGCAATTGATCGTGGGCTTTCTAATGTCGACTTTTTCCTAAAAGACAATAATGAAGAAAAATTTTGGGTTGAAGACAATGCAAAGTTTGTCAATGAGCATGATTTATTAAGATACATTGATAGCCTCACAAGCAGTTTGCCTATATCAAAAGTTGGTTTGAGTGGAGGTAAAAGTAAAACAATTCTTTCAGACAATAGTATTTGGGAATATACATCAGAAATAGATGCTTTTTGCATAGGTGCAAAAAAAATTTATGGGTTTGAGAGAGGTTTGGTAATCAGCTGTGGCACAGGTACCGCCTGTGCATTTGCAGATAAGGGCATTAATTCTCATTTGGGAGGTATAGCAAATGGCGGCGGGTTCATACATGCGTTTCATAAGCATTTTTTAAATTATTCTAATATAAAAAAAATTCATCAATTAGCGGCAAATGGTAACGCTTCGAATGTTGACCTTCTTATAACCGAAGCCGTGGGGAATCTAGGTGACTTAGATCCCAAGCTAACAGCAGTTAATTTTGGTAAGTTGAAAGATAGTAATTCATATTTAGATTCCGATGTATCGCAAGCTGTAATGAAGATGGTTGGTGAGTCAATTGGAACTGTAGCTGCTCTTTATGCTCACATACTAGGAGTTACAGATGTATATCTTACGGGAAGAACAGCGCAGTATCCAAGTGTTAGAAATGGAATAGACTCTATACTAGCAACTGCAAAATTAAGCAGCGTATTTATAAAAGAATCTGCTAAGGCAAATGTTATTGGGGTAATGGAATCATTGGAAAATTATGAATCCAACAATTGAGTCCCTACTCATTAACCTGAACTTTCTCTCAAGCTCTTTAAATAAGAGCCTTTATTACAAGTTGAGTTGAAAAGAATAATTTTTCAATTTCGTCACTAAATTTCCTCTTTTTTTCTAGCATTTTGGTTATAATGGCATCATGAAAAGAATCCTATCACTTTTAATCTTATGTTCCCTTCTTGAAGCAAAAGTAGAAGAAGGAAGCATTACAGTAAATGGGGAAATGTTGGAAGTAAAAGTTTCTACAACTTACAGTCCTCAACCATCTTACCCTAGATCTGCTCTAAGACAGGGCATTGAGGGTTATGTCGTAGTTGAATTTGATGTATCGCCTAATGGTGAGGTGCTAGATCCATTTGTTGTTGAAACCGATCAACCAGGATTATTTGAACGTGCAGCCCTTAGATCAGTAAGAAGGTGGGCTTTTGAAGCCTATGTGCATGAAGGTGTTCCTGTAACAGTGTCAGATGTAACGACTACCTTTAGATTTGTGCTGTCTGATTAGGCATCTCACATGCTAGTTCGTACCCAAATACTAATATTTGGTCTTCTTGGCAATGTAATAATTGCTGGAATTCTTTTGTATATGAATATACAAAACCAGTCGATTCAAGAAAAATCTGCAAGTACTCAATATTCAAGCATTGTCGAATCTGCATGGGTGCAATCTGTTGACGATAGTTTTGCAAATTTATCAGAATGGGGCATAGAAGGTTCAAAAGGTTCAGTATTTTGGAATCCAAACAATGAAATTCCTGTATTTGTTGATGAGGGTCTTGAAGGCTTTGATTATCCTAATGTCCTAATTGAGTCCCTTGTTTTTGAAAATGAGGGAGACCTTGAGTTACTCATTGAGATAATGTTTGAGCAAGATATAGATATAGCAAATGTAAGCTTTGTTAAACTTTTTAATGCTGACAATGAAGAAGTGACTTGCTTATATGCTTATGACTGGGCTGATACTGGAAACTCTATTGATGTATGTAATTCTCAAAATAGACTTGTATTTCTTCGAGACTCGTCTGCTGATGATTTTTTAAATAATATTTTAGAACGATACTACTCTGTAACAAATCAGATTATATTTTCTGAAAACCCAGAGGGCAGAAGAAATATTCATCAAATTGCTTCATTTCCAATTTATCTACAAGATGATTTTGGTTCTAGAACTTCAAAATTACTTGGTTCAATCATTATTGGTCGTGATTTAAGAAATTCCATGTCAACTTTTGAAGAGGATTTGGGCGTTAGAACTGGCTTACTTGCCGGGGATCAAATTATTGATGCAGTGTACGATGGTCTGATAGACGGTTCCATAGGCATTTCAAAGTTTAGCTTTGACTATATACAAGATGATATTTTAGATAAAGGGTTAGATAATCTTAGCAGCACAAACATTGAGGCACTTGGCTTATCTGTAACAGCTGTTCCAGTTGCTTCAACAGTTAATCCAGATACAGCTTTATTTTTCGTAGTAAAGAATATTTCAGACGATTTAAAAGAACTAAGAGACTCAACCCTTAACTCAATAGTTTTTACATTTGCAGTAATCATTCTAATTGTACTAGCTATCTGGTGGGTTCAAGATGGAGCATTCTCCAGAATTGCAAAAGCAATTGAAGTATTAGAGGCGCTGACTAAAGGCGATACAACTAAAAAACTTCCACAAAATACAGGCTTTCTTTCTTCTGAATCAAATGAGGTGGGCCAACTTTCAAATGCTTTAGGACGCTATAGGAATCACTTGCTAGAGATGGAAGCAGTTAGGGATGATAGAGCTGAAAGAAGAAAACAAAGGGATGAAGTAATTATTAAGAAAATGAGCGCCCTATCAGAAAAACTTGAAGGTGAAGCTAAAGATTTAATTTCTAGGGATATTACAAATATGAAGAAGTTAATCAATGAGTCATCTGATGAAAATGCTGAAGAAGCCTCAGTTGAAATGATGGAAATTGCATTTTCTAGAATGTCGGATGAAGTGAATGCGTTGATTGATTTAAAAACCAAGGAGATGGCTGTAGCAAGAGATGAAGCCAGAGAGGCAAGTAGCGCTAAATCAAGATTCTTTGCCAACATGAGTCATGAGCTTCGGACACCGCTTAACGCAATTATTGGATATAGTGAAATGCTCCTTGAAGATTGTGAAGACCTAGGAAATGACGATATGATTCCGGATCTAAAACGTATCACAAACTCAAGTAAGCACTTGTTATCGCTAATCAATAATGTGCTTGATTTATCAAAAATAGAAGCTGGTAAAATGGATATGTACTTTACTCCATTCTCAATAGAAACCATGATTGAAACCATTAAAGATGTTTCAGGGCCTCTTGCGACAAAAAACAATAATGAATTCATCATTAAGAATAATGTTGAAGGTGAGATGACTGCTGATGAGACTAAGTTAAGACAATGTATCGTTAATTTCCTGAGTAATGCATTTAAGTTTACAGAAAATGGAAAAGTTGCTCTTGTAATTGATTCCATAGAAAAGGAAGAGCAAGAATTTATTAATTTTGATATTAAAGATACTGGTATTGGAATGACCGAAGAACAACTTGGAAAATTATTTGATACTTACACACAAGCCGAAAGATCAACTAGTGCAAAATATGGAGGAACAGGCTTGGGCCTTTCAATTTCAAAGCATTTTGCTGAGATGATGGGCGGCGGGGTAGAAGTGACAAGTGAAGTTGGTGAAGGAAGTACATTTTCAATTTTTGTGCCTAGAGTTACTGAAGACCAGGTTGAAGAAGATGAGTCAGATATTGAGAACCCTGCCCTCTCAGAAGGAGATGAATACATCCTTCTTGTTGATGATGATAAAGCCACACATGATGTAGTGAAGAGAGCAATTAAAAAGGAAGGCTACACAGTCTTTAGTGCTTTTGATGGTGATGAAGGAATGGAGCAAGCAAGAAACGTAATTCCTAAACTTATTCTACTCGATGTCTTGATGCCAGGAAGAGATGGTTGGTCTGTATTAAAGGAAATTAAAAATGATGTAAAACTAAAAGATGTGCCTGTTGTTATTACATCCGTATTAAATGAGGAGAGTCTAGCATCATCCTTAGGTGCCGATGACTATATGAAGAAGCCTATAGATAGATCCTTCTTTATAAACCTTGTCAAAAGATATATCACAGAAAAAGATCAAAAGGTTTTAATTGTCGATGATGATGAAAATACACGTGACCTACTTGCAAAAATAATCAATGCAGAGGGATATCTCTCAATTGATGCAAAGAATGGTGAAGATGCATTGGAAAGGGCAAAAGAAAAACCAGATTTAATTGTCCTTGACTTGGATATGCCTAGGATGGACGGTTTTGAGTTTATTGAAGCCTCAAGAGAACTTGGGCTGAATATACCAATTGTTGTATTCTCTGGTAAGGATATAACAGCAGTCGAAGAGAAAATGCTAAGCAAATATACTGAGGGTATAGTGAAGAAAGAGTCAAAAGTTGAGGCTCTGGTGAAAGAAGTTAATCAGATTCTCAAGCCTGAACAAACTTAGACATTTTATCTAAGAGTCTTTTGATATCCACTGGCTTAGTATCAAAGTCATCAGCACCTGCAGCCAATGCTTTTTGTCTATCAGTTTCAAGAGCATGAGCTGTAAGTGCAATTATTGGTATATCTTTAAGCTCTGGGTCTTCTTTTGCTTGCGTAGTGGCCTGCCATCCATCTAAAACAGGTAAGCCCATATCCATTAGAACTAAATCAGGTTTCCTTTCTCTCATTTTATCCAGACCTTCTTGGCCATCTAGAGCAAACTCAATTTCAAAACCTCTTCTTTCGAGCCTTCTACCCAACATATCTCTATTCATTTCATTGTCTTCAACAATTAATACGTATGCCATATATTATTCCTCACTAAAATAAAATCTGTTTCTGCCATTTTTCTTGGCAGAATAAAGTCTTTCATCAGCTTTGTTTATCAAGTCAGATGTATTTGAGCACTCATTTGTAAATGCACAACCACCACTGATAGTGACTTTGATATTTTGATTATCAAATAAAGTTTCAAGTTCTTCAATACTTGTCCTAATTTTTTCGCATATCTCTCTTAAGTATGTCTCAGATGAATTATGAATTATGCCCAAAAATTCCTCTCCTCCAATTCTGCCAAAAAGATTTGGGGTCCTTACAATATCTGTTGATATTTTACTTACTGCTTTTATGATCTCATCGCCAGCAGCATGGCCATATGTATCATTAACATTTTTAAAATGATCAATATCAAGAATTACTACTGCAAAATGTTCTTTATTCTCATTTAATATTTGAGAAAAACTTTTTTCCAATGAATCAAATACATAACGACGGTTTGGTATTTGAGTTAGCTCGTCTGTAATTGCTTGATAGTGCAATTCACTCAGCAGCTCTTTCTCTCTTTCCCTTAGTATTTTTCGCTCAAGAGTAGCAGCAACTTTTGCAAGCAAGATAGTAGAGTTCAAAGGCTTCGGTAAATAGTCATTGGCACCAAGTAATAAGCACTTCGAAATACTCTCAACATCGTCAAATGAGGAAACCATTATCACTGGAAGTTTATCTAGATCGTATTTTTTTCTAGTCTCCATTAACACTTCAAGACCATTTATCTCGGGCATAAGGACATCAAGTAAAATTAAATCGTAATCAATTTGTGAAATTAATTTAAGAGCTTCTTTTCCAGACATTGCTACCGTGCAATCAAATTTTTTAGATTTCAGTCTTCTTTCCAAGACGTCACAGTTTGTTTTGTTATCATCAACAATCAGTATTTTCGAATTAGTTATACTTTCGTTGATTATTATCTCGCTATCTATTTTTCCTAGTGAACTAAATACACTTTCGGCTCCGGTTGAAATGTCATCATCTTGCTTCGCTGCTGAAAAACCATGCCTTAAGAATTCAACAAAATTTGATATTACTGACTCGACCTCTTTTGCTAGTTGAACAATTTTATTAAGATCTTCAATATGATCAGATGAAACATCATCTTCAAAATCCTCTAATAGTATTTCACTGTACCCGATAATGCCGTTTAATGGCGTTCGTAAATCATGTCTGAGGACGGAAGCTTCTTCATCAGTAGAAATAGTTTTATTTTTTTGCTCAGCAAAATCTTTGAACGCATCAAAAAAGTTCAATCTTAGAACTTTTGCTGATTTTTTAATATTCTGAAACTCATCAATAATTTCTTCATCATAATTTACTGAAGACTCAAGAATTAAGTTGATGTAGTCTGCTATCGCATCTACAGGCGTAGTGAAGTCTTGTTTGATCTGGGTGAGAAGTATTTTTTCCTTCTTGTCAATCATTGGTTAAGTCTGATAATGCACAAGGCTTGTGCATAAAAAACCCTTGTCCTATTTCACAGCCCAAGCTAACAACCTTTTCGATTTGCCATTCTTCCTCTAAGCCCTCACAAATAAACTTCATTGACATAGAGTCTGCAAGCAATTTTGCAATTTGAATCAGGTTTTGATTGTGGTTTGCATGCAACTCTAAGGCAAAACTTTTATCTAATTTAAGGACATCAAAAGGCAAATCTTTAAGGTATCGTAGTGAGGAGTAACCAGCACCAAAATCATCAAGAGCAATTGAAACTCCCAAATTTTTTATACTGGATAACCTCAAAGAAGCTTTGCTCAAATTACTTAGTTCAGCAGTTTCGGTAACCTCTATACCAAAATCTCCAGGCTTTATGTTCATTGCAGAAATAAATTCTTTAAAAATATTTAAGAAGTCTTTATGCAGAATAGTATGAGCTGATACATTGAAGTAGAGTGGCACGCCATCCAAGCCTTTCTTTGATCTTTCCTGGAAATAGTCTTTGACTACAGTCATTGATGACATCACCACTAATGAAAAAATACTCTCTCCTTCGATAAAAGGTATCACCTTATCATTAGGTATCACCTCGCCTTTTTCATTGAAAAATCTAATCAACGCTTCTATGCCAGTAATTTCTTTTTTTCCAACTAGGCTGTATTGTTTTTGGTAATACATATTGATCCTATCGTGCTCTAAGCATGAAATAACAGTTTTTAAAGCAAATAGGTTTTCTTTTGTATTAGAGACAATCTCTATTAAATAATACTTCTCACCTTCAACTGGAATCACATGGAGTAGAACACGCATTATAAAATTTTTATTTCGCAAGCTGATCTTCATGAATACATCAAATGCATCGGCTATTCCAGTATCAAATTTAGCTTTTTCAAAATCTTTCTGATCAATAAGCACAAAATCGGGTTTTGCATCACCATTAATGCTAAAAATATATTTGCTAGCATTGTTTAACCATTGAACTTCGCCTTTGACATTGGTTATAAGAAATGGTCTTTGGTGCAGCTCCAAAGATTTGCTTAGAAATTTAAGATTCTTTGTACTATTCACCATCTTTAAATGTATCTTTTCTTAATTCTATTTCTTCTTGAACAATATTCACAAATTCTGGGTTAAATGTAGATTTGCTCTTATTCCATACATCAAGGTTCAGTTTATTACCAATAAATAGTGTTCCAAGAGCTTTGCGCATAGTCTTCCATTCTTCATCATCTAGCATGCCCATCTGGTATTGGTAAAAATGATTTTCTCTTGCTCTTAAAATTGCAGTCATATGAATTCTTAATCCGACTTCCTCTTCAATTTCAAGCTTTTCATTCATAATAAGTTTTTTCTTTGCTTTCATTAAAAGTGGGTCAAGGCCAGCTAAAGTAACTTCTTGATGTGCCTCAGCAATTGATTGTCTAGAGGCAGCTTTTCCCACCTTGATTTGTGTTCGTATTTGAGCAACTAGAAACCAAACACTAAAAATTACGGCAGGGCCAGTAATAATATTTATTATTTGGCTTGCTAAATCTATCCAATATTCGTAATCCATTACAAAATCTCAAAAAACGTTCCCAACATCACAAAAAATATAATTGCAAGAATGGCTGTACCCGGAATTGTAACAAACCAAGAACCAAGAATTCCATAAACAACCTTAGAATCTACCTTATTCCCTCCAAATAGCCCAATCCCAACCACTGCTCCCACAAGAGTATGTGTTGTAGATAAAGGGATTCCAGAAATACTACCAAGCAATACAATGACTGCTGTTGATAGTTCTGCTGCAAAACCTTTTGAGGGTTTCAGTTCTGTAATTTTTTCCCCTATGGTTTTTATGACTTTATACCCTAGAGTTAGCATTCCCAAGATTATACCTATTGATCCAGTAAGCAGCACCCACTCAGGCACAACAGATTGATTTTCAACTGAGCCTAAGTTTTCAATAGTTGAAATAATTGCTGCCATTGGTCCTACTGCATTAGCTACGTCATTTGAACCTTGTGCAAAAGCAATAGAGCATGCGGTAAAAATCATTAGTATTGCAAATTTACCTTCAATATTTGGGTCTTTGGAGTTTGATACGTAATGAGACAAAATTAACCTTGATGTTGCGTAACATATCAAAGCAACAATAAAAGAGATAAAAATATTTATAGCTATTACATCCTGATCTCCGAAGTATTGAGTTATCAATGTGGGTATTTCTGTATTTGCTAAACTTTTAGTTAGAGTGATTGCACAAATCAAAAATCCAACTAAACCGGCATATAACGGAATATAGTTTCTTCCTGCTTCAATTGGGTTATTTGCCTTAATGATAAATTTTTTAGCTGAAAAATAAATTAAACCAGATAGCACTGCAGCCACAAGGGGCACAATCAGCCAAGTAATTGTTATGCCTCCGATATAGGACCAGCGTATAGAGGACCAACCTAAGTAATAAATACTAAATCCAGCTATTGCTCCAATTATTGAATGTGTTGTTGATACTGGCAAACCAAATAGGGTTGCAAGTAGAAGCCAAGCACCAGCTGCAAACAAGCTCGATAACATCCCCAAAATGAATATCGATGGATCATCACTAAAAAGTTCAGGAGATACAATATTCTCCCTAATAGTAGTGGTTACATCGGCACCTGCAAAGTATGCACCTAAAAAAGTAAAAATTGATGCTAATACCAGTGCTTGGGTTAGGGTAAGAGCTTTACTTCCCACCGATGTACCCATGGCATTTGCCACATCATTGGCACCAATTCCATATGCCATTAGGAAGCCAAAAAATAAAGCGGAGATAATAATTAAATAGAAGTTGTCTATGATGAATTCCACAGCATTATTTTGCAGGAAATCTGATGTAATTACTATTATTTAGGACTATTGGTTCAGGGAAAATTCAAGCTGTGCAATATCCATCTGAGGAGTGTTGCTTTGTCTTTGTTCGAGATTAGTAGCTCTTTATTTGTTTACTCAACGACAATAGGTCCTGATCTGGGATCTGTGATGCCTGTTTGAGGCATTTCTACTAGCATATGCCTAAAGGTGTCAAGAAAGTTAACCATATCGTGTCTTGCATTTGCTAACGACTCTTCAGATGACCATATCCCAACAGCAATAAACTCTATATTGCCGAATTCTCTATCATTTGTCCTCACTAAAAATGAGGATTCTTGCCCTTTGAATGTTGGACCATTATTCATAATCGTCAAGAATTCTTTTTCAAAGTCGCTTTTAACGGAAAATCTAACAATATTTGAATATTTGCTCATAAAAATCTCCTAATAGTTCAAACTAATACTCACCCCAATGGTTAGAGGTGCGCCAGCTATAACTGTTGGAGTGCCGATAATATTGCCACCAGTATTGCCAATATCAATAAGGTATTTTTCATCAAGAAGGTTTTTCGCAAAGGCAGATACTTCATACTCATCCATTAAATAATTTAAATTAAGGTTTAACAATCCATAACCTTCTATCAATGTAAATGGATCATTGCTTTCTTCTGCGAACATATCATCTTGATAGGTGTAAGCAAGAATGGTATTGAACTTATTTAGCGAAATATCTATTCCAAGGGAATAAGTATACTCTGGCGCAAACCTCCACTTATTGCCTGCATAATCAAAACTTTGTCCTGAAGCAGTATTGCTACCAAGTTTTGCATCATTATTGCCAAAAGAGCCAAACACTTTAGAATTTAAACCAAAATTAAAACTGCCGTAGACCTCAAAACCTTGTATCGTTGCTGTATCCATTATATCGAGCTCTGTTTGACCAGTAGCGTAATTTAGCCTCTGAACTGAATAATTTGAAAAATCGTAGGTATAAATTGCACCTGAAAGAAAAGTTTTTGAATTGACAATAACAAAACCTACATCGATAGTTTCGACCTCTTCAGCTGGAGTTACTGCACTAAATGCCACTACAGGATTTATTCTTCCTTCTGAGTAATTTGCGTAAAAAGAAATATCGTCATTAAATGCATAATTAGCCCCATACTTAAAAAGACCTTGTCCAGGGTCGGTGAAATTATTGCTTATTTCGTAACTTGGAGTTTGGCAAACACCAAAAAGTAAAAGAGGTCTAGGACAGTCAGGCACGCTTTGAGAGGCAGTGCTATCTGTTTCATTCTCTCTGTAGCCAAGTGTCAAAGTCAAATTCTCGTTTACCTTTATTGAACTATTAAAATAAAGAGATGTTGCTTCTTCATCCGCTCTATCAAAACGATTTTCGGTGTAAAGTGGGACAGGTAATGCTTGATAGTTTGCTAAAATAGCTTGTCCATATGATGCTCTTGCAGAAAATAAATCCAAAGCAGAGTCAAAAATTCTGTTGCTCGCAAATACCCCTGCTCCGCCAAAATCTGGATCAAGTATTCCTGGAAGGCCGTACTGAAACGAGGTAAGTGCATCAACTCCTAAGAAGGACATTAAATAACCCTCATCAAAATAGAATTCATAAGATTCACTTGCGGATCTTGTTTGCTCATTGAAGCCAACAAAAAATGACAGGATATCATTTTTGAAATTATACTGAATCTCATAACTCTCAAGATCATCATCACGATTATTCATTGCTGAAAATAGCTGTATAAATGATCCATCTGCCTCAAAGTAATTATCAGTTCTAGTTGAGGAGTTTTGTAAATTAAAACTAATAGATGAATTGGTATTTAAGGTGTAATCGAATAAAAATTGGTAAGTATTTAGGTATCTTTTTGTATTTGCCAGCTCATCGTTTCTAAAATCGACCGGCCCATAGATGGAATTTTTTTGGTCCCGCGGGGATGGTATGAAAATATTCTTAAAACCTGGTCCAGGCGAATCATTGTACTCATGGTATAGGACTACATCAGCCAACAAGCGCTCTGTAAGATTATGAGTGTAACTTAATCTTACTGCATTTGCATTGCCTCTTCCATTTACGCTTCCACCATTTAAATTTTTTGTGTAGCCATCTTTATCAACGTAGTATGTAGACAACCTAAGTGCTGAATTCTCACTAAGAGTAAAATTATGAATTGTTTCAATATAACTTCTGTTGAAATTACCAAAACCCGTAGAAAAACCTCCATATGTTTTTCCAATTTCTGCTTTTTTTGTTACAACGTTTACTGCTCCGGCAGATGCATCAACTCCAAATGTTGTTGGTTGTGGCCCTTTGAGAATTTCTATTCTATTAATATCAAATAATGCAAAACTTGACATTGTTGTTGTTCCCATAGATTGACCATTTAAAAATCGGCCAATTCTAAAGGTAAGAGCACCGCTGTCATTTCCAATTCCCCTCATAGAAAAACTTGGGTACGACACTTCCTGTTCTTGCACATTGAAATTGGGAACGTAATAGCTAAGTTGACCCAATTCAGTTATCTCTTGAGTGTCAAGGAAATCACCTTCATAAAGATTTAAAGTTGTTGTTACGTCAAGAATATTTTTTTCGATTTTTTCAGCTGAAACAACTATTTCTTCAACTTCCTGAGAAGTAGTAATAAATGCGATAAAGATTAGTAAGATTAATTTGAAAATTTTCATGGCCCTAAAATAATTTCTTTATGTTACTTTTCTGTGTAGGTTTGGTGAAATATTAATAAAATTTTTTAGTAGACCATCCATTTGATGAATGTTGCTTTGTCTTTGTTCAATATTGGTACAAAAATTTCACAAAACTGTTGCTATCCACTCTTTAACATATTTCAAGTGATCAAAGAAATTAGAAGACTCGAAAAAATTATAGATAAGCTAAGTGATCAGCCTGTTGCTGATGGTTTGCCACCACTTGTCGCTGTTAATGATGAATATCATATCCAAGATTTTGAATCACCCGTAGAAAATTTAAATTACTTACTCGACATACTAGAAGATCTACTTGACACTGTTGATGAGCAAAAAGAAAAATAGTCACTTCCAACAAGCCTCTGAAAGTTGTATTTTAACTGGCGGAGAGACAGGGATTCGAACCCTGGAAGCCCTATTAAGGCTTGCTGGTTTTCAAGACCAGTGCATTCAACCGCTCTGCCATCTCTCCTAACCGCGATATTATAATCCATTTTGTTGACTAGAAAATAGCAGTTAGAATCATATTATGAAAAGGTTGCAAGTATTTGGATCAACGCCCTCACCATACACACAAAAAATGCTTTCTTTATTGAGGTACAGACAGATACCCTACGATGTTCATTGGGGGGATGCTAAAGGCAGGCTAGAAGCTTTGGGTATTAAGCCGCCAAGACCAGTTTTGTTGCCTGTTGTATTGCTTGAGAATGAAGATAAACAACTTGTTGCAACGACTGACTCAACCCCAGTGATCAGAAGGCTTGAAAAAGACTTCCCAGAACGACAAGTAATCCCGGAAGATAAAGCACTTGGTTTCATAAATTATATTCTTGAGGATTTTGCCGATGAATTTCTAACTAAGTTTATGTTTCATTACAGGTGGCATTACGAAGCCGATGCAGACAAGGCCGGAACGATTCTCCCTTTAATAGAGTTTTCACAAACCCTACCTAAGGACAAGCTTGCGCAATTTAAGAGCTTTTTCACTCAACGACAAATTGAAAGATTGTGGGTTGTTGGTTCTAGTGAGGCAACTGCTGAATTAATTGAAAGAAGTTTTAAGGAGTTTATGACATTGTTAAACGATCATTTGACTCATTCAAGCTTTCTTTTGGGGAATAAGCCCTCCTCAGCGGATTTTGGCTTTTATGGTCAACTTGTTCAATTAATTAAATTTGACCCAACACCCAGAGCAATCTGCCATGAGATAGCACCAAGGGTAGTTGCGTGGGTGGAAATAATGGAAGATCTATCCGGCTTAGATGCTGAAAACTTACACTGGTCGAGTTTGGAAGATGCATCCAAAAACTTACACAATATACTGAAATTAATTGGCACTTTATACGTTCCACTTTTATTGGAAAATGCTAAAGCTGTTGCTGATGAATCAGATGAATGGGAAGTTGCAGTTGAGGGGTCATTATGGAAACAAAAAACCTTTCGCTACCAGGCAAAATGTTTGCAGTGGATTCGTGATGAATTTAATGCCTTGAATGATAACGATGAACAAAGGGTTTTATCTGTTCTATTAGAAACAGGCTGTGAAGATATTCTTTCAGATTAGTATCTGAAGTGCTTGATTTTCTCGCCGCTTTTACCAATGTCGGTCATGGCATTGATGCCTATCTCAAGGTGTTTTTTTGACCACTCAGAAGTAACTTTTTTGTCGGATTCTTCAGTTTTTACGCCGTCAGGAGTCGTTGGTACATCGGAGACGAGTAGCAAAGAACCGCGAGCAATTTCATTGTAGTGACCAGCTATAAAAATTGTTGCTACCTCCATATCAATGCCGATAGCAGTTGTTTTCTTTAATTTTTTCATGAACTGTTTATCGTGTTCCCAGAGCCTTCTATTGGTGGTGTAAATTACCCCAGTACGATAATCGCAATTTGACTCAATAATCTTATTTGAAACAAATTTATGTAGTTTGAAGGATGGTAGCGCTGGGACTTCTCTTGGAAAATAATCGTTTGATGTCCCCTCTCCTCTGATGGCGGCAATTGGAAGAATGAAGTTACCTATTTCAGAGGTATCTTTTAAACCTCCACATTTACCTAAAAATAATACTCCTTTAGGATTTCTTGCAGAGAGCAAATCCATCACTAAGGCTGCATTGGGCGAACCAATACCAAAATTGATAATTGATAAACCATTTTTGTTGGTTGCGCTTGGCATAGGCTTTTCTTGACCCATTGGTTCAATGTCAAATTTTTCGCAAAATGAGGTTAGGTAGTCTTTGAAATTGGTTAAAAGAATGTAATCCCCAAATTCATCCGGCTGCATTCCGGTATACCTTGGTAACCAGTTTTTTGCAATTGCGTACTTATCTTCCATAAATTGGGAAGGGATAATAGCAAATAAAGAGCGAAATAGGAATTATTTAAAGTCTTTGATATTTGGACAGGTGCAGACCAAATTCCTGTCGCCATAGACATTATCGACCCTGCCAATTGGAGGCCAGTACTTTCGATCTCTAGTTGATTGGGTTGGATAAAAAGCTTTTTCTTTAGAATAAGGATAATCCCAGTCAGATACTAAAGTATCAACGGCATGGGGAGCGTTTTTGAGTACATTTTGCTCTTTATCGGCTTTACCCTCTTTAACTTCAAGAATTTCCTTTTTAATGCCTATCATTGCTTCACAAAATCTGTCCAATTCAACTTTAGATTCGCTCTCAGTTGGTTCCACCATCAATGTACCTGCAACAGGCCATGACATGGTTGGAGCGTGAAAGCCATAATCAATTAACCTTTTCGCAATGTCTTCTGCTTCAATACCAAATTCTTTAAAAGGCCTTACATCCAAGATGCATTCATGCGCAACCAGACTATTTTTACCTTTGTACAAGATATCGTAATGTTCTGCCAAGCGATAAGCAATATAGTTGGTATTGAGAATGGCTACTGAAGTTGCTTTTCTGAGAGACTCTTCACCCATCATTGCGATGTACATCCAGCTGATAGGAAGAATGCTTGCACTACCAAATTGTGAGCCTGATACTGCATACTCGTTATCCTCAAGTGCCAAAGGGTCATTGGGGAGATACTTTGCTAATGCATCCACAACACCAATAGGACCAACACCTGGTCCACCTCCTCCATGAGGAATGCAAAATGTTTTATGTAAATTTAAATGTGACACATCGCCACCAAATTGGCCTGGATAGCAAATGCCCACCATGGCATTAAAGTTTGCACCATCTATGTAGACAAAAGCTCCAACGGAATGAATTAATTCACAAACGGTTCTTACTTCCTCTTCAAACACGCCATGCGTTGATGGGTAAGTAATCATCATCGCTGCTATTGCATCACCATGATCTTTTATCTTGGTCTTTAGATCATCTAGATCAATGTCACCATTTTCATCGCAATTTATGACCACGACATCGTAACCAACCATTTGAGCTGAAGCTGGATTTGTGCCATGAGCCGATTCTGGTATTAAACAAATGTTTCTGTGATCACCTCCGTTGGCTTTGTGGTAACTATCTATGGCTAAAAGACCAGCATATTCTCCTTGAGAGCCGGCATTAGGTTGAAGAGATATTGCTGCATAGCCTGTTAATTGGCACAACCAATCTTCAAGATTTTCAATAAGCTCTAGATACCCTTTGACTTGATCCTCTGGAGCATGAGGATGGATATTAGCAAAACCATTCCAACCCACGGGTATCATTTCAGAGGTTGCATTCAATTTCATGGTGCAGGATCCAAGCGGTATCATTGAGCGGTCAAGAGCTATGTCTTTATCGCATAAACGTCTTATATATCTTAAAAGTTCAGTTTCAGTGTGATAGGAGTTAAAGACTTCATGATTTAAAAAACTTGTGGATCGGCTTAATTCTGAATTCCAGCTTTCTTTGTTTGTTGATTTAGTGTTATCTAAGCTAAATATTTCTCTAATCTTAGCTAGATCTTCATCTGAAGTGGTTTCATCAAAACTAAGCCTGATGTGCTTATCATCAACCTTTGCAAAGTTAAGTTTAGCAGCTTCGGATTTTTCATGGATTTCGTCTGCATTGGCAACTTCTATTGTTAACGTATCAAAGTACATTTCATTTAGTACATTGAATCTAGAACCGCTGAAGTCAGAGGCAATTTGTTTTGTTAGTGTATTTACTCGAGAAGCAATTTTTCTTAAACCTTCTGGACCGTGATAAATGGCATAGAATCCTGACATAATTGCAAGCAAAGCTTGCGCTGTACAAATATTGCTGGTGGCTTTTTCTCTTCTTATATGTTGCTCTCGTGTTTGCAGAGCCAAGCGGTAACAAGGCCTGCCTTGCTGATCTACAGTCAAACCTATCAATCGCCCAGGCAGTGATCTTTTATACTGATCTTTTACAGCAATAAATCCAGCATGAGGGCCTCCATAGCCCATAGGTATGCCGAATCTTTGTGCTGAGCCAACAACAATATCAGCACCATATTCTCCTGCTGGTTTGATCAATACAGAGGCAAGCAAATCTGTGCCAACGATTGCCAAACCGCCTTTGGATTGAATTTTATCAATGTGGCTTGAGGGATTAACAATTGAACCATCGGCAGCAGGAAACTGTATGTAAGATCCAAAATAATCTTTTTGATCTTCAGGTTCGGTACCGATTTCAATTTCCACCCCAAGTGGTTTGGCTCTTGAACGAAGAATGTTCAGGGTCTGTGGAAAAATATTGTTATGGACAAAGAAAACATCCGATTTATTTTTGGACACTCTTTTTGCTAGCATCATGGCCTCTGCTGCAGCGGTTGGCTCATCTAGTAAAGATGCATTTGAAACATCCATTCCTGTTATGTCGCTAATCATGGTTTGATAATTCATTAATGCCTCAAGCCTACCTTGAGCTATTTCAGGCTGATATGGAGTGTAAGATGTATACCAACCTGGATTTTCAAAGACATTCCTTTTAATTACATTTGGAACATTGCAGTTGTAAAAACCTGAGCCAATAAAAGATTTATAGGCTTTATTCTTCTTTGATATTTCTTTTAATTTTTTTATGGCTTGGCTTTCCGAGAGCGCTTGAGGAAGATTGAGATGGCTTTTGTCTAAAATACTCTCTGGAACAATGGATTGCAGGAAATCTTCAAGATTCTGAAATTTTAACTCCGTAAGCATGCTTGTAATATCGGCATCGGTTATACCTATATGTCTTGTTGAGAAATCTTCTGGACGAGTCGACATTTTAGATAATTTACTCGCTCAGTTGTTTATAAGCCTCGGCATCAAGTAAATCGGCAACTTCTTCAATATTGGTTGGTTTTATTTTAAAGAACCATCCATCATTGTAGGGTGAAGAGTTAATAGTTTCAGGTGCGTTTTCAAGATTTTCATTGGTGGCAATAATTTCTCCACTGACCGGGGAATATACGTCCGATGCAGCTTTTACAGATTCAACCACAGCAACATCTGCTTGCTTTTCAATTGAGCTGCCCACTTGTGGCAGTTCAACAAATACTATATCTCCTAAGAGTTCCTGAGCATGATCAGAGATGCCTACTGTAACGGTGCCATCATCTTCAATTTTGGCCCACTCGTGGGACTCAAGATATTTTAAATTTTCAGGGATATTGGCCATGATGTTATTGTAAATATTTTAAAAAATTTGTCTTACAAAAATTTAAATTTATTTGTCTTTCTCTGAGTATCGCAAAGCCATTTATGGGATTCTTGGTATCAAGACGACAGAACCCAATATTTTTTTTAAAAGTAGGGCTCCAGGTGCCACTGGTGATAACCCCGCTTCCACCATCGCATGAAATTGTTGAGCCAGACCTTAAGACCCCCCTCTCTTCTGTGTAGAAGCCATGCAGAGTAGATGGCGAGTCTTTGTAGGTTAATAGTTTTTTTTTGCCAATAAAATTTCGTAACTCATCGGTTAAGTCAATGGTCCAACTTAAGTTTGATTCATATGGATGATTGGCACTTGTCATGTCGGAGCCGTAAAGGTTAAAACCGGCTTCAAGTCGCAAGGTGTCTCTGGCTGCAAGTCCGATGGGCGAAACGCCAAGAGCAATTAACTTACTCCATATTATTAGACCATCTGCCTCACTGGAAATAATTTCATATCCTTGTTCACCAGTATAACCAGTTGTCGCAACCATGGTATTATCAAACTCCTCGAGATGAAATGGTTTTAGCTCTAAGCCAGGAAAAATTTCTTGAATAAGTTTTTGAGAATTAGGTCCTTGTAAGGCAATAATTGAAGAATTTTTTTGTAGCTCTACCTTGCATTCGAAAGAGCTACTTCTTTTACTAAACCAGTCATCGTTTTGCTCTCTAGTGGCACAATTTGAAATTATCTTAAAGTTATTGTCCCCTAAGTGATAAACAATAAGGTCATCAAGGATCATGCCCTCCTCATTTAATAAAGGTGTGTACAAAGCTCTTTTGCTGTGTAAAATTTTGCTGACATCATTGGGAAGCAATGATTTAAGAAAATCTACTTGTTGAGGCCCAGACAAATTAAAGACTGCCATATGAGAGACATCAAATACACCAGCATTGGTACGCACTTCATTGTGTTCATTAATTTGTGAACCATAGTTGATTGGCATTTCCCAGCCGGAAAAATCAACTAAGCTACCGCCAGCATCCTTGTGGTATGCATTTAAGTAAGTTTTATTCATTTATGTGCGACGAATTCAATCTCAACATTGCCGCCCTTTGGCAAATCTCGAACAGCGAAACAGCTTCTGGTCGGGTAAGGCTTAGAAAAATGCTTGAGATAGGCCTCATTAAACACATCGTAATCCTCAATGCTTTTAAGGAGCACTAGGCACTTAACTACGTTTGAAAAATCAAGATCATAATAAGCAAGATTGGCTTTTAAGTTCTTAAATATTTGGTCAACTTCAGCAACAACTCCACCGGAAACCAGTCCATTTTCATTCATTCCTAATATGCCAGAAAATTGAATTAAATTATTAAATTCAACGGCATCTGAATAAGGGGCACCACTTTTATCAGAATTAATAGTTTTAAATTTCACAGAGTTAATTTATCAACCTTATCGGTACAACTCAATAAAAAAAACTTTTAGGAGCCGATTGCTTGTTAATGCTTAAATTTAATGTAAAATGCCAAATTTATGGCAGCCAATAAACAACATAAAGTTTATCTAATCCCAGAAGGCGAGACTAGAGACAGTCACACCTATCACTACACGGTTGTCAAAACCAAGAAATTTATACAGGAAAATGAAAAACTTAAAATAAAAAAGTTTAATCCTGTAAAAAGAAAACATGAGTGGTTTGTTGAGGCAAAATTACCACCACACAGCAAAAACTAGTTTTTTTCTTATCTAACCCCATATATTTTTTTATGAGCAGAATGAGTAAGCTTTTTGAGCAATTAGAAGATTTAATATTAAGCATAATTGCGTTCATGACCATTGGAGCTGTGGGTTTTGAGCTGGTTACAGTTTACGAAAAAGGCAGCATTGATCTTGCTGATCTACTGCTTATGTTTATCTATGCAGAGGTCTTGGGCATGGTGGCAATCTACTTCAGAAGTCATGTTTTGCCAGTGATATATCCACTTTTTATTGGTATAACTGCCCTCGCCCGATTAATTGTTTTGCAAGGAAAAGATTCTGTACCAGAGCAACTTATCTTCGAAGCAGGCTCAATCCTTCTACTCAGCATCGCTGCGCTTTTGCTGAAAGACGTAAAAGTTACTCTTACTCCTACAAAAAAATAGCTTAGAATAACTATACAGGGGGCAAAAATGCGAATAATTCTATTATTTATTTCTTTAACAATATTTTCAGATACCAGTGAATTTATTGATAAAACCAAAGACAAATACAATCAACTGGCCATGGAACTATGGAACTATGCCGAAATGGGATATCTTGAGACCAATAGTGCGAATGCAATAAAAAAAATATTAAAAGACGAAGGGTTTAATGTAACCGATCAGATTGCCGGCATTCCAACAGCTTTTGTTGCAGAATATGGTACCGAAGGTCCTGTTATTGGGATTCTTGCAGAATTTGATGCTTTGCCTGGCTTATCCCAATCCAATAACCCTTACAGAGAATCTTTAGGTGGTGATGCTGGTCATGCCTGTGGACATCATTTATTTGGTGCTGGTTCAGTTCATGCTGCCGTGGCTATCAAAGAAGAGCTTAAGAGAAGAAACATTAAAGGCAGAATTAGACTCTATGGCACGCCTGCTGAGGAAGGCGGAAGTGGTAAAGTCTACATAGCTAGAGACGGGTATTTTGACGATGTGGATGTGGTTCTACATTGGCACCCAGATGATTCCAATCGTGCCCACTATTCAAGCTCCAATGGCAATAAATCAGCAAGGTTTAAGTTCAAAGGTATATCAGCACATGCTGCTGGTTCACCACAAAATGGAAGGTCAGCCTTAGACGGTGTTGAAGCTATGAATATGATGGTCAATATGATGCGCGAGCACATGGATGAAGAGGCTAGAATTCATTACGTTATAACCAAAGGCGGTTTAGCACCAAATGTCGTTCCTGAGGATGCTGAGGTTTATTACTACGTTAGACACCCAAAGAGAGATGGGGTTGAAGAGTTATTTAAAAGAGTGGTTAAAACAGCCCAAGGAGCAGCAGTTGGTACAGAAACTGATATGACTTATGAAGTTATGCATGGTAACTATCCTCTCCTGCCGAATACAACCCTATCCACTATGATTGATAAAGAATTGCGAGCACTTGGAGGCATAAGTTATAACGCAGAAGAAGAGGCCTTTGCAAAAAAACTTTATAGTACCTTAGTAAACCCAGATAGACCTCTTGGTGATCAAGAAACAATTAAACCTTTAAGACTATCTTCTGGCAAAGGTTCAACCGACGTGGGCGATGTTTCTTGGAAGGTGCCAACATCAGGGGTAAGAATTGCCACATGGGTTCCAGGTACGTCTTCACACTCATGGCAAGCAGTTGCAGCTGGAGGCACTTCTATAGGTACTAAGGGTGCAAATCTGGCTGCTAAAGCCTTGGCCAATTCAGCTCTAAATTTATTTGAAAATCCTGAGTTGATAGAGGCAGCTTGGATAGAGCACAAAGAGCGCGTTGGCGATCATCAATACCAAGCTCTTCTAGGTAATAGAATGCCACCTTTGGACTATAGAAAGTAATGGAAAAAGGTCACTGTCAGTGCCATGAAATTTCTTATTCTTTCTCACGAGAACATGTAATTTCAGCTCATCATTGCCATTGTAAGGATTGTCAAAGATCCACTGGATCTGGCAAGGCAACCATTATTTACGTACCAAAAAAACATTTAACAATAGAAGGAGAGTTAAAATACTATGAATCCAAAGGCTCAATGGGAATGCATATAAAGAGAGGCTTTTGTCAAAATTGTGGGTCCGGCATTCTGAGCTACGCCAAAGAACTACCAATGATTTTATTTGTTAAAGCTGGCACACTCATTGACTCAAATTGGGTCGAGGTAAAATCAAGTTATTTTAGTAATTCTGCTCAGGCATGGAACAAAGTAGACAATGATATTAAGTCATTCAAAGGCAATCCAGATATAATTAGCAATATAAAATCGGTAATCAAAGCTTTATGAAGAAAATTGTACTGTTGCTCTTAACCTTTCAGATATATTTAAGTGCTGAAGGAATACCCGGGCCTAGAGATTGTTTTTGGCTTCGTGGACCTCACAGCGGTGATCCTTACATTAACCTTGCCTATCCAGACTCCAATGTATTTTACTGGGCTGCTACATTCACTACTCCTGAAGATTCACAGTTATTTTTGGAAGGTGAGTTTCCCTTCTCGCGCTATATGTCTTTAATAAGTTACGATCAAAGAGGACGTCCTGTTGAATCTCTATCAGATTATCTGATTGTGCCAGATGCTGGGGAAAACCCTTATCTTGATGGCAGCCCTAGATTGAATACAGATAGATCTTATAGGGTTGAAATTCTCAATAAATCACCATTGCTTAAACGTGAAACTGGCAGAATGACAAGATCTGGTTCAGACAACAAACTTCACGTTCCTGAGTATGGACCTAAACAACAAGTAATAATTTACCGAATATATTTACCAGATGCACAGACCGGGCCTACTGGTGGCGTATCACTGCCAAAACCGGTTCTTATAAAAGATGGCAAGACTTTTAGGGGGAATGAAGTTTGTGCCTTAATGAATACCTCGCAACAACTAGCAATTACCTTAGATGCAGCAGGATTGCCAGCAATGGTGTACAGAGAATTAGCTTCCCAAGCAAGCAAACCTATAACTTGGCCCGCACAAAATCCACCTATGTGGTACATTCAGCTTGATCGCCAAAGTTTAATTGGTATCTACACTGGGGAGTTTAATGAGAATGCTCCAAGAAGCACCGGCGGTTTTTTTCCTAATCTAGATAACCATTACCTTAGAACCATTGTGAACAGAAAACATGGGAAGGTTTTAGTTATTCGAGCAAAAGCACCGAAAACCCCTGCTACATACGAAGGCAATGATTTTTTTAAGAACAGTGAATTGAGGTATTGGTCGGTTTGTTCGAATCAAAGCTTTGGCAATACCAGAGTCAATGATTGTCTTTTTGATGAGGAAATACCTGTCGATGAGAATGGGTTTTATACATTGATGATCAGTAAATTAAAAGACCGACCTAGAAATGCTGTTACTAGCTGTGGTATAGCATGGCTTCCGATTGCTGAAGATGGCGATGGAGTATTCGATGATGATGTGGCAATAGTGCAATTTAGACACATGCTTGCGGCTCGGGATTTCAATAATTCAATACAAAGCGTTGAAAACCAAGCCGACACACAAAGTGTAATGAAAGCTTATTTTCCAAATGGCAGGTATTTAATGCCCAACCAAGCTGAGAGTTTTTTTCCTTGTTCAGTTCAAGATTGATATAGAAGCGTTCAAGTAACAGGCAAAACACAACCACACAACGTATGGTGTATACAGTATTAAGCTTATGTATGCCCTCTCCTGTTTAAGTAATCTAAGTATCTCGGTATTGATACCAATCAGAATTAATATATTTAAAAGCGCCAATTCTGGAAGTTGAAAAACAAAAAATATCCAGCTCCAGGCACCATTCAGAAACAACTGCATGATAAATGGTTTAAATAATATCTTAGCTTGCAAAAAACTTACAATGGCCATGAAGGTATATAAAATAGGCCACACAATACCAAAGACAAAGCTTGGAGGATTTAATTCGGACTTGTTTAGATTTTCGTACCAAAGCCAGTCGGTATTAAAGGTTGATTGAGCACCAATCCATGCAAACACAAATGTTAAAACCGGCAAAGAAACATTTTTAATAATATTCATATAGAATGTAAAAATATCATATAAGAAGGAGAAATATGGAATCTTTTATTATATATGCCCTAGTTCTGGCATTGGTGCAGATTTGGTTAATTCCAATGACCTTAAACTTGCATAATCTTCAGTGGCAGCTTTCCGATCGGTCAGAAGAAATTGAACGCTCAGATATGCTTAAACGAGCTCTGAGAGCTGCAGATAATCTTAAAGAAACTTTACCAGTTTTTCTGGCATTGGTTCTATTGGCAATGGTTGCAGAGAAAGATGTTTCAAATTTAGCTTGCTGGTGGTTGATTTTTAGAGTTGCTCATGGAGTATGTTATCTGTTTAAAATTAATTACGTCAGAACGCTTGCTTGGCTAGGGGCATTAGGATCATTGATTCTAATGGCTTGTCAGATTGTTGCTTAACAAAAAAAGAGGGACCATTGGTCCCTCTTTTTATTTACTTTAGTCATAATTATTCAACAGTGCTAAAAACCCAATCCATTTGATACGTATCAGCTCCTGAACATGAACTAATATGTTCATTACGTTTCTCTATCAAACCCTTTTCTTCAAGATAATCTCTCCACTCAGGCCATTGGGAAACTCCTTTGGATCTTTCAGCGGCATTGTACCAATGATGCATCATAATAAAATCCCAATCTAATTCAGCATCTTGGAATCCTCTGTATGGTCTAAACAAATGTATTCCATATTGTTCTGAGCCAAAATCTCTAGCAGCTTGTTCAATTTCTGCAAAAACTTTTTTGAGTTCAGCAATACTGCCCGTCGATTTTAATTTACAATATCTCCAATCTGTAAAAGACCTGTCGTCTCTATCCTCGACAGGAGTACGTATATGAAAAACCGCATGATTGATCATTGAGACATAATTAACACATGTTCCAGCAGCGCTTGGAGCATCGTTGTCAGCAGCCCATTCTGGATATTCATTTAAATAGGAACCCCACTCTCTGTATTGCTCCTCACCATCTGGCCAGTTACCCCATTGAATGTAATCGAATTCTGCATCGTTATCCCATATAGGTAACAAATTAGCTCGACTGTACTGTAATCCCTTTTCAACTAAAAATTTCTCATAACTAAGTTGTTGAGCCAAGACGTCTTGGTAATTTTTGCCCTCATTCAGTTTACAGAACATGAATTCACTTCTAATCACATATTGTTCAGAAGTTTCCGACCACATGGTAAACGACAAGAATATAAGTAATAGTGTTCTCATATTAATTATCAAAGTCCTCTAAAATGGTCTCATGCGTGCCACCGTACTGTGCTGAGGAATAATGCTGAGTCTTCAGCTTCCATCCACCATTTTCGTTAACCCAAGTGGTTGTAACTCTGGTTCTGTAGGGTTTGCCTTCTTTACCGGTAACACCCTCGTAATAGAACCTTACAAAATAAACATCCTTACTGAGCTTGATAGCTTCGGGATAGTGAACTAGGTTAAAGCCATCTGGATAAGATCTTTCTAATCCTTCAAGTGTAATGTTTTCAACTGGTTTATGAAAACTGCCATCGGAGTTTGTGCTATAAACACCCGAAGAGCTATTTAAGGATACAACAGTTTCAAAGTCTCTCGCATTGCGAGCATCGTAAAGCTTTTGCACTGCAGCTAAAACTTCATTTTCTTCTGATGAGTGATCATCAGCATACGCGAACGATATTGCAAATAAAAGTAATAAAATTCTCATTTTTTCTCCTTATTCAGATTCAATTTCTGGAAAAACTCTAACAAGTAAATCATCGGAGTGACCTATTGTACCAATACTGTCGTAGTCTTCGTTTGCTTCAGCTAGGTATGGTGTGACAGCCATGGCTTTTTTTGCAAAGTCATTCCAGTCATCAAAGCCACATACTAGGTAATTACCCATTTCACCGCCCCATGCATGACCATAACCGTCGCAGCCTCCAAAGGCTTTAGAGTAAGCGTCACCAACTTTTTCCATTCTTTCCCCCCACTCTGACCATGAAATCATTGGTGCTGGAAGCCATTTAGCAAAAACAATAAAATTTGGTGGTCCTTCCAACTCGTTTCTATCCATAGCTAAGATATGGTCTGTATGGCTGGCGAACAATTGTTTTTCATCGCTTGTATCATTTGGTTTACTAAGAATTTTCCCTAGTTGTTCCATTGTCTGAAAAAAGCATGCTAGATAGAATGCTCGTTGTGCACCTTGTGCATGTCGATATAGTACACAAGCATCGTAACCAAGCTCAATCTGTGATTTGGCTTCATTGACTAGGTTTTTTTCAAGCTGTGAGTACTTTGTTCCTGCAGCCATTTCATAAGTTGATAGCAGAACGTATCCAAGTGAAGATTCCTCTTCTTCTTGTGCAAAAAGATTAAACGTTAGAAATAGTAATAAAATTATTCTCATCATTTCCCCGAAAAACAATTAAAGCATACAAAGACGCCTTCTGTCAGTTATTTCATTATTTTTATCGTACATATCGACAAAAGCTTGGTATTCTTTATCATCTAATGCTACCTGAGCTTCAGATCTATTATTTAAATATTCTCTAAATTCATTCCAGGCTTCTTGACTCTCCCAAACAACGGTGGTGCTAACCCTAAAAAGCTCATCTACAGTGTTATTCTCCTCATCGACACGGTATTGCATAGATGGGTAGACTGCTACTTTGGCATTGCGATCTGCGTAATATTTTTGGTGCATTTTGGCAGCTTTATACCAACCTTTAACAGAACCTTCATCTGTAATTTCTGCAACGTAGTAGTTTGCGATCTTGCCTTGGCATTCTGAATATTTTGTAGAAAGTTTGTGGTGATCGCTTAAAACGAAAAAGCTTAAAAAAAGTAAAAAAGAAATTCTTATCATTATATTATCCCAATAATATTTTTATCGTAGATGATGACAATTATCAGTCATTTGTGTAACTTTATGGTATGTTCCAAAAGAGCAATTTAAGATACCTTGTCGAATTTATCATTATTATTGCCGGTGTATTCTTATCTTTTTATCTTGATGATTTAAGACAACTAAACGACAAAAAAAGCTATAAAGACACTCTGATTGAGGAATTAATTGTTTCAGCTGACGAGGATCTCACTCAATTAAATAAAATTGTTTCTGATCTT
>QOPD01000008.1 GCA_003331605.1 SAR86 cluster bacterium
TTGATAATTGTGAGTGCTTTTCTTTATGTAATTGGTGCAGTGGGTTACGGTCTCAAATACCCAAAACTGTCTCCAAAAATTTTTGGGTACCATGAAGTTTTTCATTCTATGGTATCAATAGCTGCAATTCTCCACTTTATAGTGATCTATTCGATAATTTAGGCGACAATATCAATCAGAAAGTGGCTCCCCGAACTGGGCTCGAACCAGTGACCCACTGATTAACAGTCAGTTGCTCTACCAACTGAGCTATCGGGGAACAGATTGGAATTATAACAACAATTTAAAAATATAAAACAATGACAGGCTTCAAAGTAATTGCTGATTTTAAACCAACTGGAGATCAGCCTAATGCCATCAATTCAATATCTAAAAACCTTAATGATGGTCTGTTGAACCAGATTTTACTTGGAGTAACAGGATCAGGTAAGACTTATACCATAGCTAAAGTAATTGAACAGACACAAAGGCCTGCAATAATTATGGCTCCAAATAAAACCTTGGCCGCACAGCTTTATGGTGAATTTAAGGATTTTTTTCCCAACAATAGAGTAGAGTATTTTATTTCTTATTATGACTACTATCAGCCAGAAGCTTATGTTCCATCTTCTGATACTTACATTGCCAAGGATGCCAATATTAATGAACATATTGAGCAGATGCGCCTATCTGCAACCAAAGCACTTATAGAATCAAATGACACAATTGTCGTGGCTTCAGTTTCAGCAATTTATGGTCTTGGGGATCCAAAATCGTATTTAAAGATGATCTTAAATTTAAGCAGAGGAGAGGTGGCAAATCAAAGAGATATCTTAAGACAATTATCGACCATGCAGTATTCAAGGAATGATTTAGATTTTCAAAGATCAAACTTTAGAGTCAGAGGTAACGTGATTGACATCTTCCCTGCAGAATCAGAAAAAGAGTCGGTCAGAATTGAGCTGGAAGGCGATAAAATATCTGAAATATCTTTTTTTGATCCCCTAACAGGAGCTGTTCTATATGAGGTGCCAAGGGTCACAATATTTCCAAAAACTCACTATGTAACTCCCAAAACAACCATTGAACACGCCATCGAACAAATAAGATCAGAACTGCATTTAAGACTCAAAGAGCTTAAGGCAAATAATAAATTGCTTGAAGCACAAAGACTGGAAGAGAGAACTAATTACGACCTAGAAATGTTACAGGAACTGGGGTTTTGCAATGGAGTTGAAAATTATTCTAGATATTTATCTGGTAGAGCTGCTGGTGAGGCACCACCATGTTTGTTTGACTATATCCCAAAGAATGCGATTGTCTTTGTGGACGAATCGCATGTTTCTGTACCGCAAATAGGTGGTATGTTTAAAGGGGACAGATCAAGAAAAGAAACACTTGTTGAATATGGCTTTAGATTGCCAAGTGCCTTGGATAATAGGCCTCTAAGATTTGAGGAGTGGAATAAGATTGCGCCTCAAAGGGTATTTGTTTCCGCCACACCAGGAAAGTGGGAGAATGAAAACACGGATACAAAAGTTGAATTACTTGTCCGACCAACAGGATTGGTAGATCCAGAAGTTGAAATACGGTCAGCTGAACATCAAGTTGAAGATATTTTAGAAGAGGTTCAAAAAACTTCACAAAAGGGTCTTAGAAGTCTAATCACAACACTAACAAAAAAAATGGCGGAAGACCTAACCGATTATATGCATGACAAAGGCATTAAAGTAAGGTACATGCATTCGGATATTGATTCCGTAGAGAGGGTAGAAATTCTTAGAGACTTAAGGCTTGGTGCTTTTGATGTGCTGATAGGTATCAACTTGCTTAGGGAGGGCTTGGACCTTCCAGAAGTTGGGTTCGTTGGTGTTCTAGATGCTGATAAAGAAGGTTTTTTAAGATCAGAAGGCTCACTGATTCAAACAATTGGTCGAGCTGCAAGAAATGTTGAAGGCAAAGCAATTTTATATGCCGATAAAATTACAGGCTCAATTGAAAGAGCAATAGGAGAGACTAATAGAAGGCGAGAAATTCAAAATAAATATAACAAAGAACATAACATTACCCCAAAAACCGTTACATCAAAAATAAAGGATGTCATGGAGGGCGCAAGAATAATTAAAAAAGAGAAGAAAAATAAAAAAAATCTTGATGCTGAATACGATATTTCAGAAATAAATTACAGGAATATTGGCAAGGAGATCAAAAAAATAGATAAATTAATGCGACAATCTGCAAAGGAATTAGATTTTGAAAAAGCCGCTTACTACAGAGATCTAGTTAACGAGCTAAAAGAAAAAATTTTAATTAACAAAGCATAATGGCTCAAAAAATATTTTTTTACGAAGGGGATAGCATTCTCAATGAATTGGATATTAAAAGAATTTTCAAGAACACAAATATTGCGCTCCGATCTAGATATGTCTTTTGCATTCTTTTTGATGATCAGCCGGATATTAATGAAATAGAAAAAATAAAAACGTTACTGAATGCCCAAGATCTAAAATTTGAACCTAATTTGATCTTTACACCTAGAGCTGGAACTATAAGCGCTTGGTCAAGCAAAGCTCAGGATATTTTTAATAATATAGGCATCAAAAGGGTACTAAGAATAGAGAGATTTAAGGCATTTTTTACTCCTGAAGAAAATAAAAAAATGGTCAAAAGTAAATTGTTTGACCGTATGACAGAATCTTTGTTTGAACAGATTGATGAAACAGCTTCAATCTTTAATAAAAGCAAAAGAAAGAAAACTAATGTTTTCGATATCCATAAGAATAAAGATTTGCTCATCTCACTAAATACAGAGCTTGGCCTAGCTCTCAACCAGCATGAGATTCAGTATTTAAACTCTTTATTTCAAAAACTTGAAAGGGGAATAACTGATGCAGAGTTAATGATGTTTGCTCAAATTAATTCTGAGCATTGTAGACACAAAATATTTCGATCAAATTGGCAGACTGATATTCCTTTTGCCTTTGATAGCTTGTTTGATGCCATTAAATCAACAACTAAAAAATCAATGAAGCATATTAAGTCTGCATATCATGATAACTCTGCGGTCATTGAATCCTTTTCAAAGTCAATGCTAGAAGTAGGTGGCGATAACATTTACAAAAAGTTTAATGACAGTGTGCACACAACTATCAAAGTTGAGACACATAATCACCCCACTGGAATATCACCTTTTGAAGGTTCTGCGACAGGTAGTGGTGGGGAAATAAGAGATTGCTCGGCGACTGGAAGAGTGGCTAGACCAAAAGCTGGTTTTATGGGTTTATGCTTGTCGCATTTAAGGCTAGATGAAGATCTTGAAACTTGGGAAAATCCGCTTCATAAGCCTAGCCATATGGCAACTCCTAAAGAAATTATCAATGAAGCTCCCTTAGGCTCGTCAACCTATAACAATGAGTTTGGTAGACCAGCAATTTACGGTTACTTTAGAACCCTAGAGCACCAACACTTTGGTTATCATAAGCCTATAATGCTGGCAGGCGGATTGGGGTCAATAAAAGATGCACTAATTCAAAAAGGGCAGCCGGAGTCAGGCGATTTAGTAATAGTTCTTGGAGGGCCTGCAATGCTTATTGGCTTAGGCGGCGGATCAGCAAGCTCAACCAAAGACCCATTAAACTCAGAACTTGATTTTGTTTCGGTGCAGAGATCGAACCCTGAAATTCAAAGAAGAGCTCAACAAGTTCTAGATAAGTTTAATGCGAGAAACTCAAAAAACCCTATTTCATTTATTCATGATGTTGGGGCTGGAGGCATCTCAAATGCCATTCCTGAATTAGCAAAGGATACTAACTTAGGTGCAAACATATCATTAGAAAAAGTAAATTGTGCCGACGATACAATGTCTCCAATGGAGATGTGGTGCAACGAATCTCAAGAGAGATATGTATTTAGCATTCCAAAACAAAAGCTATCCGCATTAGATCACATCTGCAAAAGGGAGAGGTGCCCATACTCTGTAGCTGGTGAATTAACATCTGAAAAAATCGTTAAAGTAAGCTATTACGACGAAATTATTGTTGATTTGACGCTGGCTGATTTGTTTGGCGATATTCCTTTACCAAAACTTATAGCCAATGACTACGACCGAACAACCGAAATTGAAGACCTGCCACACGATAACATTCAGCAACACTTATTAAATATACTTAGATTCCCAGCAATTGCCTCTAAAAAGTTTTTGATTACCATTGGTGACAGAACAGTCACCGGGTTGGTGTATAGAGATCAATTCATTGGCAACAAGCAAGTTCCAGTTAGTGATTATGCTGCGACTCTGGATGATTATGATAGTTACTCAGGTCAGGTAGTAGCAATTGGTGAGAAACCATCCATTGCAATTGGGAATCCAGAAGCATCGACAAGAATGGCTATGGCTGAAGCCCTAACAAATTTAGTGGGGGTAAAGCATCAGTCTCTGAGTCACATTGCCTTCTCAGCAAACTGGATGAGCTCAACCAAGAGCTCAGACGAAAGAGGAGATTTATTACGAGGAGTTCAGGCTCTAACAAATCTCGCGGATTACTTAGGTGTATCTATACCTGTTGGTAAAGACTCGTTGTCAATGAATACAACATGGAGCGATGATATTGAAAGAACGGTAACCTCGCCTATGACTTTAAATATTTCAGCCTTTTCTAATGTAGGGGATCTAAGAGTTGGCGTTACTCCAGAATTAAGTGATGCAGAATCAACGCTCCTCCATGTTTGGATCAATCAAGGAGATTTTCGTATGGGGGGAAGCTGTCTATATCAAAGCTACAATCTTTATGGTGGATCAACACCTGATATAGATGATCCAGAAAAGTTAAAAAGATTGTTTAATGCAACGCAAAAAATTCTCTCAAAAGGCATGATCACAGCCCTACATGATATTTCTGATGGCGGACTTATAACTGCTCTTTGGGAAATGGCACTATGCAGCAATACGGGCCTTGATATTAATCTAAAAGTTGCAGATAGAAGTGAATTAATTCCTTTGCTATTTTCTGAAGAGATTGGTTTAGTAGTTGAGGTTCCCAATGATCGTTTAAAAGAAGTAATCGATTATTACACGAAAAAAGATCTTTATTTCCAGGAAATTGCAAAAAAATCCAAACATAAAGAATTTAGGTTGCTCAATTATGGTGAAAAAGTTTTCTCACAGAGTATTGAAGAACTATATAAGGCTTGGGATGATGTTTCATTTAAGGTCCAATCTATGAGAGATAACCATGAAAGTGCTGAGTCAGAAAGAAAAGCTTTTCTTCAGCATGATAAATACCTCACACCCAAAATTACCTTTGATATGCCAGAGGTGAAAAATAATTTTTTTGAGAAAAAACCCAAGGTAGCCCTTCTTAGAGAGCAGGGTATTAATGGACACTATGATATGGCTGCTGCACTTATGGCAGCAGGTTTCGAAGTTGAAGATATTCATTTGAGTGAAGTTGGAGCTAGCATTAAGTCTTTGGATAAATTTAGTGGGCTAGTGGTCCCAGGTGGATTTTCTTATGGCGATGTTTTGGGTGCAGGCAATGGGATGGCAAAAACAATTATGTTTAAACCAAAATTAAAAAAGATTTTTAAATCGTTCTTTGAGAACAAATCAAAGTTTGCCTTTGGAGTATGCAATGGTTGCCAATTCCTTTCAGGATTGAAAGATATTATTCCCGGAGCAAGTCATTGGCCAAAATTTATTAAAAATGAATCAAATCAATATGAGTGCAGGCTAGTTCAATTACAAATAGCAGATTCGAATTCAATCTTTTTTGAAGACATGAAAGATAGTGTTATTCCAGTCATGGTCTCTCACGGAGAGGGACGAGCTGCATTTGAAGATGTTCCTCAAAATATCGTAGCGTCATATGTAGATCCTTCTCATAATGCTTCACAAATCTACCCATTTAACCCAAATGGGTCACATGAGGGGGTTGCTGGAGTATGCAATGATGATGGCCGAATAATGATTATGATGCCACATCCTGAACGAACTTTCTTAACCAAACAATTTTCTTGGGCACCGTCGGAATGGGGAGAACTATCTCCTTGGTTTAAAATTTTTGAAAATGCCTATAAGTTCGCAAAGAAAAATTAATTCTCCAGCACATTATTGAATACCTTGCCAACGCCTTCTTTTAGGTAAAGCTCTATTGTCATCTTGACAGTGCGAAACGCAAGATCATCCCACGGTATATCATCGATATGAAAAAGTTTCACCTCACTACTTTCTGGAGTTGGTCCAAAATCATTATTTACAACTAAGCCTGTGAAGAATGTATAGATTTGATTGATTCTTGGAACACTAATGACGTTAAATAGTTGCACATCTTTTACAAGAAGTTTGGCTTCTTCTTGTGTTTCTCTAAGGGCACCTTCTTCAATACTCTCACCATTTTCAAGAAAACCGGCAGGCAAAGTCCAATATCCAGATCTTGGTTCTATTGATCTTTTGCAAAGTAGAATTTCGTTATTCTTTGTAAAAGGGAGAACTCCTGTGACAACGTTTGGGTTGGAATAAAAAATTTCTCCACACGCTGAGCAAATATCCCGTGGCAGATTGTCATCATCGGGTATTCTTTTTTTAATATTTGCTGAGGCACAATTTGAACAAAAATTCATAAAGATTACAGTTACTCATTATAATAAAGATATGATTTATAGCCTAGGCAATTCGCATCCTAACTTTAATAAAGACACCGTTTGGGTAGCAGACTCTGCAGATGTTATCGGGAATGTTGTAATGGAAGATGATGTTTCAGTTTGGTTTAATGTAACCATTAGGGGAGACAACGATGAAATTAAGGTTTGCAAAGGAGCAAATATTCAAGATAACTCTGTTATTCATACAGATGTGGGAATTAAGGTAGTGATAGGAGAGAACGTTACTGTAGGTCATAAAGTAATATTGCATGGTGCTAATGTTGGAGCAAATACAATCGTTGGAATGGGCAGTGTGTTAATGAATAATGCTCAAATTGGTGAAAATTGCATAATTGGAGCAAATTCACTAATTACAGAAGGCAAAGAGTTTCCAAAAAATAGTTTAATCATGGGTAGTCCAGCTAAATTAATCAGAGAGTTAAGAGAAGAAGAGATTGAATTTTTATCATTGAGCGCCAAACATTACATTGACAAATCAAAATACTTCAGCAAAGAGTTAAAAAATGCAGATTAATGAACTAAGAAGTGCCTTTCTAAATTATTTCAAATCAAAAAATCATAAGATTATTAATTCAAGTGATTTGGTTCCACATGGTGATGACAGCCTATTATTCACCAACGCAGGGATGGTCCAGTTTAAGGATACATTTTTAGGTGCTGAACCAAGAGATTATTCTGCAACCACATCACAAAAATGTTTGAGAGTTGGTGGCAAGCACAATGATCTTGAGAACGTCGGGTTTACCACCAGACACCAAACGTTTTTTGAAATGCTTGGGAATTTCAGTTTTGGTGAATATTTTAAAAAAGAGGCAATACAATATGCTTGGGAATTCTTAACTGAGGAATTGAAGTTACCTAAAGATAAACTTTGGATAACAGTGCATAAAGACGATAAAGACTCAGAAGAAATTTGGTTTAATGAAATAGGAATAGACCCTAAATTACTTTCAAGATTGGGTGATGAGGATAATTTTTGGGCGATGGGCGATACAGGACCCTGCGGACCCTGCTCAGAAATTTTCTATGATTATGGTCCAAGCTTTGAGGGCGTTCCGCCTGGTGAAGGCGATACGGGTGAGAGATATGTTGAAATCTGGAATTTAGTTTTCATGGAGTTCAACAGAGATGTAGACGGCAATTTAAACCCTCTGCCTAATAAATGCGTTGATACCGGTATGGGTCTTGAAAGAATTTGTTCAGTGTTGCAAAAAGTAGGGTCTAATTTTGAAGTCGATGTGTTTAAGAATTTTAAAGAAAAAATACAACCATTATTTTCAGAACCTAATGATCAATCTTTAAATGTAATTGCCGATCATGTTAGAGCGATATTCTTTTTAATGGCAGAACAGATTTATCCTTCAAATGAAGGGCGAGGCTATGTAGTTAGAAGATTAATTAGAAGAGCAGTACGACATGGTTATAAAATGGGAGCAAGAGAACCATTTCTGTTTAAATCGCTAAGCCACTTTAAGAATTTCCTAGAAAATGACTTTACCAATGAATATAAAAATATTGAATTGGTAGGAGAAAAACTCAAATTCGAAGAGGAATCTTTCTTTAAAACATTGGCCTTGGGCATCAAGATATTTGAAGATAATTTACCAACCTCAGAACAATCCAAATTAAGTGGCGAAATAGCATTCAAGCTTCACGATACTTATGGTTTTCCTATTGATTTAACTAAAACGATGTTGGGGGAAAGAGGTTTTGAGCTAGAGGATGACGTTTTTGAAGCATTAATGAAAAAGCAAAAAGAAGGCTCAAAGCAGCATTCAATGTTTAATGTCAAAGATCTTGTTGTAGATTCCGGCCTTGAATCCCAATTCTTGGGCTACAAAGAGAGTTCAGCCAATGGAGAGTGTCTGGCTTTATTTGATTCAAATGGGAAGCCTCAATCTATTTTAGAACAAGAAGGATTTGCAATTTTTTCAACAACTCCGTTTTATGCTGAATCAGGAGGACAGATTGGAGATACAGGGGTTGTAAAAAATGAAAACACTTATTGTTTAGTCGAGGATTGTAAAAAGTCAGGCGATTTCCATATTCATCATATAAAAATTTTGGATGGTACAATTTCTGTGGGTGAAAGTTTTGATTTAACAATTGATCTTGAGCGAAGGGAAAAAATTATGAGAAATCACTCGGCAGCCCATTTGCTTCATTCTGCTCTTAGAAAAGCTCTTGGAGATGGAGTTGAACAGAAAGGATCCTTGGTAAATGATGAAAAGCTAAGATTTGATTTCTCGTATGAGCGCAAACTATCTGCTGAACAAATATCTGAAATAGAAGATTTGGTAAACCAGCAAATAGAGAGTGAGGTTGCAACACAAACCAGGGTTATGAGTTATGAGGATGCCCTAGAAACTGGTGCTTTGGCCTTTTTTGGCGATAAATATGGCGATAATGTCAGAGTTTTAAACATTGGTGGTGATTTTTCGGTAGAATTTTGTGGAGGTACTCATGTAAAGAATACTTCGGATATTGGTGGTTTGGTCATAACTAGCGAATCGTCTGTATCGGCAGGAGTTAGGAGGGTAGAAGCAATTACTGGTTCAAATTTAGTTAAAAAATCAAAAGAGGCCATATCCTTAATCGATAAAATTGAAGGTTTATTGAATGTTTCGTCTGAGAGTGTAGTGGAAAAAATCCAAGATTTAATCAAAGAGAACAAAAAATTAAAAGCCAATAAAAAGTCAGAAAAAAGTTTAAGCTCTGAAACTTTATCTGCTGAATCCTTTAAAAACAAGAAAGGAGATGGAGAAGCAATCCTCTATAAAAATGCTTCTATTGATATGCTTAGAAGGCAAGCTGACAAAGCTTTAAAAGAGGACAGCAAGTCCTTTTCAATCCTGCTTTCAGATGAAGGTGATAAACTATCTTATATTGTCACCTCTTCTTTGGAGGATCATACAGCGAAGGTGCTTATTGATTTAGTTAATGATTCATTTAATGGTCGAGGTGGAGGAAGAAATGATTTTGCACA
Source organism: SAR86 cluster bacterium (assembly GCA_003331605.1). Classification (GTDB taxonomy): domain Bacteria; phylum Pseudomonadota; class Gammaproteobacteria; order Magnimaribacterales; family TMED112; genus TMED112. Next base: position 9,626 of record QOPD01000008.1, read on the forward strand.
AGGTGGCAGTCAAGAGGTGAATGACCTTGCAAAAAAATTTGAGGCTCTAGCAGAGGCAATCAAAAAGTTAATTTAAAAATGAAAAAATTTGTTGGGTTTTTCTTTCTTGCTGTTGTCTTATCTAACTGTTCATCTAATTTGGTTGATTCATCTGAAAATAATAAAATTCAAGTTTCGTCACCTCAGCTTACAACCATCGGATCAGTTGAAGATGGTTTGTACGTTTTTCGAGGAATACCATATGCTGAAGCACCTGTAGATGATTTACGTTGGAAAGCTCCTAGACCATTCTCATCGAATGAGATTGTTGATGCTACAAGATTTAAAAATGAGTGCATACAGCCTCAAGATAATTCCTCACTTTTCAATAGAAGTCTCATAACAGGCGATGAAGATTGTCTCTACTTAAATATATATGTGCCCAAGAATAGTTCCAATATAGAGATGAATAAATTTCCAGTCATGTTTTGGATACATGGTGGATCCAATATCTGGGGTTCAGGAAGTTTTTATGATTATTCAAGATTAGCCGAGCGTAAAGACGTCATAGTTGTAACCATCAACTATAGATTAGGTATTTTTGGTTGGTTTGCCTCAGATTTCATTAGGGATACTTCAAGTGACCTAGACCAGTCACCAAATTTTGGCCACTTAGACTTGCTTGAAGGCCTTAGATGGGTACAGAAAAATATTGCTGCTTACGGAGGCGATCCAGAGAATGTAACAGTCTTTGGTGAGTCGGCAGGAGGCCATAATATACTTACACTTCTAGCTTCACCTTTGTCCGATGGACTCTTTCATAAAGCCATCAGTCAGTCTGGTTATGTCACATCTCACTCTCTAGAATTTGCCACATCGGAATCTGAATTATCCTCAGAAAAAATATTTGAAGAGGATATTAAGTATTTAACAAACTCAAATGAAATAGTCGATTATTTGCGTAGCCTCAGCTCTCAAGAAGTTTACGAAAAATATATTGAAACTGCCGAAAAGCATCCATACCCTATAACACCAATCACAATTAGAGATGGCATTGTAGTGCCCAAGAATGGCATTTATGAGGGCCTTGAAAAAGTGGATACAGAAATTGTTGTGGTTGCAGGCACAAATAAAGATGAGATGAACTATTGGTATATTAATTCAGATTATTTTTATCAGACCACTCTCGAGGTTAAGAGAACCTTGAAAAGAAGCGAAGAAAATCTAAGAAGCTGGAATAAATACCGAAGCGATATATGGCGTTATAGAGGTGCAGAGGAACCCTTAAGACGAATGAGTGAATCAAATGATAATCTTTATTCCTATAGATTTGATTGGGATGAAGAACTCAATGGTTTCGCTGGTGATTATAGTCTTTTCTTGGGTGCTGCCCACGGCCTAGACATTCCTTTTTTATCCGCATCCTTCGATATGCCACCGATAACTTGGTACATCAAACCAATACTTTTCCCAGATTCATCTGCTTCAGGTAGAGATGCCTTAAGTGATCAGATGATGACATTCTGGAGCAATATTGCAAAATACGGTGATCCCAATGCTTTTGGAAAACAACAAAACTGGGAAAAATTTACTTTAGAAAATCAATCTTATTTGACTCTAGATAATCCAGAAGCACGCTTAATTCAGATGACCAATAACCCTGTAAAGCGCAGCAAACTTTTAGAGGAACTCGAATCAGATTCCACATTAGAAATTAAAGAAAGGTGTCTCCTAGGTTGGATTGCAGTAAGGCAATTCTCAGAATTTAATAATCCAAAGCCACCATTTAGCTTTTGCAGTGACTTTTCTGAAGAGGAGCTCTTTCTTTTTAGAAGAGAAGTTGAAGGTTCAGACTAATACTTAATAATTTTGTAGTATCATAACTCTTCCGGAGAGGTGGCTGAGTGGTCGAAAGCGGCACCCTGCTAAGGTGTTATACGAGTAATCGTATCGAGGGTTCGAATCCCTCTCTCTCCGCCAATTTAAATATCTCATTTTTTAAGTTAATGTATAGCTAGTGATTAAGAAAATAGTAATAGTAATCTTATTTTTGATTCTGGCTTCATGTGCCGATAGTAATTATAAAGAGGAGGCTCCAAATCAAGTTCTCTATCTTTGGCTGCATGATATTGGTTTTGAGGATCCAAATTTCTTAGCAGTAGTAAATGCCGATCCAGAATCAAAGAACTATGGAAAATTGATCGACACAGTTGCTGTTAATGAAACGTTGGGAATGGCTCACCATACTCCAATCTTCCTTCCTTCTTCTGGCATGATATTTGCAAACGATTTTCATAATAGCTATACCTATATATTTGATACCAAAAACCCTTTAAAACCTAAATTGATAAATAGCTTTGGTAAATTAAATGATTTTAATTTTCCTCACAGTTACTCTGAGCTGCCCAACGGAAACATTATCACGACCTTCCAAACCAAGAGCGGAATAGATTCAATAGGAGGCATAGTTGAATTTGATAAGGAAGGAAATTATTTAAGATCTTCCAGGGCTGAACCAGAGGATCCATCAATTTTTGTCAGACCATACGGAATTATTCTCGTTCCAAAATTAAATAAAATTATTACAACAAATTATGATATGCATGAAACAGATATAGGCTACCACATTCAGATTTGGGACATGGCTACATTGAATCTTCTTCATACAATTCAATTACCTAAAGTAGGGGGCATGATCATCGACCAGAACCCATTTGAAGGAAGATTGTTATCTGATGGAGAAACAATATTGTTTCAAACATTTTCTTGCGGCCTATTTGTTCTTGATAATTTAAGTGAACTTGAACCTAAAGTTACGTATACGCACCACTTTGCAGAGGGTCCCTTTTGCTCATTGCCAGTTAGACTGGAAAATTATTGGATTCAAACTGTTGCTAGTGACAATGGTGGTTTCAATGGTTTGGTAGTTCTTGATATCAGTGATCCATTTAACCCACTTGAGGTCGATAGGTTAGATACTGGCAGCAAGATCGGCCCTCATTGGCTAAGCCCAAATCAAACTGGTGAACAAATTGTCCTAACTGGTTTTTTTGAAGAATTAGAGCGAAGAATAATCATGTTAAATTTTGATAAATCTAGTGGAGATTTATCCATAGACAAAACCTTCGGAGGAGGTGACGTCAGTGGCCCCGGGCTAATGGTAGACATTGAGGAATGGCCACATGGGAAGACGGGAGCAGCATTAGCACATGGCGCAATTTTCTGGCCTCCCGCTCCTCCAGATTGGAAATAGCAGCACTACTTGTTATTAATTTAAAATATGAAGTGCAGATTTATAGGCTAGTTCTTTTGCGTCTCAAGAAAACGACCTACGGGCACATCATCTAGTGGTAATAGTTTGATATTAAATTCTTCCCTTATCTCTTTTAGTGTTTTATTAAGATAATTTTGAGGCGTATGATAATCCCATCGTTTTGTCATCTTCATGCATATCCGAAATATTTGTAATTTAAAAGGAATTAAGGATACATAGATTTTAAAGATTGACCACCAGCCACCATATTTTCCAACTAAGGATTTAATGAACTTGCTGTAATCAGGATCTCGATAAAAACTTATTATTGGACCCCATTTAAATTTCGTACCCCATAATGCATAGGTATCGAGCAGTGACTCTTCCTCTATTGATGTTCCCAAACCAAATAAAACATGAGTGTAATCGTGCTCTTTAAACACCTTTGTGTTTGGGGAGTCTATTTCTAATATTTCTTTGAATGCAGGATTTATCGCGTAGAATTCTTCTATGCCTTGCTCTAAAGTTTGTAATGAATCTTGTTTTTGAAACTCATACATAACACCGTTAAAATATCACAATTAATGAAAAAAAATAAAGTATTTTCCCTTGTTTTTAGCATTTGTTTAGTTTCCTGTACAACATTTATTCAGGAGCAATATGCTTCGCCAATTCAGTTGGTTGGAAACTCAGGTGAATATATAATTTTGCCAACCAAAACGGGCACAGGTTACCTCATTAAGAACAGGGAAGGAAACAAAGAGGTATTCGGTCTGCCTTATGTTACCGAAGAGGAGCTGATTATTATAGCTGGTAAAGAAATCTTGATGCAGCCAGTAGATTATGGTGAATCAAGAATTACCATAACAAATAACTCGTTGGTTAATTTAAGCCCAGAGGACCAAGCTCGGGCAAATGCTGAAGCCATCAAAGTGAATCAGGCAGTAAAGCAAATTACACAACAAACCGATTTTAATTTTGATTTTTCCCCGCCAGTGCAAAATTTCATTACATCTGGTTATGGCAAGAAACGATTCATTAATGGTAATCCAAGATCACCACATTTGGCTTTAGACATTGATGGTTATGAGGGTGACTCGATCTATGCGCCTAAAGCAGGAGTAGTGGTTATTGCGGAAGAGCATTTTTACAGTGGCAAAATGATGCTGATCAACCATGGCGGTGGTCTTTTTACTTCTTATAGTCACATGAGTGACTGGGTTGCAGAGGAAGGCGATTATGTCGAAGCCAAAGAGTTGATAGGTAAAGTTGGTTCAAGCGGAAGAGTAACAGGACCTCACCTGCATTGGGTGGTTTATTTAAATGGCAATAGAATCAATCCAGAGCTACTGGTTGATTTGCAATACTATCAAGACTGAAGGAAAAACTTTCCCCAATCATTTTCTGATAATTTATAGCATTCTCGGTAATTAAGCCTTTCCTCACTTGCTTCCCAGAATTCAAAATAAGACACCTTAATTTGGTAGCCGCCCCAATCTAAAGGTCTTTTTTCTTCCAGTTCTCCAGATTCAATTAGTGATTTGGTTTGTTCAAATTTTGCCTGCAACATTTCGTATGACTCTATTGGTTGCGATTGATCAGATGCAATGGCAGCAATGTTTTTGCCTTGCTCCCGCCCATAAAAATGCTCATCAGAAAAAATCTCTGAACACTTTGAAATCGTACCTTCCAATCTAATTTGTACATTGATTGCAGCCCACCAGAAATTTACAGCAACCTTATCATTAGCGATGAAATCATTGGCTTTGTGACTGCTGTAGCTGGAAAAGAAGATTAAATTATCTTCAAAAAAATACTTGAAATTTACGTATCGAGCATGAGGCGCCCCATCGGCATCTACAGAAGAGATGCAACCAGCTTCAGCAATTGGCTGTCCATTCGCTTCGGCTTGTTGATAGTAATCTTCAAATTTTTTAAATGGATCTTGATTGGGCAGGTTTTTAAATTGCATTAGTCCATTAACCTAACTTGAATTGCATCGGCATAGATTTCAGAAAAAATACCCGATATCACAACAAACTTCTTTTTGCCTTTAAGTTTCATTTTTGATTTAAGAGCATCAAATGCTGCTGAGATAGTTTTTTCATGGTTTTTAGTAAATTTCAGACTAAGGTTCTCAACCGAAGAAGATAGAGATAATTTGCTTTGAGTTGATGGATTGTTGGTAAATGCGTATACAGGTACTTTTGGCCTGGCTCGAGAAATTAAATTGGCTGTAAAACCACTTCTCGTTAATACCACTATGGCGTCGGCATTAATTTTTTCACTCAATTTAACAGTAGTGGCCGCTAAGGTATGCCAGTCAGTTTCTTGTTTAAAGCTATTTTGAAATTGAAGTGTTTCTGATCTCTCGGCATTCAGAGCGATATCACGTATGTATTCAACGCATTTAAATGGATATTTTCCGACGCTTGTTTCACCAGAAAGCATCAAAGCATCTGTGCCCTCATAGACAGCATTGGCCACATCTGACACTTCAGCTCTTGTTGGGTGTGGGTTCTTAATCATTGATTCAAGAAGTTGAGTTGCAACTATGGATTTTTTGCCATGTTTCGCAGCAACCCTAATCATCTTTCGTTGGATATATGGCAAATTGGTAATGTCGGTTTCGATCCCCAAATCTCCTCGGGCTACCATAACGCCATCGGAATTTTTTACAATTTCATCCAGGTTTGAGAGACCTTCTTGGTCTTCAACTTTAACAAATGTCTCAACATTATCAGCTCTATCTTTTAGAAATTTCTTAAGCGTCAGTAAGTCTTGTTTTGAACGGCAAAATGATAGGGCAATAAAATCAACGCCCATCTCCAATGCAAAATCCAAATCCTTTTTGTCTTTGTCTGTTAGTGTGGGTAGTTTAATCTTTGCACCTGGGAAATTAACGTGCTTTTTCCCAGCAATTACGCCGCTATCTAAAACTTCACAAGTAATATTGTTAGACAGGTCAATTTTCTTAATTTTTAGTTCAATTGCCCCATTATCAAGAGAAATTTTTCCACCTTTTTTAATGTCTTTGACGTACTTTAAATTATCTACAGGTAAGGCTTTATCTTTTTTACCCTTCTTTTGGGTAAGGATAAGTTCTTGACCTTTTTTAAGCTCAAGAGAATCAGAGGTTTTTGTTGTTCTTATTTCCGGACCTTGGGTATCTACCATAATACCAATTGACTGATTTAGTGATTTGTTTAAAGACTTGACGTAACCGATAATCTCTTTTAAATCCTCATGGTTAGCATGAGACATATTAATTCTCACAACATTCATACCTTTTTTATAAAGATTTAAGATCGATGTTTTTGATTTAGTGCTTGGCCCTACTGTTGTAATTATTTTTGTTCTTTTATGCATACACAGTTTTTTTTAATTTTTTTATTATAATCTCTTTGTGAGCAAAAGTTTTTATTCGTCCATCAAAAGTGAGTTAGAAGTTATCAGAAATGATGGGCTTTATAAAGAAGAACGCTTTATTTCATCACCTCAAAAAACAAATATAAGCTTATCAGATGGCTCGGATGTGCTTAATTTTTGTGCCAATGATTATTTAGGATTAGCTAACAACAACGAAATAAAGAAAGCTGCTAGTGAAGCCTTAGAGACCGATGGTTTTGGAATGGCTTCAGTCAGATTTATTTGTGGCACCAACGATTTGCACCAACAGCTTGAAACTAAGTTAAGCACCTTCTTAGGTTACGAAGACTGTATACTCTATATTGCTGCCTTTGATGCCAATGGCGGTTTGTTTGAGCCACTTTTTCATGCTGAAGATGCAATTATAAGTGATGCCCTTAACCATGCTTCTATCATAGATGGCATACGGCTTTCGAAAGCAATGCGCTTAAGGTATGCCCACAGCAATATGACAGAACTTGAAGACTGCTTGAAAAAAGCGGACGATCAAGGTGCACGTCATAAGGTAATCGTCAGCGATGGTGTCTTCTCTATGGATGGTTCGTATGCCAAACTTGATAAGATTGTTCCATTAGCAAAAAAATACGATGCTTTAATTATGATTGACGATTGCCATGCAACAGGTTTTGTTGGCAAAAATGGCAGAGGCACAGCAGAACATTTTGGTCTCGAGGGTGAAATTGATATTTTAACTGGCACACTCGGCAAAGCTTTAGGTGGAGCTTCGGGTGGTTTCACCTGTGCCAAAAGTGAGGTAATTAAGTTACTTAAACAAAGATCTAGACCTTATCTATTCTCCAACGCATTGCCTCCTTCAATTGTCGCAGCCAGTCTTAAAGCTCTTGAAATAATCGAAGTCGATTCAGAGCGTAGAACACGGATTGCAACAAATGCTTCCTACTTCCGTTCACAAATAAAAAACCTTGGATACACAGTAATTGGTGACGATCATCCAATTACACCAGTGATGCTTGGTGATGCAAAAATAGCTCAGCAAATGTCGAAACTTCTACTTGCTAAAGGTTTATATGCTATTGGTTTCTTTTTTCCGGTTGTACCAAAGGGTCAAGCACGTATAAGGCTGCAGATCACCAGCGAACATAAAAAAGATGAACTAGATAAAGCTGTTACAATATTCGAGGAAGTTGGGAAAGAGCTTGGGGTAATATGAAAGCACTAGTAAAAGCTAAAAGTGAAATTGGTTTAGTTTTGAGTGAAGTTGATAAGCCTAGTTTTGGGCCCAAAGACGTTCTTGTTAGAGTCAAAACAACATCTATCTGTGGTACAGATTTACACATTTGGAATTGGGACAATTGGGCACAGTCTGCCATAAAAACACCTATGACTATCGGCCATGAATTTATGGGAGTGGTTGATCAAATTGGCTCTGATGTCAAAGGACTAAATATTGGAGATAGAGTTTCAGTTGAATCTCATATTGCAGGCACCAGAAGTAGAAATGCTAAAGCTGGAAAACTTCATCTTGATCCAGATACTGTAAATCTAGGAGTAGATAGAGATGGTGCATTTGCTGAATACGTTTCAGTTCCGGAAACCAATGTAGTGCCATTACCTGATTCAGTTGGAGACGAACTTGGAGCTATTTTAGATCCGTTTGGCAATGCAGTGCATGCCACGCTTTCATTTGATTTGGTAGGAGAAGATGTTCTTATTACTGGCGCAGGACCAATTGGCATAATGTCTGCAGCAATCGCTCAACATATAGGAGCAAGGAGAGTGCTATTAACCGATATAAACAACGAACGATTAGCTTTGGCACAACGGGTTTGCAATGTGGAGACTGTTAATCCTACTGAACAATCAATTGCCGACAAAATGTCCGAGATGGGTCTTAAAGAGGGATTTGATGTTGGTTTGGAAATGTCGGGATCCGAATTGGCCCTTAAAGAAATGGTTGAAAATATGATCATGGGCGGTAAGGTCGCTTTGCTTGGTTTGCCGAGTAATGAGATTTCCTTGGACCTATCAAAAGTAATTTTTAAAGCACTCAATATAAAGGCTATCTATGGTCGGGAAATTTTTGAGACCTGGTACAAAGGATTGGCATTGCTTGAATCCGGCTTAGACATAAAAAATATAATTACACATAATTTTGAATACAGTGATTTTGAGAAAGCCTTTGCATTATTGAAAGATGGAAAAGCAGGCAAAATAGTGCTGCATTGGAGTTGACATGGAATATAGGAAATTAGGAAATTCAGGCTTAAAAGTTTCTGCTTTGTCGTTTGGTTCTTGGGTAACCTTTAGCAATCAGATTGATGCAAAGTTGGCACAACAAATGTTTGGTATCTGTCTGGATCATGGTGTCAATTTTTTTGATAATGCTGAAACTTATGCACATGGACAATCAGAGATTGTGATGGGTGAGGCTTTAAGTGCATTAAGCCATCCTCGAGATTCCTATTGTGTATCCTCAAAAGTATTTTTTGGCGCTCAAAAAAATCCTTTACCAACTCAGATGGGTTTGAGTAAAAAACACATAATAGAAGCATGCGATCAGGCTATGAAGCGTTTGAAAGTAGATTACTTAGATTTATTTTTCTGTCATCGAGCTGATCCGGATACGCCAATTGGTGAAACAGTGTGGGCAATGCACAACCTAGTGACACAAGGGAAAATTATCTATTGGGGCACGTCCGAGTGGGAAGAGTCACAGATTAGAGAAGCTTATGAGTTTGCTGAAAAATACAACCTCACCCCGCCAACCATGGAGCAGCCTCAATACAATCTGCTTTACACAAACAGGCTGGAGAAAGATTATTTACCAATTTTTAACGATTATAAAATGGGCACAACCATATGGTCACCACTAGCAGCTGGATTGCTAACTGGCAAATACATAGAGGGTGTACCGGCTGATTCGCGTGCCAATCTTCCAGGCTACGAATGGTTAAGAAAGATAATGATCGAGACTGATAATAGTAAAGATCGAATGCAAAAGATCGTAGATCTAAAAGTTATAGCCGATGAGCTTGGGGTAAGTTTAGCAAAGATGTCTATTGCATGGTGCTTATTAAATAAAAATGTTTCCACGGTAATTTTAGGTGCCTCAAAAATATCTCAGCTTGAGGATAATTTGGGATCCATGGAGGTCCTAAAATTATTAACTCCTGAAATTGAGAAAAGAATTAGAGCTATTATTGATTAGGCTGACTCACATCACCCAGCCCAAAAATTAAATTTTGAACCTTATTCACACCAGGACAAATGTCTGGGGCCGTGAAAGGGCAATTTAAATTTGAAACTCCTAAGGATTTTGTGTCGGGGAAATTCAAATTTGGGTCATCCACAGGTGCAGCTCCGGGCTCAGGCTCAGTTGCTAGCATTAAGGTAATGTACTTAATCCAGGAATAGGGCATCCATAGCAAATATTCAAGAGGCCCAAATTTTATCTGATGACCTTTGTCGTAGTTATGGAAGTATTTGGTAAATCTTACAAGGGAAATATTTTCTTCAGGCACAAAGAATGCAAATTGACCATCGGTTACTTCAAGACCAACTAAGGTCTTGTTTTCATTAAATTTCCTTACGCTCCAATGTAGGCCAAACCATTCTCCAGTCCCTTCAGATAGGGGTTTTATCGATTGATTTATGAAATAAGGATCAATAAGTTGAACGCCATTATATTCACCCTTGTCGACTATGAGATTAGTAAATTTTAAAAAGTCTAGGGGCTTTAAATCAACACCATAATAAGTCATGTCGTTACCAGCCATATCGCTCCATAAGCCATATTTTTTAATGCCCAAAGGCTTAAAAATTTCTTCAACCAAAACTTCGTGTGGTTCTTTGCCAAAAATTGTTTGAATGACAGGGTTAAGAAGCATGGTATTAACGTTGTTGTATTCATAAACCACACCTTGTTCTAAGTTTGGTTTTACTTTCATTGCAAAAGCGAGATTGTCTTTCGAGAAAAACATTTCTTCGTTCTGGTATTCAGTAATGGCCAAGCCCGTTTTCATTGCCAATAAGTTGTAGAGGGTAATATTAGATTTAACGTCTCTTGATAACTCAGGTATGAAGAAGCTCAAAGGTTTGTTAAGGTCCTCAAACGTAATGAGATCCTGTTCAATTGCCACACCAATAAGAGCAGCATAAAACGTTTTGGCTATTGACCAAGAGGTCGCTAAGTCGTCTTCGCTATAGTTCTCACCATAATATTCATGAATAATTTCGTTATTATGCGACATGATAAATGCTTGAGTGGCATCGTCGGATTCTATAAGTTCAACTAACTGTTTTTTTACCTCTTGATTGAGTGGTTCGTTTGCAGAAAAGTTAGCAGTAAAAAAAACAAGTAAGCCAAATAGAATTCTATTCATCTTCTAAGAATGTCAGGTAATCAATTATTTGTGAGTAATCTCTTATGAACTCTCTTGATATTCCATCCTCCAAAGTTGCTGGAGACATTATGTTTCCACCTGCGTTTAGGACACCCCATTCAATTAAGAGCCTAGCCAAGGCAATAACATTATCCATACCCAAAAAACTTAACCCATAAAGAAAACCAAGGTTTTGAACATCACCCGAGGGAGGGGTGTATTTGGTAATTCTGACAAATACTACGTCTTTTTCTCTGTCGACAAAAATGTATTGTCCAAATTTACCGCTGGCATTGAAAATTTTTCTCTCTTCATCAAACCTTGATATCCACCAATGCAAAGAATAACCACGTTCTGATTGGTAACCATTTTCAGGTGGCAAGTCCCAAACCTGTTGAAATGTCTCGTTAACAAACTCCTCTGATATTAATTGTTTATCTTTCCATTTTCCGTTGCGTGAAAACAGCAAACCAAATCTTGCGTAATCTCGTGCTGACATATCAAGACAACAATAGGACAATGTATTGCCAGCATTATCAGTCCAGGCAGAATAAGAAGAAACTTTAGTTGGGTCCATTATTCTCTCTTTCAGCAATGTTTTAGCACTTTTTCCAGTTGCTTGAAGCAATATATCGCTTAAAAGCATGGAGTTAACATTGTTGTACTCAAATTTAGAATCAGGCTCTTTATCCCTTTTAATTGTTTTTGCATAAGCCAGATGGTCTTTTTCAAAAAACATATTTTCATGTTGGTTTGCTGGATATTCGAGACCACTCGACATATTTAATACTTGTCTAATTGTTATATCTTGTCTGTCTTCGGTAAAATACGGCAGATAGCTAGACACCTTATCGTCCAATGATACAATTTCACCTCTATCAATAGCGGTACCAATCAGACTTGCGTAATAACTTTTAGCCACTGACCAAGATGTGCCTCTAGAGTTTTGATCAAAACCTTCTGCATATCGCTCACCTACTATGTAGCCATTTTTAATGAGCACTGTAGCCATCGTTGAATTATCTACAAAAGATGCATCTAATAGCCGATCAACTTTGCTTGGATTTAAGCCAAGACTCTCTGGTGATCTAGATTCCCATTCTGTATCTGGGTATGTGCTCTCTGCAATTGTGTTTAATGAAAGAAGTAAAGTTAATGCGATGTATCTCATGTAATTCCCTTTTTTACGTTGTTAAAATAATACCATATGGAAAAAACCAGACACTTATAGTATGGGTTTAGGTAATTATACTCCCAAATTTTCGGGTTGAAAATTCATTTAAAATCCATATATGTAAAGGGATTGCAAGGTATTATCGTAGTTTATTTTCAGAGTAGCAGGTTAACTTCATGACAGTTTTATTTTCAGCAAATTCATTGAGCTATAACATAGATGGCAATGATATTTTCACAGATATATCTTTTGAGATTCAAGCGGGTACTATCACTGAGATTAGAGGAGGCAATGGATCCGGAAAATCTTCCCTTTTGAAGATCTTATGTGGATTAGTTAATTCAAACAACCTTGATACACAACAAGATGTTTGGGGAGATATATCCTACTTGGGCCATCACAATGCAATGGTCGAAGAATTGAGCTTCAGGCAAAATTTTGCCTTAGATGGAGTAAGCATAGATAAAACTTTAGCTCAAAGACTTAATATTTTTAGATTGAGAAACCAAAAACTAAACAACCTTTCATATGGGGAAAAAAGAAAAATAGCGCTACAAAGAATATTGCAGTCTGGGAAAAAAATATGGATTTTAGATGAGCCGTATGCTGGCCTAGATGATCTAAGTATTGCTACTCTAGAACGTATTTTTACTGGACATGTAAAAGGGGGTGGAACCATTGTGGTCGCAAACCATCAACAGAGTATTTTAAGCAGCAGTGTTATCAATATGGAGAAGAGTTATGCTTAGTGCTCTAAAAAGAGAGTTATTGTTGTTTTTTGGTGTGCCCAAAAATATTTACCTACCTTTATCGGTATTTTCAGTAATATTTCTAATCTTTCTCATACTTGATGACAGGGAGTTATTTCAGTATGCAAGTTTATTTATTGCCTCTTTTATTACTGTTTTAATTATTTCTGAAAATACATTTAAGGATGATTTTTTAAATGGATATATCGAGAAGCTCTTGTGTGAGCAAAGCAACTTTTTTTATTACTTCTTCGCAAAGTACTTTACCCAATTAATATTTATTTTTATACCAATGCTTGTGCTTAACTTTATTTTTGGTTCAGTGCCCACTGGCATGAGTGTTGCTAGCTTTAGTTTTGCTTACTTAGTTTCTCTTTTGACTCTTAATTTTTTCTTTCAGTTGGGTAGCGTAGTTTCAGTAAGAAGAAATAATTCTTTGAACGCCCTAATTATTATTCCACTTTTGATACCTTTCATAATATTAGTTAAAGGCTTAGTGGTGGATGGGGTGTGGGAGCCAAACTTTTATTTTTTAATGGCTTATTTTATTTTTGGATTGTTTTTTATAAATTACTTAACAGCTAAAATCTTGGAAATTCAGAGTAGATAACATGTACAAATATATTGCGAAATATTTTTTACTGGAGAAGGTGTACTTATTTTGTAGAGCTACAGCCTTATGGTCGCTAGGTATTGGAGCTGTATCATTTTTGTTGGTTGCATATTTATGCTTATTTATTTTACCTTCGGATGCTACTCAATCTGAGGTATATCGAATTCTTTTTGTTCATGTTCCTTCTGCTATTTTTTCAGAATTGGTTTACATTTTCATGGCCGTAAATGGATTCATATACTTAGTTTGGAGAACTAAAATTTCAGCCATATTTTTAAGCTCCGCAATTAACATTGGGCTGGCATTCACAGCATTGGTTCTAGTAACCGGCGCTTTATGGGGCAAGCCTACCTGGGGAACATATTGGGTTTGGGATGCGCGAATTACTTCAACGTTTGTATTGCTAATTCAATACATAGGAATCTTGGCTTTAAAATCTTCGTTTAATTCAAAAGAAACAGCAGATCAAATTGTCTCAATTGTAGCTATTATTGGCGCCATAAACATTCCAATAATTAAATTTTCTGTAGAGTGGTGGAACACTTTACATCAGAGTGCAAGCATCACCTTTAGTGGCAGCTCAATTGATGCTGAAATGCTTTATGCTTTGCCGCTTATGATTTTATCTTTCGCTTTTTTGGCCTTCTTTATTTTCAGTCGAAATATACAGATTGAAATCTTATCTAGAAATTCAAACACTAAGAAAGTTAGGGAGTTATTAAATGGATAATTTGCTGTTAGTGTATGCTTGCTACTTTATTGCATTTGCAACATTAATTGGATTAGGAGCTTTGGTTGAAATCAAATTTCGTAATCAAGTAAAGGAGTTGCAAGAGGATTATGATTAGAAAAAATAGAGCAAATAGAATTTATTTAATTTGTACATTTATATTTGCTGCTGTAGCTATTGTTTATTTTGTTTTGCAGGCTATGAATAAAAACATTGATCTATATTTGACTCCAACACAGGCCAAATCAGGCCAGTATGAGATAGATGGCAGCTTTAAACTTGGGGGTATGGTTGCAATTGATTCTATTGAGACTGGAAGTGAACTTGATGTGACCTTCGTTGTTACAGATTTTAAAAATTCAATGACTGTAAATTATTCTGGTGTTTTGCCAAGTTTGTTTAAAGAAAATAGTGGGGTAGTTGCTTCAGGTTTTTATGACCAAGATGCAGAGATTTTTGTTGCAGAGGAGATATTAGCTAAGCACGATGAGAATTATATGCCAATAAAAATAGAGGTGGAAAATTAATATCAGCCCTGATGTCTTAGGCAATATTTTTTTAGGTCTAGCATTATTTTCTGCTTCACTTCAGATTATTGTTTCGTTAAAACAAAAAATACTACTCGCTAAAAATCTTAGCTATGCCACGTTTCTATTTCTTTTGGGTGGTGGTGTATACCTGTTATCCAAATTTTTGACCAATGATTTTTCCTTTTTGTATGTAGCTCAAAATTCAAACGTATTATTACCAACCTTTTACAAAGTCTCAGCTTTCTGGTCGGCCCATGAGGGCTCATTCTATTTAATGATTCTGCTCTTGAGTTTTGCAAGCTCTGTTGGTCTCTATATAAGTAAAGACCATGCTTTCACATCCTATGTCATAACATCACAAGGCATTATTGTTTTCACTTATTTGCTTTTCATGATTTTTGTATCAAGCCCATTTTTAAGGTTGGACTTTGCTCCAGCAAATGGAGCAGACCTTAACCCCTTGCTCCAAGACCCTTTACTGGCAATTCACCCTCCGATAATTTTTTCTGGCTATGTATTCTATGCTGTAACTTTTTGTTATGTCATTGCGGGTCTATTCAGTGGGTTTTCAAAAGAATTATTTCAGCATTTAAAGATATGGGCTGGCATTTCATGGTTTACATTATCTTTTGGCATATTGCTTGGTTCGATTTGGGCCTACTATGAGTTGGGTTGGGGTGGATATTGGTTCTGGGATCCTGTTGAGAATATCTCCCTTATGCCTTGGATAGCTGGGACTGCTTTGACCCACTCTTTAGTCTACAGTCGCGATAAGCTATTGCTTTCATGGATGGTATTTTTAGCAATCCTTACTTTTTTACTTTCAGTTTTTGGATCATTCATTGTACGCTCTGGAATCCTCAACAGCGTTCACAGTTTCGCAGCTGACCCCTCTAGAGGAATTTTCTTGCTTAGCATCTTTGCCTTATTCTCATTAATATCATTTGCACTCTTTATAAAAAACTTTACAAAAATGGAATCTGCCTGGCCAAAAGTAGGCTCAAGAAATTATTTAGTGGTTCTCAATAACATCGTGTTATCTGGTATTTTATTGGTTGTATTTATTGGTACTTTGTACCCAATACTTACCGAAGTTATATTCAGACAAAAGCTTAGCATTGGTCCAGATTATTTCTCTCAGCTTATTTCACCCCTAGTGCTTGTTTTAATCGCATTATTTACCTACGAGCAATTTATGAGTTTAAGTGTAAAAACAATTTTTAAGCTTAGCGGCTTGCTGGTTGTTTCAGCAACAGTGCTTTTTATAGTGTTGCCAGCAAACGTATACCTTAATCTCATTTTTTCTTTTGTATTTTTGGTAGTCTTGGCAATAAAAGCAATTTACGATTTCCAGCAAAGAGGAACCTTAATTCAACCTCATAAGGTTTTAGGACATTTTTCAGTGGCTTTAATGACGCTAGCGATTATCTTTAACCATAATTTTTCAGAACGTGTTGATATTAGAATTTCTCCAGGAGATGAAATAAAAGTGATGAATGCTGACATTCAATTTGAAAGTATTGATATTGTGGCTGAACAAAATTTTGATTCTGTTAAAGCAAACTTTGTAGTTAATGAAAATATTACTCTTACTCCTGAAAAAAGGATTTACAAAGTGGGAGGACAAATCACCTCGGAAACTGCTGTTAACTCTAATATTGTAAAAGATTACTTAATTGTTCTTGGAGATAGGTTTGAGGATGGATCCTGGTCAGCAGCTTTTTCGATCAAGTACGGCATTCTTATAATATGGCTTTCAGCAGGTTTATTGCTTGTTTCTATGCTTTATGGAACGATAAGGAGAGCATGATGAAAAAAATTATTGTTCTTCTAACGGCAGTGCTATTGATAGCTTTGGTATGGTTTTTTGCCTTATCTTTGAATGCTCCAAAAATATCAAATGTAAAAACCCAAGAAGGAAAAGGTTTGCCTAGTGGTTTTGAGCTTTTAAAACTCAATGGTGAGAAAGTTAATGAAACTGAACTTAACAACGGCATAGTCTTGCTTAATGTATGGGCCAGTTGGTGCATTACTTGCTTAGTTGAGCACCCCTTTTTAAATGAGCTAAGTGAAACTTATAACATTGATGTAATAGGAATCAATTACAAAGACAAGCTTGGTGATGCTATTAGGTACCTTGATAAAAACGGCGACCCATATATTTATTCTATTCACGATTATGACGGCAAGTATGCTCTTAAGCTAGGGGTAACAGGAGCTCCTGAAACCTTTTTGCTGATTGACGGTGAGATTGTTAAACACAGAGTTGGAGAAGTAAACCAACAGGTATGGGATGAAGAATTTAGCAACTTTTTTTAGTATTTTTTTCATAAATTTTTTTATTTATGCTGACCAGCTATATACAGGACTGGATGAGCAGCAACTCAAAAGGCTTAATCATCTTTCAGATAATATACGTTGCCCGAAATGCTCGTATGGCAATATTTCAAGTTCAAATGCACCAATTTCAAAGGATCTAAAAGAAGAAATTGCTCAAATGATTTTAGCCAAAAAAACGGATGACGAAATATACGATACTATGAGCGAAAGATACGGAGACTATATTCTCTTAAATGACGTTGAAAAAAGGAATCCGCTTATATTTCTTGCTCCTTTAATAGCATTAATTATATCCATATTAGTGGTTACAATTTATACTATTAAAAAATCTAAATGAGACTAAAAAGCTTAAAATTAGCAGGATTTAAAAGTTTTGTTGATCCAATAACTGTCGATTTCCCTGGAATAATGTGTGGCATCGTTGGCCCAAATGGATGTGGAAAATCAAATATCATAGATGCCATTAAGTGGGTCAAGGGTGAGCTTTCTCCCAAGAGCCTTCGAAGTGAAAGTTTGCAAGATGTCATATTCAATGGATCAGATAATCGTAAACCTGTCAGTCACTGCTCGGTAGAGTTAACTTTCGATAATTCAGAGAATTTTTTAGGTGGTGAATATTTAAAATTTAACGAAGTCAGTGTTAAGAGAGAAATGGCAAGAGATGGCCAGTCGACTTATTTTATCAACAACGCCGTTGCCAGAAGAAGAGACGTTCAAGACTTGTTTTTGGGCACGGGTTTAGGATCAAATAGTTATGCAATTATTGAACAGGGAATAGTTTCAAGCATGGTTGGAGCTAAGCCAGAGGAGCTAAGAAGCTACGTTGAAGAAGCTGCTGGTATAACAAAATATAAAGAGAGAAAGAGGGAGACAGAATCGAGGATTCGAAGAACCTCTGAGAATATATCTAGATTAAAAGACCTGGAAGACGAGGTTAAAAGATCAATTAGAAGATTGAATGCTGAAGCTAATTTAACAACTAAATACAAAAAGTTGCGTGATCAAGAGCAGCAATTTCAAAAATTCCTTATTAAGAATGAGCTTGATGAATTGATTACCAAGAAAAAAAGTTCCGAAAAAGAAAACAAATCAATTGATACAGACATTGAAGGTTTAGAAGCCCAAAAACTTTCATTTGTTTCCAAAAGAGATGTAGTTAAGACTACATTGATGGAGGGGTTAAAGAAGCTTGAAGATGAGCAAAGAAAATTCTTTGAAACGGGAGCTAAAATTTCATTGGTAGAAGAAAAAGAAAAGTCTAGCAAGCAGAGGGTTGAAGGCTTAACCAAAGAAAAAGAAAAAATTAAGAATAATATTGCCGAACTAAATAGTTCTGAAAATTCTGCTACAGCTGAGGAAAATCTAAGCCCTGAACTAGAAAAAAAATTGCAGATAAATGCCAGCAAAGAAGCAGGATCATTAAGCCTCGATGATTCAACTGAAAAAAAAGTTACACAATCCTTATCTAATTTTTGGATAGATGGCTATAAAACTGGTGTGGGTGAAGCCAATGACAACATTTTGACCATCAACAGCCTAAAGAAGGATTTTGAAGAAAGAATAGAGACAATTGAAAATGAAATTAAAGTATTGGAGAAAGATACAACAACAGAGAAAGCCAATCTCTCGGACTTAATTGAGCTTAGAAAGACCCAAGAGCTAGCTGTCATTGAGCTAAGAGGCAATCAGGATAAATCAAGCGAGGAACTAAGGTCTTTTGAGCATGAGATTTCAAGACTTGAAACTGAAAAGGACGTAGTCATTCGAGACAGGAATGAAAAAGAGCTTAACAAACGAAGTATCGAGATAGAAATTAAGGAAAAAGAAGACAGGATTAAGGTCTTTAATGAAGTAAAAGATATTGAAGGAGAATACGATGAAGTTCTTGTATCTTTAGAAAAGCTTCAAAAAAGAATCATGAATCTGGGACCCATAAACTTTGCTGCTCCCGAAACTCTTGAGGCTGAGAAAAAAAGGAAAGAGACACTGACAAGTCAGATTGAGGAACTAGAAACCTCCTTGAGTAAACTTGATGAAGCAATTAAAAAGATCGATCGTGAATCAAATAAGTCATTTCATGAGTGCCTAAATTCAGTTAATAAATATCTTGAAGAGATGTTTCCAAAGCTGTTTGGTGGAGGTTTTGCCAAACTTAATTTACAAGACGATTCGGAAGACTCTGGCCTTGTGCTGATGGCTAGACTGCCTGGTAAAAAAAACACCAAGTTATCTCAATTATCTGGAGGTGAAAAAGCATTGACAGCATTAGCTCTAGTCTTTTCACTTTTTTCTATCAATCCAGCTCCATTCTGTTTGCTGGATGAGGTTGATGCACCGCTTGATGATGATAACACCGCTAGATTTATAAATTTGGTATCTGAGATGTCTGAGAAAGTACAATTTATTTTTGTAACTCATAATAAAATTTCCATGGAAAAAAGCTCACACCTTCTAGGAGTAACTATGAGAGATTTAGGTGTCTCTAAGGTTGTGTCTGTGGATGTGGAGCAAGCAATGGAGATGGCACAATCTTGAATCCTCTTTATTGGTATATTTTGTATGCCCTTTTAGGCCTTGTGCTGATAGGAGTTGCAGTTTATCTAATAAGAAAAAATCTTTCTAATTCAAACAAATTAAAATTTTCCAAAGGCCTGGACAATAGCTCTTCCGACCAAGAGAATGAAAATACAGAATCAGATAGCAGAAACGAGATTAGGCAGCCAACCCAAGGTGAGTTTAATCTTGATGATCCAAATGAACTTAAATACCTGAGCATTCACTTGCTAGCTAAGCAAGAGAAGCAACCAGAATTTGAATTACTGCATACCAAGGTACTTGCGAATGGCCTAACTTATCAAGACAGCAAAAAAGTTTTTCTAAAAACTGACTCAAATAATAAAGTTCTTTTTTACATTGTTAATGGAGAGGGCGATGGTGAATTGAATCAAGAATCAAAAATCTCATTAGTAACTTTTGTATTGCCGCTTCAAGGTCAAAAAAATATCTTAAAAATTTTTGAAGATATGATTGCTTTAGCACGAAATCTAGCCTCCTCATTTGAGATGAAATTGCTGGATGATGATTTCAATAGCATGTCTGATCAAACAATAACAAACTACAAAGAAAGAGCAGCTGAAATAGACATAAACTTTGGAAACAATGTCGCTAGAAGAAGAATTAATTAAATTAAAAGCTGAAGTTGAACGACATAGTAAGCTTTATCATCAGGAAGACAGTCCTGAAATAAGCGATGCTGAATATGATGCCTTATATGCAAGGTTAAAGGAACTAGAAGTTTTAACTAAATCCTCAGATAGCTCATCACCAACAGCAACAGTTGGTGCTAAACCTAAAAGAGGCTTTGAAAAGCATACACACTTAAAGCCCATGCTTTCCTTAAGCAATGTATTTAACGATGAAGAATTTAGTAAATTTGAGGAAAGAGTAACTAAATGGACCGGTCAACATGATATTGAATATTCAATAGAGCCAAAATTTGATGGCATCGGTATTTCAATTACATATGAAAAAGGAAAGCTTACAAAAGCTGTAACCAGAGGAGATGGTGCAGTAGGCGAAATGGTTACTGAAAATGTGCGACAAATCAGCAAGATTCCTCATGAAATAAAATATGACGTACCCGATATAGTTGAGCTAAGAGGGGAGATTTTTTTTCGTCTTAAGGATTTCAATCGTTTAAATCAAAACCTGGAAAAAGAGAACGGAAAAAAATTTATAAGCCCAAGAAATGCTGCAGCAGGAACTCTCAGAAACTTGGACAGTGAAGTTGTAAAATCTCGACCACTTGATATTTTCTTTTATGCATTAGGGGGCTGCTCTAGTGACTTAACTTTTTCATCACAAAAAGAATTCTTTAGCTTCCTAAGCAAAAATAGTTTTCCTACCAACGAACTAACCAGTTACGGCGACATAAATCATGTGGCTAGGGGTGTTAAGGCAATTTTAAGTTCAAGAGATAACCTTGAATACGAAATTGATGGTGCTGTAGTTAAGGTTAATGATTTTCAACTGCAAGAAAAGTTAGGCTTTGTATCTAAAGCACCAAGATGGGCTGTTGCTTGGAAGTTTCCTGCTTCAGAAAAATTTACCAAAGTGAATGATGTGCTTTTTTCTGTTGGCAGAACTGGGGTGGTGACTCCATTTGCTCAAATTGAGCCTGTGCTTTTATCAGGTGCAAATATTTCAAACGTTTCATTACATAATATGGACGAACTAAAGAGACTTGACATCATGGTTAACGACACAGTTTTAGTAAAACGTGCTGGAGATGTGATCCCACAAATTGTAAAAGTTAATCACGATGTCAGGGATGCAAGTGCAAAACCCGTAAACATCCCTGATGTGTGTCCGTCATGTAATACCAAATTGCATCTGGATGGGCCCTTTCTTAGATGCATAAATGGCATGTCATGCAAGAAACAGTTATTTGGATTTTTTGAGCATTTTGTGTCACGAAAAGCTATGAATATTGAGGGCTTAGGGTACAAGATAAATAAACACCTCATTAACTTAGGGTATGTAAAAGAAGTAGCCGACCTTTTTAAGTTAAAAAAATATGAAAGTGAGTTGAAAAGCCTTGAAGGATTTGGTGAAAAATCTATTGATAATCTTTTTGATAGTATTGAGGCTTCTAGATCACCAACCTTGGAGATGTTCATTAACTCATTAGGCATCCCAGAGGTGGGAGAAACTACTGCATCTTCTTTAGCTAGATATTTTAAGACGTTTGAAAAACTTAGGGGGGCAAATTTTGATGCATTGATGCAAATGGATAATATTGGAGAAGTTGTAGCAAGACATATAGTTACTTTTTTCGAACAAGACCCTATTGGCATTAATAGCTTGTTGGAGGAGTTAAGTATTCAAGATTTTGTGGTAAGCGAAGATAGCCATCTAGACAATCTAAAAATTGTTATTACAGGTTCATTTGAAAATTTTAGTCGAGATGAACTTAAGCAATTAATTAAACAAAGAGGTGGCATTCCCTCATCTGCAGTAAGCTCAAAGACAGATTATTTAATTATTGGTGAAAATGCTGGGTCAAAACTTAAAAAAGCAACTGAATTTAGCATAGAATTAATTACTGAAGATAAGTTAAGCGATTTCTTAAAACTATGATGAAACAATCTATCCTTATAATTTTAATTTTTATTTCTGGTTGCGCTGTAAGCATTCCATCCAATCAAGATGATATCTGTAAGATTCTTGACGAGAACCCAAGATGGAGAAACATGCTCTATAACTCCAGTGAAAAATGGGGGAGTGAGCCAAGCACACTTATGGCAATCATAAGACAAGAGTCCTCTTTTGACCCGAATGCAGCACCAGATAGGGAAAAAATATTGGGCATTATACCCTGGAAAAGACCATCAAGTGCCAGAGGTTATTCCCAAGCAGTTGATGCAACTTGGGATCAATATAAAAAAGAAACGGGAAACTATCGCGCTAGTAGAAGTAGTTTTGAAAGTTCTGTTGATTTTGTGGGGTGGTATCTTTCCAAAGCACCAAGATCTGGAATCAGAATGAATGAAGTTGATAAATTATATGTGGCATACCACGAAGGTTATGGCGGCTTTCAAAGAGGCTCATATAAACAAAAAGATTGGCTACTAGAGGTAGCAAAAAAAGTAAAATTTGATTCAATCAGGTACAAGCGACAGCTAAATAATTGCCCAATAGAAAAGCCAAAAAAATGGTGGAACATTTTTGATAAATTAATTGGATAGAAAGAACTTAGACCCTCTAGATTCTTCTAATCTGAAACCCTTCCTCAGATGCTTTTTTCTCAAGATTCGGATTAATGATAGAAAAACAGCTATTAGGTTGCCCCTTTAGTTGCTCTGCCGCTTCGATAATCTCTTCTCTCGAGGCATTAATAATTTTCTTTCGGTATTGAGACCTAATTTTCTGTGATTTTTCTTCAACATTAAATCTGTAATCCTTGAATGCTTCTCCTGCAGGGGACGCTGGTTTATCGATATCCGATAATACAGATAGCTTAGCTTCAAGAATCATTTCATCATCAAAATCACCTTTGGTTGCCCACTTGAATGATTCAGAAAAGTCTTCAAAAGTTTCAATAAATCTTGGATCTCGATATGAAAAGAATTTAAATGCTCCTGCAAAAGGATCATAGATAGCTCCACCACCATATGCACCACCCTGTTCGCGCACTCTTCTATGCAAAAATTCATTCCTTAAGAGGCTTGCAAGAAGAAGATATTTTGGTGATTCTTCTGGAGAGTAGGAGGGCGCATCAAGCGACATTGCTGAAAAATTAACTTGAGTATTAATGGGCATCGCAACTTTTAAAAAAGCAGGCTTAAAATCAAAATTAATGGCTGAATCCCCGTCCTTCTTGAAATTTATATTCTTTATAAAACTCAGCTGTTCTTTGTTAGGTTTTATATTTGAAATAATTGCAAGCTCATTCGCATTATCTTTAAGACTTACACTGAGATCGGCAATTTTTTGGATTTGTTTTTTCGCATCCTCCTCATTGTTGGAAATAAAAGGAGCAAATTTAAATAATGAGGAAAGACCACCACTTATCTCATGAAGAGCACCAAGTTGGTTATGCATTGCTGATGCTGAAAGCATCGCAAACCTATGGCCATTTTCTACAATGGACTGCTGTATGCCCATGAAATTTTGAAACATAAGCTCTTTGATTCTCTTTTCATCATCAAACTTAGAGGAATCGAGTATTTTGAACATTAAATCCAAGACTTCGTCGTTATTTTCTGGCAAGTATTTTGATGACAGAGCAACCCTCCCTTTAAGTTGCTTGGTTTTGTCAAAATAGAAATGAGTTGATGCAGATATGCCTCCAGATACTTTTGCTACTGACTCTTGTAGTTTGATGTGGTCAATATCTCCAGCACCTACTTTACCCATAAGTGTTGTCAGCAGCATTAAGTCACCAACTTCATCGATGGAACTAAGATTAACCTTTCTGGATATTGAATTGTAGGTCAAACCATTGGTAGCTTGATCATAAAATATTGGACTATAACCAAATGTTGATAGTTTTTTTGTGGCTGGGTATACAACCTCACTTGGTACATCTGATAACTCAAGTTTAGGAAGTAAATTTTTATCAGGTACAGCTTCTTGTCTTTCCGCTAGCGCTTTAGCAGAGTTAACTAATTCAAGTTTTTCTCTACTGCTCATTGAGGATTTAATTAAATCCAATGTTTTTGTAAAGTTCGATTCTCTGCTATTGATAAGTTCCATATCCGGAACCATTTCTAGGTCAACCCTGTGTTGATTGTCTATAAAAAACCTTTTTACTAAATCTTGCAGGTAGCTGCTATCTTTAATTTTTTCTTTAAGAGACTTCAAAGCTTCATCAACATTTGATAATGCAATTGGATCAGCTTTATAGAGGGCTCCGGGAGCCATAGAGAGAAGTATTTGCAGTCCATATGGCATCGATCCTGATGAGATTTCCCTTCTATTAAGCTCAAGCTGGTAGAATGCTGCATCAATTTGGTCTTGTGAGAATCCATTTTTGACAATATCGCCAAAAGTTTTATCTAGTAGTTTTTTGAATTTGTCCTGAGAGTCTTTTTCAGAACCTTCAATGCCACAAATGAACATTAAGTGACGCATGCTATCTTCAAGTCCTAAAATTTGAGCAGGAGATTTCCCAATATCATTAGATTCAAGTGCTTTATAGAGCGGAGACGCAGAATTACCAAGCAGCAGCAATGATATCAAGTGCGCTTCAAGAAGTTGTTCAATATCAAAACTTTCACCAAGAGCCCAAGCTGTATAGTTTTGATAGCCACTTTGTTCTTTCGATACAGGGGTAAATGGTTCTTCTGCGCTTACACTTTTATTAAAAGGTTTTTGGTTTTTTACTATTTCTAATTTTGCTTCATCGATTCTTTTAAATTTCTGTGCCAATTTTTTGTCAATGAAATTTTGTATTTCTTTGGCGCTTACATCACCCCATGTGAAGTAGGTCGCATTCGATGGGTGGTAAAACTTTTTATGGAATCCTTTGAGGTAGTCGTGAGTCAGTTCAATAATTGTTTCTGGATCACCTCCACTATTATGCTTATAGGTCAGATCTGGAAAAAGGTTTTTAGTCAGAGCTTGCCAAGTGATGCTTGAAATATTGCTCATTGAACCCTTCATTTCATTGAATACCACACCCTTGTATTCAAGAGGAGAGCTACTCTTATCAAACTTTGAAAATTCCAGTCTGTGACCTTCTTGCTTAAAATCCTCTTCGGCCAGTATTGGAAAATAAACTGCATCGAGATAAACATCTAGCAAATTAAAAAAATCTTTCTTGTTTTGTGTAGCAAAAGGATACGCTGTCCAATCGCTTGCTGTAAAAGCATTCATAAAAGTGCTCATTGACCTTCGTAACATCATAAAAAAAGGGTCTCTGACTTTGTAATTTTCTGAGCCACAAAGTGTTGTATGCTCAAGTATGTGCGCTACACCTGATGAGTTTTCCGGTATCGTTCTGAACATCACCATGAAGACCAATTCCTTGGAGTCATTCTTTAGGTGTATGTGTTCGGAACCATATTCATCCAACTGATATCTCTCTGCTTCGAAACCAAGGGATGGATTTTGCTTTTTATCTATTAATTTGTAACTATTCATCTTGTTTTTATTAATGGGAACTAATATATATAAATAAAGTCATAAATAAAGTAATAAATAAAGTATGTTCAAGAATTTTTTTAAAGTTATCTTTGCTCTAACGGTTTTATCCTCGTGTGCAACAACAGTTAGCACTGAACAAGTCTATAATTTCAACTTAGCTGATTACAGTTCTTTCTCGGTTGAAACTTCTGGTTCATCGGATGAAGTAAGAGTTAGTCCCTTTACTGTTTCAAATCTTAACAATGAGTTCAAAGAAGAATTGCAAAATTTAGGCCTAATGTTAGACCAAGAAAATGGAGCGATAAAATTTAGAGTAAGTTTGTCACTGGACGAAGAGAACAGGAGAGGGGTTGCATACCGTTCAAGGTACGGTCCTTGGTGGACTGGCCCAGTACTTTACGACGACTATGATGACTATGACCGAGCCTATTTGAGAGTCACCATCTCCGATCAGGAAGGCTTACCTCTGTGGACAGGGTTTAGACCAGTAAGATACGTTGATAGAGAGTTGAGGCTTGATCAAGAAGAGATAAGCGCATTAGTCAAAGGGTTTTTAGTCCAGCTAACAGGCTAAGGCACTAGCCAATAACTTTCCTTTTTCCCCTTGGCATTCCATGAAAATTTACATCTGCGATGACCGGTTCTCTGAAGATATAAAAATTCAAGTGTCTTAAACTTAAATTCGATAGTGCAGAAATTTTCATAACCTTCTTCAATTGAAATTTCTTTCATATGGAAATCGTATTTTTTGGGATCAGAAATTTTATGACTTGATCCACCAAGAACTGAATAGCATTTTTTTGAAATTGCTTGAGAGTCACTCCATGCCTCTTTTGTTTTTTTATTTTTATAATTTATTTTTGCAATCCCTGTCAGTCGCAACTGAATTTTTTCATTAGGGTCATAGCCAATTACAGATGCTTTATTATTTGCTTTTATTAATTTGGCTTTATTCGATCTGTAATCTGTATGAAAACGAAGAGTCCTTGTAGCTGCATTAAAATCTCTAAGCACCATAATCTTATTAGAGATATTTTTTCCATCAAAATTACTAAAAACCAGTGTATGAAACAAAGAGTCTCGGTTTTTAATCCCATCTTTGAGAAGGTGATAGGCGTGCTTTTCAATGACACTCTTTGAATTAAAGTTCATAAAATAAGTCTAATTCAAAATATCTTTGCTTGATAACTTTGATTAAAATAAAACCGTGCTTAAAAAATATTCACTACTATTAATAATCCTGCTCTCATCCTGTGCTGACGATACAAATAATTCAGAACAAAAAAGCGATGGACTAGGCTCACCCAATCAAAACAACGACTTAAAATTCCTGGCACAAGACTTTAGAGAGCAAATTCACATGCCGCATGAAAACATCAAAGTGGCAGTTGGTTATGGTCTTGCCAATTCAATTTTGGTTATGGGCAATTCTGAGAGTCTGGTTGTCGACACCATGGGAGGAATTGAGACTGCAAGCAGAGTAATTACTGATTTAAATATTCCTTCAGATAAGCCTGTGACTACATTGGCTTATACGCACTTTCATGCAGACCATACTCTAGGAGCTCAAGCATTTGTTGATCAATTTTCAATTGAAAACGTTATATCCCACGAAACAACTGTTGCTGAGATAAGAGATTTTTTTGGCATAAAGCGCGACTTGATCAGTAAAAGATCCCTAAAAATGTTTGGATCAATTCTCCAAGAAAAAGACAAAACTTCATCAAATGGCATTGGGATTAAGCTTGAAACTGGAATAGATACACCTGGATACATTAAACCAACCATCACATTTAGCGACTTCTATAGTTACGATCTTGACGGGTTAGAGATTCAATTTTTTCATGCTCCGGGGGAAACTGATGATCAGCTTTTTGTATGGATACCGAAATATAAAGCATTGATGCCAGGTGACAACATCTACAAAGCATTCCCTAACATTTACACAATAAGAGGCACGACATACAGAAGTTTTAAGTCATGGTATACCAGCCTAGAAAAAATGATGGCGCTGGAACCAGAAATATTAATACCTAGTCACGGCACACCCATAAATGGCAAAGAGGAAATTTTAAGAGTGTTATCAAATTACCGTGATGCTATTAAGTATGTTCATGACCAAATGATGCGAAACTTAAATTCAGGTTCCAGCCCGTTAGAGGCTGCTAGAAAAATTAAATTACCAGAAAATCTGGCACAAGATCCTCACTTATTTGAACTTTATGGCACCATTGAGTGGAGTGCCCGTAATCTATTCAACGGATACTTCGGATGGTTCGATGGCAACCCTACCAATTTATATCCATTTACAAAAGAAGAGTACGGTGAAAAGCTGCTGAGGCTGATTCCTGAAAAGCAACTAATTTCCGAACTTGATAAAGCCCTCGCAGAGGAGGATTCACAATGGGCGCTTTACATTTCTGACCTTCTAATCGATTCAGGAAAAGGTAACGAACTAATTCTTGCAAAAAAAGCTGAAGCTCTCAAAAACCTTGGAGATTCTGCTTACAACCCAAATGCAGTAAGCTTTTATAGAAGCACCTATGCAGAATTAACTAATAGCACTAGTGATAAAACTTTCATAACTGCTGATAGCCAAATAGAACCCAACCTCTTAGAACAGCTTGATGTTTTAATGTTTTTGGAAACTATGGCTATTAGGCTTGATCCATCAAAAGTAGCCGGGATTGCTGATACTAAGTATGTGAAATTCACAGACTTAGATGAAGTATGGAAACTAAGATTGGAAAACAGTGTTTTCACTTATGAACAAGTAAGCTCAATGGTTGAACACGATATTGAAATGTCATCTTTAACCTTTAAAAGCCTTGTTACTGGTACAATTAATCCAATAACTGGCATATTATTAACGAATAATAATGCCAAAGGCCCAAATAAAAGAGGGTTTTTAGAACTGCTGAGCAACTTTCAAGAATAAATGAGCCAACCAACCAGAATACCACCCAGAAGAAAATCTCGTGGCGACAGCCAAACACTTTTCAGTGCCTTAATTTTGGTGATTGTCTTTGCATCACTAGCAGGCATGTATTTTTATCTAGAGGGTCAAAGAAAAGCCAACGAAGAAGTGCTTAATTCAATTGCTGACAAGGTAAGGGTGATTGAGGATAAATTATCAATAACCAATGAAGATTCTGAACAAAATATGCAAACAGTTTTGGAACAAATTAAATTCATCGACACCGAAGTTAGAAAGCTATGGGGCCATCGAAAAGGTTATTTAGACAGCATTAAGAAACAAGAAAATAAGTCAGCTGCCAATGATAGATCGATTAGGCAGCTTAGCTCTAAATCAACCAACCTAGAAGACAAGATTGACAGTGTTAATAATAAGATTGAATTAGCTGAGGACCTACAGCTTAAAATAACAATGCTTACGAATGAGCTCAACAAACAAAAGCAAATATTAGATGAAAATGGCGAAAATTTGGATGCCATAGATAGGTATCGCATTCAAAACAATCAGAAAGTCACAGAAATACTTACCAGACTAAATAATTTATCTAAAGAACTTGATGACATACAAGAATCTTTGGTTATGCAAGCTGGAGCTGCAAATGAGTAATTTCCTTAATGAAACTTTTTTTAAATTTTTTTTAATTATCTGTCTAATTCCAAGCGTAATTTTTATTGGAAAAGCTTTTATATTGTTTTCACCTGTAATCTTTTGGGTTCTTGGTTACATGGCCCATAAGAAAGGCAATAAAAGTGAAACAATAATGTGGGTGATTTTTGCAATTATTGCTTTAATCCTGGCATTTGTTATATAAAATACACAATTCAGTTGGGGATGTGGTGGAACTGGCAGACACGCTGGATTTAGGTTCCAGTGCCGTAAGGCGTGGGGGTTCGACTCCCTCCATCCCTACCAACTTTTAGTTAAAAAGATCGCGGGCAACTAGCTCAAGCATTATTTCTGATGTGCCACCATAGATCTTTTGTATCCGCGCATCGGCGTATGCTCTAGCAATAGGGTATTCTTTCATATAACCATAACCACCAAATAATTGCAGACACTCGTCTGCCATGTGGCATTGTGCTTCACTGGTTGAGAATTTTGCCATTGAAGCAGTTGCCGCATCCAGCTTCCCCTCAGCAAAGAGTTTTAAACACTCTGTCATAAACGCTCTATTTAACATTAGTTGTGTTTGGAGTTTGGCCATTTTGAATCTGGTATTTTGAAATTTAGCAATCTGTTGACCGAAGGCTTTTCTTTCAGAGACATATTCCTTTGTAATGTCCATCATAAAATCCATGGCAGCAACTGCATTCAATGCCAAAGCTAGTCTCTCTCGAGGCAATTCCGTCATCAATGTTATAAAGCCTTGGTCTGCTTCTCCTAAGATCGCAGAATGAGGAACTAGCACTTCATCAAAAAATAATTCTGAGGTATCGGATGAATGAAGGCCTAACTTTTCTAGGTTCCTGCCACGTGAAAATCCATCTGCTGATGTGTCGACCAGAAAAAGCGATACACCAGATGAACCTTTTACATCTGGGTTGGTTTTGGCAGCAGTAATGACAAAGTCAGCATGCTGACCATTAGTTATAAACGTTTTAGCGCCACTAATAACCCAGCCATCTTTATTTTTCCTAGCTCTTGTCTGGATGCCTTGCAAATCACTGCCAGCTCCAGGCTCGGTCATTGCTATTGCTCCAACTAGCTGGCCAGCAACCATTTTTGGTAAGTAATGCAATTTTTGATCTTCTGTCCCTATATTTAAAATGTAGTGTGCAACTATGTCTGAGTGCACACTTAATCCAACGGCTACCGAACCAAAGTTTGCATAAGTGATTCCACAAGGGATGGTAAGAGCCATTTCAGCATCGGCTTCATGACCACCATACTTTTCAGGAATATCTATGCAAAGCAAGCCTGCAGTGCCTAACTTTTTCCATAAATCTCTGGGAAAAATACCATTTTCTTCCCACTCTTCGTAATAGGGAGCAATTTCATTTTCACAAAATTTTGCGATCGTTGTTTGAAGGAGAGTTAAGTCTTCACGATCTGGATTTAAAGAATATTTCATTATAGCTCTGTGTGTTTATTATATTTATAATAAAGCAATAACAAAAGTTGGAAGTATGGGAGAGAGAATTATAGTAGCTGGAGTCGGAATGATTCCCTTCACAAAGCCAGGAGCAAGCGACCCTTACCATCTTATGGGTGAGAGAGCAGCTCGTGCAGCACTTGAAGATGCTGGACTGGACTATCAAAAAGTTCAGCAAGCTTATGTTGGTTACGTCTATGGTGATTCAACTGCAGGTCAAGCAGCTTTGTATGGTGTTGGTTTAAGTGGTGTTCCTATTTTCAACGTTAATAATTACTGCTCAACCGGATCATCGGCTCTATTTCTTGCAAGACAAGCTGTACAGTCAGGTTCAGTTGACTGCGCGTTAGCTCTGGGTTTTGAGCAAATGACACCAGGCGCTTTGGGCATTATTTTTGAAGATAGACCCAATCCTTTGATGCGATTTTACGAAGAGATGGAGAGCCTGCAAGGGTTTGATGAATCTTCCCCTTGGGCTGCTCAATTTTTTGGTGGTGCTGGGCTTGAGCATATTAAGGAATATGGAACATCAGCAAATACTTTGGCAAAAATTAAGGTTAAGGCGAGCAAGCATGCTGCTAAAAACCCATTTGCTATTTTCAACAAAGAAGTAACCGAAGAAGAGGTTATGAATTCTCCAATGATTTTTAACCCTCTAACTAGACTGCAATGCTGCCCGCCTTCTTGTGGGGCTGCAGCTGCAATAATCTGCACTGAAGATTTCGCCAAAGTAAATAACCTAAATACTGATATTGCTATTGCTGCACAAAGCATGACAACTGATTACAGCACGACATTTGAAGATCATGATATGAGAAAAGTGGTCGGTTATGATATGGCGAAAGAAGCTGCTCAAGAGGTTTATGAGGCAGCAAGCATTTCACCAAAAGATATTAAGGTGTGCGAGCTGCATGATTGCTTCACAACAAATGAACTTATCTCATACGAAGCTCTTGGGCTTGCCGAGGAAGGTGAAGCAGAAAAATTTGTCATTGATAAACAAAATACCTACGGTGGACAATGTGTAACCAACCCAAGTGGGGGATTGCTTTCAAAGGGACACCCTCTTGGTGCTACCGGTTTGGCACAGTGTTATGAGTTGGTTAATCAGCTAAGAGGCAATGCAGGTGAGCGTCAAGTTCCCAATGTTAAGTTAGGCTTGCAACACAACCTAGGCCTTGGGGGAGCATGTGTTGTGACTCTTTACCAATCGATAAATTAAGATGTTTAATCCTGAATTCATAGGATATTCTTTTCCAACAAAAACAGTTAATGTCGAGGAAGGCAAACTAAAATTCTTTTCTCAAACTATCGGAGAAACTGATCCTATTTACCTTGATAAAGATACTGCAAAAGATCAAGGGTATAGATCTATCCTGGCACCTCCTACATACTCATTTAGCTTAACCTTAGAAGGAGAATCACTTAGAGATAAGTATGAGCCGATTGGTCTAGAACTAGGAAAGTTGTTGCATGGAGCGCAAAGCTTTGAATTCTTTGGTGAGATATGTGCAGGTGACACGGTCATTATTGACTCGAAGATAGTGGATATTTTTCAGAAGAAAAGCGGAGCTTTAGATTTTTGTATCGAGGAAATGGTGGTCAAAAATGTTGAAGGAGAAACTTTGGCGGTTCTAACACAGACTTTCATAATGAGGCATTAAATGAGCATTTCAGAAATTGCAAAATTACGCGTTGGAGATATGTTAGAACCAATGACTCATAATCCTATTTCACGCACAACCCTAGCTCTTTTTGCTGGGGCGTCTGGTGACCATAATCCCATTCATATTGATGTAGACTTTGCCAAATCTGTAGGCATGGATGATGTTTTTGCTCACGGCATGTTGGGCATGGCTTATCTAGGTCGGTTTTTGACATCAATTGCAGATCAAAGGAATATTCGATCTTACTCTGTAAGATTTAGTTCGATCACACAGGTAGGCGCTAAGTTAAAATGCATTGGTAAGGTAATAGAAATTACAGACACTAGTGCTGAAAGACTAATGACAATAGAATTATCAGTTACCGATCAAAACAATGATGTAAAATTGATAGGTGATGCAGTAATTGCATTTCAATAACATAGTTATGAGCAAAGAAGTAAAAGAGTTTTTTTCTACATACAGTGATTTCGTAAAGAAAGTTACTAGCAAGCCTAGTCTAGACCTAGATGCTTTAAAAAAGATCATGCAGGACATTGAAGATAAATCCCCTATCGAGTCAGCAAGATTAATGACAGCTGCATTAGGTCTTGGCAGTGAAACAGGTGAATTTGTAGAAATAGTAAAAAAGATGTTTTTGCAAGGTAAGCCACCAACAGAAGACAACATCTTTCATATGAAGAGAGAACTTGGAGATATTATGTGGTATTGGGTTACCGCATGTTCTGCTCTTGGCCTCGATCCTTTTGAAGTCATAAGTGAAAATCAAAAAAAACTTGAAGCCCGCTATGGCGAACAATTTAAAGTTCAAAGAAGTGAAGTTAGGAAAGACGGCGATCTATAAAAAGATAAATTTCAGCAAAAAAAATCAGGGAAAGTTATAATAATAATTCTGGGGTAAACAGTGGCCGAAAAAATTTCATTACAAGATAAATATACAAAGCGAGAGGGAAGAATATTCCTCACAGGCATACAAGCTCTAGTTAGATTGCCCTTAATACAAAGCCAATTAGATCAAAAAAATAACCTCAATACTGCAGGCTTTATATCAGGTTACAAAGGTTCACCTCTTGGTGGGTACGATTTAGAACTTAGTAGAGCAGAGCAATACTTAAAGGAATTCTCCATTCATCATCAGCCAGGTTTAAATGAGGAGCTTGGTGCTACGGCAGTATGGGGTTCACAACAAGGTGAGTTTCATGGCAGAGGCAAAAAAGATGGAGTTTTTGGTATCTGGTACGGCAAGGGTCCAGGAATGGATAGAACTATGGACGTCTTTAAACATGCCAACGCTGCTGGTGTTTCAAAATATGGTGGTGTGCTTGCTGTAGCTGGAGATGATCATGGTGCAAAGTCTTCAACACTTCCTCACCAATCTGACCACAACTTTATGAGTGCATTCATGCCATATCTATATCCTGCAGGCATAGATGAAATAATTAGATATGGATTGCTGGGTTTTGCAATGAGTAGGTACAGTGGTTGTTGGACTGGTTTCAAAGTGGTTTCTGATATTGCAGATTCAGGTAAGACATACGACACCGCTATTGAGAATTTACCCATCATTATTCCAAGTGCAGATTTTCTTGGTGAATACTCAGAGGTAAATAGAAATATTCTTTATTCAGATACTCCTAGAGAACAAGATTATCGATTGCAGAGAATTAAAGGCTTTGCTGCTCAAGGGTTTGCTAGAGCTAATGGCATAGATAGAGTTATTTGGGAAAATAAAGGTGCGAAGCTGGGGATTATTACAACAGGTAAATCCTACAACGACGTTAGAGAAGCTCTAAGATGGTTAAATATTGATGAAGCAAAAGCTGAAAGTCTTGGACTTTGTTTGTATAAAGTTGGCATGCCATGGCCACTTGAACCTGAGGGAATAAGAGAGTTCTGCGAGGGACTTGAACATGTTCTTGTTATTGAAGAAAAAAGAGAATTAATTGAACATCAGGTTAAATGGCAGCTATATAACTGGAAAGAGAATGTCAGGCCAGTGGTTATTGGTAAGCAAGATGAATCAGGATCATGGTTATTGCCTGCTGAAAACGACCTGCCTCTGCAAACCATTTTAGAGACCATAGCCAAAAGGTTACACATTCTAAGTGGAGATCCAGAACTATTAGAGAGGCTTGAATGGTTCAAAAAGAGAAATGCAGAACAAGAAAAAATCAATTCCCCGGTTGTTAGAAAGCCTTTTTTCTGCTCAGGCTGTCCACATAATACATCTTTAGTATTACCTGAGGGTAAAAGAGCACTTGCTGGAATTGGTTGCCATTACATGGCAGTAAACACTGTAAAGGGAACTGAATTTTTCACACAAATGGGTGGAGAAGGAACGCCTTGGATAGGGTTGGCACCATTTTCAAAAGAGGAACACGTTTTTGCTAATTTAGGTGATGGCACTTATAAGCATTCGGGAATCTTAGCAATTCGAGCAGCACTAGATGCTAATGTAAATATCACATATAAGATACTTTATAACGACGCCGTTGCTATGACGGGAGGCCAAGAAATTGGAGACAATTGGAACGTCGATGGAATTGTAAAACAGCTTCTTGCTGAGGGTGTTAAAAGGATATCAATACTATCTCAACAGCCTCAAAAATATAACAAACTAACTTCAAAATACGTTAAAAGTCTGCACAGAGATGCCATCATTGTTGAGCAAGAAGAGTTAAGTAAATACAAAGGCGTAAGTGCTCTAGTATTTGACCAAACATGTGCTGCGGAGAAACGACGAAGAAGAAAAAGAGGTTTAATGCATGATCCTGTAAAAAGAGTCATGATTAATCCGGATGTTTGTGAGGGGTGTGGTGATTGTTCAATACAATCAAACTGCGTCTCTATCGAGCCCTTGGAAACTAAGCTTGGAAGAAAGAGAAAAATAAATCAATCAACATGCAACAAAGATTATTCATGTTTGAATGGGTTTTGCCCATCCTTTATTACTGTCGATGCTGAACTAAAACCTAAAGGTAAGTTTTATGAAATATCAGAATTACCTGAACCAAAATATCAAGACTCTGATGGCATAACTAATATTATGCTTACTGGAATCGGCGGTACAGGAGTTCTAACCATTTCAGCTATCGTTGGCATGGCCTCTCACATTGAAGGTAAAGATTCCAGTATCTTAGATATGACAGGTCTCGCACAAAAAGGTGGTGCGGTCTGGTCACACATTAAGGTGTATGAAAAGGACAATAAACCATATAGCCACAAAATATCGCCCGCTTCTGCAAACTTGCTGCTAGCTTGCGATGCAGTTGTTGGTACTAAGCCTGAAATACAAGAGGTGCTATCGGATCAAAGAACTAACTCCTTAGTAAATACCAATACTATCCCAGTGGCAGACTTTGTCACCAATAGAGATATTGATTTTAAATCTTCTGAAGTTTTTGATTTGATAGAAAAAACTACCAACAGTATTGAAGGTGTGCCAGCGGTTGAGATGGCTGAAAAGCTTACTGGAGATGCAATTGGCGGCAATATGATTATGCTGGGAGCTGCTTTTCAAATGGGTTTAATTCCATTGAAAGAAGAAAGCATTATTTCAGCAATCGAGCTAAATAAAATTAGTATCGAAAGCAATATATATAGTTTTAGACTTGGCAGAGCTTATATCAATAACCCAAAAAATGAAATCTTTAAATTCTTGCAAAAAGACACGGGTGAAAAGTTGTCTAATGAAGAAGTTTTAGCTGACAGGGAAGATCGGCTAATGAAATACGATCCCAAAGTTAGTCAGGAGTTTTCTGTGCACATGAGGAACTTGAAAAAAGTTCTAGAAACAGAACTTGAACCCGATGCTTCTTTTAGAAGAGCCATCAAAGAAGCTTACAGAGTTTGTGCAATAAAGGATGAGTATGAGGTTGCAAGAATGCACATTGAAACTTCAAAACATGTATTAGATAACCAATTCAACTCATGGTCCAATTTAAGTTTTTATTTATCACCACCATTCTTATCTTTCATTAAAGACCAAAGAACGGGGAGACCAAAAAAATATAGAGTACCTGGTTTTATTGCTATGCCTTTATTCCACATTTTAGCCAAACTTAAGTTCCTAAGAGGCACAGCTTTTGATCCGCTAAGTATGAGTGGAGATAGAAAGAGAGATCTTCAACATAAAGATATCTTCTTTAACAGGTTAGCTGAACTTAGCTCACTAACTGCAGGGCAAAAGACAACAAAGCTAAATAGGCTGTTAGATTGCTCAGAGGCTGTTAAAGGTTACGGCCCTGTAAGAGAAGAAGCCTTTAAACAGTTTTTGGTAAAGATTGATGAAAAAAGTTTCTGAGAATTTTTATGTATCTCCTCAAATAGAGCCATCAAATATTGATGGCTTATCAAAAGACAAATTTGATATCGTTGTTTGCAATAGGCCTGATGGCGAAGAGTCCAATCAACCATCTAAAATTGAAATATCCAATGAGTGTCAAAAAAAGAGTTTAGAGTTTATAGATCTTGAAATAGTTCCTGGAGATATTAATTTCGAAACTATAAAAAGAACTAAAGAAATTCTAGACACCAATAAAAAAGTATTTGCCTATTGTCGAACAGGTACAAGGTCAATAACTCTATGGGCCTTTGCTAGCTGCTACACAAAAGAAGTCGTTGATATAATTAGCAAGGCAAGCAACGCTGGTTATGAACTAGCGCACTTTAAAGATGCATTTGTAAGCTTTAAGTCTAGCCTTTCCTAAGCAGAAGAATTAACCAAACTAATGGCACTATAGCCAAACATCCTATGGTTATATTGATTGCTGTCATTAGTGGAAAATCTAAGAGGGCTCCTAAAAAATCTGACAAACTATTGCCCAACAAAGCACCATAGATGGCGCCATGAATACCTGACCCTTTAAAGTATTTATCAATGTCTATGCCAATTAGGGTTGTAAAAGCCAGAATGCCATTATCAACTAAGCCAAAAACTAGTCCTTCAGGCATTAAAATATTCTCCTTTCCTGCTTTCTCAAAGCTATTAGTAAGAAAACAAAGTAAACCAATTCAAAGACGGTAAAATACAACAAAAATACGGAATCAAATTCTCCATAAATGAATGTAACAATCCGGCCTAGCAGAATACCAGTGATTACAAATAAAAGAATCTTGAAGAATGATGACTCATATTTACTTTTAACTAGAGCAAGTAATGAAAACAACCCAATTAGAAAATTGATTCCGCCATACAACGATCTAATTTCGCCACTACCAACATTGGTAGTTATAGCCAAACC
Organism: SAR86 cluster bacterium; assembly: GCA_003331605.1. Classification (GTDB taxonomy): domain Bacteria; phylum Pseudomonadota; class Gammaproteobacteria; order Magnimaribacterales; family TMED112; genus TMED112. The sequence continues at coordinate 47,391 of QOPD01000008.1, forward strand.
TACCGAATCAACAAAGCCAGCAGGAAAAAACAATGCCCACCCCCCAAGATAGAGGTAAACCAAAGCAGTTAAAAATAAAAAAACCTTATTCATGTTTACTCATTATTTTTATTTAATAAATCTATATTACCACCAGTTGCCATTACATTATCAGTAAATGTTTTTTCATTCACAAAACTCTTTAAGTAATCTGGACCACCTGCTTTTGGCCCAGTACCACTAAGGCCCTGGCCACCGAAAGGTTGAACACCCACAACTGCACCAACAATATCTCTGTTTAAGTAAAAATTCCCAACGTTTCCTTTTTCAAATATCTTGCGAGCTTTTTCGAGTATTCTAGTGTGTGCACCCATAGTTAAACCATATCCTGTCTCATTTACTTCATCCAAGACTCGATCCAAATCAGATGCCGAATAACGAATAAAGTGAAGAATGGGCCCAAATTTCTCACCGCCTATTTCACTGATTGCATCAATTTGTATGGCTGTTGGATTGAAAAAATATCCCTGATCTGAAATTTTGTTTGCAACTTCAACTATTACCTTATTTTCTTTCTCCATTCTGGCTTTATGATCCAATAATTTTTTCAAAGACACCTCATTAATAATTGGGCCTATATCAGTTTCAGGCAGATTGGGATCACCAATAGAAAGTTCATTCATAGCTTCTGATAAATAGTTCCAGTATTCATCTGCAACCTCTTCCTGAACATATACAGCTCTAAGAGCACTACACCTTTGGCCTGCACTTAAGAAAGACGATCTCAAAATGTCGTCTATTACCTGTTCTTTAAGAGCTGAAGAGTCAACAAACATGACATTTTGACCACCTGTTTCAGCAATCAATGTTCTGATAGGGCCATCCAGATTAGCTAAGTTAAGGTTAATCTGTTTGGCTGCAGCGCTAGACCCTGTAAAAGCAACTCCATCAAGCCACTCTAGCTTAGTCAATTCATTACTGATGTCTTTTTCTGCGATAACAAGATGTAGAGCGGATTGAGGCACTCCCGCCTCATAGAACATTTTCACAACTTCGTAAGCAATTAAAGAAGTATCCTCTGCTGGTTTGGCAATAACATTGTTTCCTGTTATCAGTGCTGCTGAAATTTGACCCACAAAAATTGCTAAAGGAAAATTCCAGGGACTCACACACAAAAAATTTCCTTTTGGAGCATGCTCTAAGAAATTATTTTCCCCAGTAGGGCCAGGAAGCTTCAACGCCTTGAATAAATTATCGCTCTGTAGGGAATAGTAATTGATGAAGTCTATTGCCTCTCGAACTTCGGCGTCACAATCTTTCAGAGTTTTTCCTGCTTCATTTGCTAGGAGATAAAAAAGCTTTGTTTCATTTTTTGACAGAGCTTGAGCCACTAAATCTAAAACTTTTTTTCTTTCAGCAAGTGGTATTTCAGACCATTCTTTTGATGGTTTTAAAGTTTTTAGATCAGCTATTATTTGTTGGTCGGCGTATGCTACTTCTCCAATTTTTTTGTTGGGATTAAATGGAGCAGCTCTGCCTAATTTCTTACCTTCATGAAGGACGCCATTAACGATGGACGAAGCATGGAAGGTTTCTTTTTCAAATTCTTTCATACCTAATTTTAAATCACTGATATCAGCCAGGTCACCAAAATCAAAGCCCTTGGAATTTGCTCTATCATCAAAGATTTGATCAGGTCTTCTTACATTTGATAAAAAGTTTTTATTCTCAAGATTCTCATCGGCAATCAAGATAGGGTTTTTCACTACATCGGAAACAGGAATGTCTTTTGATAAATACTTATTTACAAAAGAGCTATTTGCACCATTCTCAAGCAATCTTCTTACTAAATAAGGCAGTAACTCTTTCTTGGATCCAACAGGAGCATAAATCCTTGTAACAGGAAAACTATTATAAATCTTTTCTGCATTGCGATAAGTTAGATCCCCCATCCCATAAATTCTTTGGAATTCAAAATCATCAACTCTTCCCTTATATAGCTCCATTATTGCTGCAATGGTATGAGCATTGTGGGTTGCAAAATATGGTCTTAGATTCTTTGAGTGGGCAATGAGTCTTGCTGTATGCAAATAATTTAAATCCGTAAAGGATTTAGAGGTAAATACTGGAAGATCTGGAGCACCTTTTGTCTGATGAATTTTAATTTCTTGGTCCCAATATGCTCCTTTGACTAGCCTCATCATCATGCCATTTCTATTGCTTCCTAGTTCATCAATCAAATTAACAACCTCCGATGATCTTTTCCCATAAGCTTGGATTGCTAAACCTAGTCCACTCCAATCTTTAAGGCTTTTTTCTTGTGCCAATTTTTCAATTAATTTGAGACTTAACTCCAGTCTATCCTGTTCCTCAGCGTCTACAGTTAGAGCTATTTCTTGGATAGCAGCTTGCTTCGACAACTCAAGCACCCGATCGTAGAGCTCATTTAAAACTCTTGTTTCTTTAACCGCCTCGTATCTTGGATGTATTGCCGATAGCTTTATTGAGATTTCGTGGAATGAGTTTGTTAATTGAGCATTTTTTTCACCGACTTTTTTGATTGCTTTTTCATATGCATCAAAAAAGAAATCAACGTCACCTTGCGTTCGTGCAGCTTCACCCAACATATCAAAAGAACATGGCAACTTAGGTGAATTAAATTTTCTGAGAGCATCATCGATATCGATTCCTGAAACAAACTCCTCACTTAAGATTTCCATCCCTTTTTTAATGGCTTCTCTTAAAACAGGATCACCAATTCTAGAAGTCACACCACTCAACCATGAAAGAGGGTTGCCTGTGATTGTTTTATCAAGCTCAACTACTTGTTCAGCTAGAAACAATCCAAAAGTTGTTGCATTAACAAAAATTGAGGGAGAGCTATTTAAGTGCTCAAGCCATTTTTTTCCACCAATTTTTTCTTCGATGATTTCATCGCAAGTCCGGTTATCAGGAATACGCAAAAGAGATTCTGCAAGACACATCAGAGCTACTCCCTCTTGATTGCTGAGGCCGTACTCTAAAAAAAAGTTGTCCAGCCTTGTTTTTTTTCTATCATCTCTGCAGTTCTGAACAATTTGCACTGCATTTTTTTCAATGTTTGGCTCATTGATCCATGCGTTGTTTTGAATCAACTCTTCAACCAGACCAATCTCTTCTCTGTACTTTAGTTCTTTAAGTTTATTGAAAAAGCCCATGATATTTCCGTGCTTGATATTTTAAACGTTTAAAAAGAAAAATATAGCCAGAATAGATAGAATAAATTAAAGCTTGGCTTCTTTAAAAGCTTGCTTAATAAGGTCTTTTAACCAAATATGTCCCGGGTCGTTATCATTGGTTTCGTGCCATGCCAAAAAGAATTGAGATGGTGCTACTTCAAAAGGCAAAACCTTAAATCCAAGCTTGTGTTTTTTAGCAAAAACTTTTGTACAAGTTAAAACCATATCGGTATTTTTTAAGATCTCTGGTGTTACTAAAAAATGTTGGGCTCGCAAGGTGACTTTTCTTTCCAACTGCAATTTTGATAAAGCATTGTCGACCAAGGCTCCACCGATTTTTCTACCTGAGATGTGGATATGATCAAGTTCCAGAAATTGGTCAATTGTTAGTTCCTTCTCAGAAGCAAGTGGGTGATCATTTCTAAAGCCACAAACAAACTCATCTTCAAAAACTAATTCTTTTGTGATGTCTGTTTCAGATGGCGGGAATGGATCAACAATGAAATTAATTTCATTGGCTGCTAGAGCGTGATGCATTTTATCACGATTGGTGTAATAACTTGAAATTTTAACGTTTGGGGCATTTTGATGAATTTTGGTCATTAGTATGGGCAAAATTCTACCTTCGGTGACATCATTAAGTGCCAATCTAAATGTGCGACTTGAAGTTGCAGGATCAAAAGATTCAGGTTTTTCTAGACTTTTTTGCAGTATGGAAAGAGCATCCCGAACATGGATAATGATATTCTCGGTCTTTGCAGTTGGCTTTACCCCTTGACCAACACGAATGAACAACTGATCATCAAAATAATCTCGTAATTTTGCCAAGGCACTGCTTACAGCAGGTTGTGTGATGCCTACAATTTCTCCTGCTTTTGTTAAGCTGCCTTCTGTGTATATGGCATTAAATACAACAAGCAAGTTTAAGTCGAGATTATTAAGTTTCATTTTTGAAATAATTATACAGCAGGTGTATATTATAAATACTATTTATATTATTAAAGTAATAACTTCAATATTATCAAATAGTTGGGGAAAATCATGAACTTTGAATCTACAGAAAAAATAGATTTTTATTTACCAAAAGTTAAGCAATATATTGAAGAAGAAGTAATACCAGTTGAAAAGAAAATACATGAGCAAGAAAAAGCTGGCTCAGATAGATGGCAGCCGCATGAAGAGCTTGAGCCTCTAAAAGAGGAAGCAAAAAAAAGAGGCTTATGGAATTTATTTCTACCAGATAGTGAGCTAGGATCTGGACTCTCAAATTTTGAATATGCACATTTAGCTGAGCAAATGGGAAGAACAACTTTTGCTTCTGAGACTATGAATTGTAGTGCACCAGATACAGGCAATATGGAAGTGCTGGTTAGGTATGGCTCCAAGGAGCAACAAGATCAATGGTTAAAGCCACTTCTAAATGGAGAAATTAGGTCGGCTTTTGGGATGACCGAGCCTGGCGTTGCTTCATCCGATGCAACAAATATGGAGGCTAAAGCTGAACTTGTTGATGGTCAATGGGTAATTAATGGAGAGAAATGGTGGACTTCAGGTGCAGGAGACCCAAGGTGTAAGATTATCATCTTTATGTGTGTGACCAATCCAGATAATGATAGACACAGAAGGCATTCAATGATTCTTGTTCCAATGGATACACCTGGTGTAGAAGTTCAGAGAATGATGCATGTCTTTGGTTACGATGATGCACCACATGGCCATGCGCACATAAAATTTAATAACGTTAAGGTCCCATATGAGAATGTCATTCTAGGAGAAGGTCGAGGTTTTGAAATTGCTCAAGGCAGACTTGGGCCTGGTCGAATCCACCATTGCATGAGAGCTATTGGAGCTGCTGAAGTTGCTCTTGAGATGATGTGTGATCGAGGCACCAAAAGAACAGCCTTTGGTAAAGAGTTAGTAAGGCTGGGTGGGAACTTTGATGTAATTGCCAACTCTAGAATAGAAATAAATCAAGCACGACTGTTAACCTTGCAAGCAGCATGGATGATGGATAAATATGGCAATAAGCATGCTGCAAGCGAAATAGCACAAATCAAAGTTGTTGCGCCAAATGTTGCATGCAATGTTATTGATAGAGCTATTCAGATGCACGGAGGTGGGGGTGTTTCACAAGATTTTCCTTTAGCTAAAATGTACTCCTTTATGCGTTGCCTACGTTTAGCTGATGGTCCTGATGAAGTCCATAGAAGGAGCGTTGCCAGAATTGAGTTGGCCAAAAATTTACTAAAGATTAGTGAATAGAGTAACGAAACTAACTGGTTCTAGATTTCCAATTATTCAAGCGCCAATGGGCTGGATTGCAAGGCGCAAACTTGCTTCAGCAGTTTGTAACGCGGGAGGGCTTGGAATAATAGAAACCTCCTCTGGAGAAGTTGAAAACTGTATTGCAGAAATTCAAGCAATGCCGGAATTAACCGATCAGCCTTTTGGGGTTAACCTTCCATTACTTTTTTTGGCTGATGACAAAATGGTCAATATTGTTGCTGAGTTCAACGCAACATGCGATGCAATGTTAAAAGCAAAATTATGAAAGTTTTAAGAACCCCAGATTCGTATTTTCAAAATTTAAAAGAATACCCATTCAAGCCTATATATACCAACATTAAAACAAAAGATGGTACAGATTTAAGAATTCACCATATTGATGAAGGTCCAAGAGATGGACCTATATTGTTAGCGATGCATGGCCAACCAGTATGGAGCTATTTATACATACGTATGTTGCCTTACCTTACAAAGGCAGGGATAAGGGTAATAGCACCTGATCTTGTGGGTTACGGCAAATCTGATAAGCCAGCTGCTCGAGAAGATTATTCTTATCAGAACCAAGTTGATTGGATGGGCGCTTGGTTAAAGGAAAATGATTTGAATAATCTGACATTTTTTGGGCAAGATTGGGGAGGTTTGATTGGTTTGCGCATGGTAGCTGCAGACCCTGACCGCTTTACAAAAGTAGCAGTTGGGAACACTGGCTTGCCATATAACCCTGACGTTGATCAAGAGGTAATAGATAGAGTTCATGCATTTAGAGCAAGCAAGAAAAGGTACTCAATCTTTAAGATGGCTCAAGAGGTCTCAAAGATGGATAAGAAAAGCTTAAGTCTTGATAAAAGCGTTAGAAGACATCCAGCTTTGAAGTTCATGTATTGGCAAAAATGGACGTGGGACACCGTTGATCCTGCATTGGGTTTAATTAATTCGATGCAGATGGAGCGAGGCTCGAGAATTGGAAGATTGATTTATTATTTATTTCAAAGGACGGGTTTAGAAAAAATAGCTCCTTTTAAGACAGATTTAATAAAGGCATACGAAGCACCTTTCCCAAATCCAAGCTATAAGATGGGGCCTCGAGCTATGCCTAGTCAAGTGCCCTTAATACCCGATAAGTCATTGGAAGCACAAAGGGTAGCTAGGGAGTTTTTCAAAACATCAAATAAACCATTTTTGTCAGTGTTTGCTGGGAATGATCCTGTGACAAATGGGATAGAAAAAGATGTTGTGAAAATGGCACCTAACGCAGTAAGTGCAGAAAAGATAGGGGGTGGACATTTTTTTCAATGGACTAAACCTGAAAAATTATCAAATATCCTGATTAAATTTATTAAAGGAAGTAAATGATTGTACTTAATTCACTAAGACTAACAGATGAGCAAATGAAAATGTTTATGGAGTTCCCTGATGATAAACCAATCAAAATGGTCAACTTACTAAAGTTTAAAAATAAAGCTGAATACAAAGATAAAAGAGAAACGGCTTTAACTGGGGAAGAGGCCTACAATATTTATTCTGAAGAAGTCGGCAACCATTTAGCCAAAGTTGGCGGTAAGATAATTTTTTGGGGCAAAGTTAAAGGTCTCTTGCTGGGTGAAGTTGAGGAACTGTGGGATCAAGTAGCAATTGCAGAATACCCTAACAAGACAGCGATGATTACAATGTTTACCAACGAAGACTATTTAGTTAGCGAGAAACACAGAAGTGCAGGGTTGGAGGGCCAGCTAAATATAATTACTCAAGATGAATAAGTTATTCCCTAATGTTGCAGACAATAATTACTTAGGAGCTAAGTCTGCTTATTACTTTTTTATACTCTGGATGCTTGTAAATACATGGCGCAGTTTTGTGCATTTTACAGCTGAAGATGCGGGTCTTAATTCAATTGCTAATTTAATTGTTTTTGAAGGCATCCCAGATCCAAACCAAGTGATTTATCTCTTTGGTTCACTTTGGGGAGAAGTTCAAGTCTTGTTATGTCTAATTAGTTGGGTGGTATTAATTAAATACAGAAGCCTTTTATCTTTTATGTACTTAATTTGGTTATTGGAATGGGTTTTAAGAATAACTCTAATTTCATCTTGGCATGGATTGGATGACAGTTACAGAACTGCACCGACGCCCGGAGTGGTTTACGCGCCTTACGTTCTCGGTTTATTGAGTATTTTCTTTGTATTGTCTTTGAAGGAATCAAAATGAAGTTATTAAGGAATACAGTTATCGTTCTTGTATTGCTAGTCATTGCATTGTGGTTGGCAATAAAAGTGCCAGCAGTACAAAATCACGTGTATGAAAGAGCTATTAAGATGAGGTTATTTGCAACTTTGCAGGAAGAAAAAGAAGACACACTTTCAGCAACTGTTTGTGGCTCAGGCTCTCCCTTAGCTTCTAATAGCGCTCAAGCATGCATATTAATTAAGGCGGGTGAAGATCTATATGTCGTAGATGTAGGAGACGGTAGTGTAGCCAATTTATCACGCTGGAACACCCCATTTGAAGATGTAAAAGCTGTGTTCATTACCCACAATCACTCAGACCATATTTCCGATTTAGCCGATCTTCATTTAATGACTTGGGTTACAAGGGAGAGGGAAAGCAAACTTACAGTTTATGGGCCTGAAGGCATTGAGGATGTTACTAAAGGTTTTGAGATGACCTACAAACACGATTACGAATTTAGAAATGCACACCATGGAGATTTAGTAACGCCCCTAGATGTCGTTGGCTTTAATCCTATAACCATACAGGACGAATCCGTTATTTTTGACAATGGGGATTTGCAAGTTACAGCATTTAGGGTAGAACATGAACCTGTGGATCCTGCTTATGGCTTTAGGTTTGACTACAAAGGTCGTTCGATTGTTATTAGTGGTGATACAAATTACAGTACAAATTTAATTAAAAATTCTCAAAAGGCTGATGTGCTGTTTCATGAAGCTATTTCACTTGATTTAACAAGAAGGATGTCAAAAACTCTTGCCGATCTTGGTGAAGAGTTTGATAACAATATTGCCCGTTACGGCTCAAAAATCTTCACTGATATTGAGAACTATCATGCCACCCCTTTAGAAGTAGCAGAGATAGCAAGTCTTAGTAACGTTGATATGCTTGTCTATTATCACTTAACCCCAACCCCTCAACCTCCCATCGACAAGATAATGGCAGATATAATCTTTCGTGGTGTAGATGAGAACTTCTCCAACTGGGAATATGCCATCGATGGCACAAAAGTAATTCTACCAATTAACTCAAAAAAAATTATTTTCAATAAGTAGTACATCAAATATTTAATGTGTTAATCTGTTTCCCCTTTAAAATTTTGTAACTAAAGCAATATATAGAGAGTTAGAATAAAAGGGTTAAATATGGAGAAAGAATGAGAATATTATTTTTATTAATCTTAAGCCTAAGTGCTTATACGCAAGAAGCCCCAGAAGCTCCAACCATGCCTGAAGGAGTTGAGGGTGGCATGCCAAACATGGGCATGATGGGCAAGCCAGAGATAGAGGAATATGAAACTATAGAAGAGTTTCTTGAAGACGGAGAATACGAATTAATAGACGGTTTCTTAAAACTTTACAAAGACACTGAAAAAGATAAATATTATCTTGAGCTAGCAGATGCAGATTTAAATAAAGAATTTATTTACTTTGCTTACGTACTAAATGGTCCACAAGCTGCAGGTGTAACAGGTGGAGCAATTGGTGATGGAGCAATTCTAGAATTTAGAAAATTCAAAGATCGTTTGGGTCTATATAAAAACAACACCAACTTCTCTAACGAAACAGACAATAATATTGCAAAAGCTGACTTAACCAATATATTTGACTCATTTCTTTCAGACTTTGTTCCTGTTGTGGAGGAAGAGGGCAAATATTTAATTTCAGCAGACAAATTATTTCTCTCAGAAATGCTCACAAGTGTCTCTCCCAATCTCCCCCCAGAGTATAGAGATTTTGTTGATCTAAATTTGGGTAACTTAGATAAAAGTAAAACCTATGTAAATCAAGTAAGAAACTATGAGAAGAATACTGCAGTAGAGGTTAACTTTGGTTTCTTCAACCCAGCACCTAGAGGCCGTGAACCTGTTTATGCAGTTGCCGATATTAGATATAACGCAATAAGTGCAAGACATCTTTTTGTTGAAATGCCTGATGCCAATTTCGAGCCAAGAGTTGCAGATCAAAGAGTTGGTTATTTTTCACAAAGAGTTACCGATCTATCAACTTACGATTTATACCCACAGCGTGATTTAATCAATAAGTGGAGATTGGTAAAAAAAGACCCAACTGTTGAGCTATCAGAGCCTGTTGAACCCATCGTATTTTGGGTAGAAAAATCAACACCAGAGGAAATCAAGCCATTTGTTGTTAAAGGCATAGAAGGCTGGAACAGTGCTTTTGAGAAAGCTGGATTTAAAAATGCTATCGTCGCAAAAATACAGCCCGATGACTCAGACTGGGATGCTGGTGATGTTAGATACAACGTTGTTAGATGGTCATCCTCACCTAGGCCGTCATTCTCAGGATATGGCCCTAGCATAGGCAACCCTAGAACTGGCGAATTAATCGCTGCTGACATCGTTCAAGAATTTAACGCCATTAAAAGAGGATATCAGTACAGAAAGATTTGGGGCTGGACTCCAGAAAACGACCCATTAGAGCAATGGATAGTGAGTTTAACTTTGCATGAAGTTGGTCATACTCTAGGGCTAAGACATAACTTTGCAGCTAGTTATCTTTACAACGCTACTGAGATTCATGATGCAGATCTTACAGGCGAAGCAACCATTGGTTCGGTTATGGATTACGACCCTATTAATTTAGCTCCTCCAGGCCTAGAACAAGGTAGATATTTCCCAACTGCACCAGGACCATACGATGAGTGGGCAGTAGAATTTGGTTATAAGCCTAATCTAACAGACGTAGAAAGAGATGAGTTATTAGCCTTATCCGTATTAGGTGAAAACCTTTATGGAACTGATGGGGATGCTATGTCTAGTCCAGGTAGAAATATTGACCCAAGAGTTAAAAGGTACGATATGTCCAGTGAAGTGGTGGAATATACCAAAGGTCGCTTTCAAGTCTTAGACAATAAGATTGCAGAACTGCCATCTATATTTAACGACGAGGGAGAAACCAAAAATGACTTTGCCAATACTTTCTTTAGCTTGGTGAGAGAGAAGGGTAGATTTATGGATGCTGTCTCAAGACAAATTGGTGGCGTCTACGCAACCAAAGTAGTCAATGGACAAGATGGTATCGATGCCTATGTTCCGGTTTCTTATGCCAACCAAAAAGATGCAATGAACCTGATTGTTGATCAATTTCTTTCAAATGGGGTATGGACTTTTGACCCATCGATTTTAAAGAATCTACAAAGAGAGAAGAGAGCTACAAGTTATGGTGGCGATGGCAATGAAGACCCACAGCTACATTCTTTAGTTCTTGGAATGCAAACAAGAGTATTGGCTCATGTATTGAATCCAGCTGTAATGACGAGACTTGTTGATACAGCTGAGTATGGAAATACATACATGCCTGAAGAAGTCTTAGCAGACTTATTCAATGGGATTTTTGTCAAAGGTGAAGTTCCAGATACTTATAAAAGAAACCTGCAATCTAAGTATGTTGATGCGTTAATTGGAGCAATGTCTCCACCTGCACCACAAGGTGGTCCAGGCGGTGGTAGACCTCCAGCACAATACGATGAGATTGCAAAAGTTGCTATTTATAACAGCCTGATTCAAATACAAAAGTTTGCTGCCAGTTATAGGCGTGATCCTCATTTTGCTTATTTGAATTGGAAAGTTGATAACTTTTTCAATCAGTAAGATTTCACTAGCAGTCTCTAGTATTTGCTAGAGGCTGCTTATTTTATTATTTTTACAACGACTTTCTTTACTGAACTATAGAAAATTGCCGATGAGAGTGATGTCGTTGCTTTTTAGGACATATGGAACAAAAGCCTTAAATTAAAGTTTTAAAATAACTGATATTAAGTTAAATTAACGAATCCTAGACCCGTAGCTCAGCTGGTTAGAGCGCTGTCTTGACATGGCAGAGGTCGTTGGTTCAAGTCCAATCGGGTCTACCATTGTTATATAATCTTCTAATGCCTCTTGTTGAACCACAAAAAAATATTGAATCCAAAGAAGTAAGAGAATTAGTTAAGTTTTTTAATGAAACCTTGGGCTTTTGCCCGAACTCAGTTTTAACCATGCAAATTAAACCTGGCTTAGCGGAAGCTTTTGTTAATTTAAATAAAGCTGTAATGAAAAATGAAGGGAGCCTGACATCAGAATTTAAAAGGCTGATTGCTTTTGTTTCAAGTAATACAACAGGATGTCGTTATTGCCAAGCCCATACCATCCGTGCAGCAGATAGGTATGGCTCAACCCAAGATCGACTAAACAATGTATGGGATTACATGAATCACGATTGTTTTAGTGATAAAGAAAAAATTGCCTTGGCTTTTACCGAAGCAGCAAGCAAAGTTCCGCAGAAAGTTACGCCGCAAATGGAGAAAGAATTAAAAGAGCTTTGGTCTGAAGAAGAAATTGTCGAAATTATGAGCGTTATTTCTTTATTTGGTTTTTTAAATAGGTGGAACGATACCATGGGGACATGCTTAGAACCCGATGCTCAAAGTTCAGCAGAAAAATACTTGGCAAACTGGGATATTGGCAAACATCAATGAAGTTAATTACTAAAATTTTAATTATTTTTATTCTTTTTAGTTGTGGTTCTGGCAGCAGTGAAGAAGAAGCAAATATTACCCCAAGCCAACCTAAGGTAGTTGATATTGATCCCCATGAGGTTGGGACATTAGAGAAAACAATATTTCATGAGGGACTGTTAAGAAATTTTATTCTTTACGTTCCAGAATCCTATGATAGGAATACTGCTACTCCGATGGTTTTTAACTTTCACGGTTATGGCAGTAATGCTGAAGAGCAGATGTATTACAGCAACTTTATTGAGGTTGCAGACGATGAAGGTTTCTTAGTCTTACATCCACAAGGCACACCTCATCCATTGACTGGCTCATCCATGTTTTGTGTTGGAGGTTTTACTCGACCCTGTGACATTGATGATGTCTCATTTAGTAATTACTTAATTAATGTTATTTCGACTTTATATAACTTAGATGCGCAAAGAATTTATTCTACTGGTATGTCAAACGGAGGCTTTATGAGCTTTCACCTAGCATGTAATTTAAGTAACAGGATTGCAGCAATTGCATCAGTGACTGGTAGCATGACTCCAGAAACTTATGATGAGTG
>QOPD01000009.1 GCA_003331605.1 SAR86 cluster bacterium
AATAATGCAATTGATCCACTCAAATAAATGTCTTACAGAATAAAAGAAATTTACTTTACCCAACAAGGTGAGGGTAGAAACACTGGTATGGATGCAGTATTTGTACGTTTTTCAGGCTGTAATCTTTGGAGCGGGAAAGAAAAGCATAGAGCCAAGGCAATCTGTAGCTTTTGTGATACCGATTTCAATGGTATTGATGGTGTTAATGGTGGTGAATACACAAAAGAATCTCTCTTGAGCAAGATAGAGTCCTTATGGCTATCTGAAAATAAAACAATTAATGTTGTTTTAACAGGAGGTGAACCACTGTTACAGGCTGATCAGACTTTAGTAGATCATTTGAAATCTAGCAATATCTACATCGCTATTGAAACAAACGGCACCATTAAGGCGCCATCAGGAATAGATTGGGTATGCGTTAGCCCTAAGCCCAATACTAAAATACTCCAAGATCATGGACATGAATTAAAATTTATCTACCCTCAAGATTCTTTGCATCCTGATGAGTTTGAGAGTCTCGCATACGATAACTTATTTATTCAACCAATGGATTCAGTAAATTATATTGAAAACTTGAACTTAGCCTTGGAGTACTGCATGGCTAAACCAAAGTGGCAGCTTAGTTTGCAGACACATAAAATTCTTGGAATAAGATAAAAACTCCAAAAGTGCCTGCTATCCAAGAGCCAAAGGCATGTGGTTCTCTAAGTTTCTGTGTCAAAATTATTTTAATTAAAAGAGATGCTGAAGCGATAGTTATTAGATATAAGAAATCAGGAAAACCTAGATAAAGAGAAATGGAAAAAAGGAGGATAATATCTGCTAAACCAAGACCTTCAAGCCTTCTTACTTTAAGAAAGAAAAGATAGAGAAGTATTAAAGCAAAAGCAAGATATAAGGCTGGAAGAAAATTGTTTTCGATTAACTCATACCCAAAAGTTATCACCCATGAAAATAACGCTAAATTTACCCATATTGGAATTTCTTTGTACTTTTCATCATTAAAGATAATAAAAATTATCAAAAAACCTAAGATTGATATTTCTAAAGTATTTGTTAGGTAGCCTACTGCAAAAATTAGAGCACCAAAGGATTCAAAAATTATGTATTTCTTTGATAGTTTTGTGCTGCAGCAAGATGTTTTGCCTCCAAGGAAAATATAGGAAAGAACAGGGACTAAATTAGAATAACTAACATGTTCTTGACAATAATCGCATTTAGATCGTACTGATAATCTCTTGAGCACACTGGTATATCTTTGACCATAATTATCAAACTCATAAATCATCCAGCTTGCCAATGAAGCTCCTAGCAAGCTAAAAAGCATTAAATGTAAGAGATACAAGCTATCCATATTGGAAACACCTCAAGTGATGTTATATACTATATTATGGAAAAGGTTCTGAAAGAAGCTCTTACATTCGACGACGTTTTGGTAATACCTAGGCATTCTGATGTCTTACCAAAGAGTGTAAAACTTGAAACTAAGCTAACAAAAAATATAAAACTAAATTTACCATTTTGTTCTGCTGCTATGGATACGGTGACTGAGTCAAAGATGGCTATCGCGCTTGCAGCTTTGGGCGGAATAGGCATTATTCATAAAAATAATTCACCACAAGAGCAGGCCGATGAAGTTAGAAAAGTAAAAAAATTTGAAAGTGGCATAGTTAGAGACCCGATAACAATCAAATCCACCAATAGTGTTGGCGACTTAATCCAATTGACGTCGGAATTAAATATTTCAGGAATGCCTGTGGTTGATGATGATAAGCTAAAAGGCATTGTCACTGGAAGAGATTTTAGGTACGCAAGAGATATGGATCAAACTGTGGCTACAATAATGACTAAAAAAGAGGACCTAATTACTGTGCAAGAGGGTGAAGAGCAAGAAGTGGTAAAGTCATTGATGCATAAACATAGAATTGAAAAAGTTCTGGTACTTGATAAAGCAAAAAAGTTAGTAGGCTTGATAACAATGAAAGACATTGAAAAATCCATAGATTACCCGCTAGCATCTCGTGATAGCGAAGGCAGATTAATTGTTGGTGCAGCCTTGGGTGTAGGGTCGGATCTTGAGGACAGAGCCAAAAAATTAATTACCGCAGGCGTTGACGTTCTAGTAATCGATAGTGCTCATGGAGATTCCAAGGGCGTTGTAGATGTACTGACTTACCTCAAAAAGACATATAGCAATGTAGATGTTATCGCTGGCAATGTTGCCACAGCTGATGGCGCAAAATTGCTTATTGAAGCAGGCGCAGATGCAATAAAAGTTGGAGTAGGGCCAGGGTCAATTTGCACCACTAGAATAATCGCAGGAGTGGGCGTTCCTCAGCTTACTGCAGTCATGAATGTAGTATCAGCAGCAAAAGGTGTACCTGTAATTTCCGATGGCGGCATAAGGTTTTCAGGCGATATTGTTAAGGCACTCGGAGCAGGAGCAAATTCAGTCATGTTAGGCAGTGCTTTTGCTGGGACAGAAGAAGCACCAGGTGAGATAGAGCTTTATCAGGGTAGAAGTTTTAAGACTTATAGAGGCATGGGCTCTATGGGAGCTATGTCTAAAAGGACGGATGGCAATCGATACATGCAAGGAGAAAACATTGATGCTAACAAAATGGTTCCAGAAGGTATTGAAGGCAGAGTCCCATTTAGAGGCTGGCTAAAAGATGTAGTTTTTCAAATGGAAGGGGGTTTACGTCAAGGAATGGGCTATACAGGATCAGATACAATAGAAGATCTTAAAACCAATATACAATTTCAGAAAATCACGGCATCAGGCGTTAAAGAGAGCCACGTGCATGATGTCAGCATTACCAAAGAAGCACCAAATTATAGAGCAGACTAATGCAAAAGATCTTGGTTGTAGATTTTGGATCTCAGTACACACAACTTATAGCTCGCCGGCTCAGAGAGCTTAAAATTTACTCTGAAGTTTGCCCTTGGGATGAAATTACTGACATTGAGAATGTTGAAGGTTTTATATTATCCGGAGGTCCAGAGTCATCAAATATTGAAGGTAATCCTAATATTGATTCAAAGATTTTTGATTCAGGCAAACCTATTTTAGGAGTTTGTTATGGCATGCAAGTGCTGGCATTCCAAGAAGGAGGGCAGATTGTCAACGAGGGCAAGAAAGAGTTTGGTCATACGCAAATTAAGATGGAAAGTAAATCTTCAATCTTTGCTAAGACAGATAACGATTTTAGTGTTTGGATGTCTCATGGCGATAAAGTTGAATCATTGCCTGAGGGTTATGAAGTAATAGCATCATCTGATAATTCCCCAATTGCTGCTTTTCAGAATCAGTTAAAAAGTTATTATGGTTTACAATTTCACCCCGAAGTTACACACACCCAGCACGGCACTCAGGTCATCAAAAATTTTTTAAAGAGTTGTAATGTAAAACCTAATTGGGACGCAGCAGACATTCTTCATCAGATAGATAATGATGTAAAAGAAAGTGTTGGCAATGACAGAGTATTGCTTGCTTTAAGTGGTGGAGTTGATTCAACGGTTTTAGCTGCAGTTTTGTATAAAATTATTGGAAAAAACCTTACCTGTGTAATGGTTGATCATGGCTTATTGAGAAAAGACGAAGCAAAAAATGTAATTACTAATTTATACGAAAAAATAGGTTTGGAAGTCAATCTGGTAAATGCACAAGAGCTATTTCTCGGCAAATTAGCGGGAGTAACAGATCCGGAAACCAAAAGAAAAATAATTGGCAACACCTTTATTGAGGTTTTTGAAGAGGAAAGTAAGAAGCTCGATGGTATAGCTTGGCTTGCACAAGGCACAATTTATCCAGATGTTATTGAATCTGCAGGAAATTCAAAATCAAAAGCCAAAGTAATTAAATCTCACCATAATGTAGGCGGCTTACCGGAAAGGATGAATCTGAAACTGTTGGAACCTTTTAGAATGTTATTTAAAGATGAAGTCAGAAAAATTGGCAAAGAGCTAGGCTTGCCACATGTGATTGTTGAAAGGCACCCGTTCCCTGGTCCGGGTTTGGGTATTAGAGTTATAGGTGAAGTAAATAAAGAAAGATTAGAGCGACTTAGAGAAGCCGATCATATTTTTTTATCTGAATTAAAAAATTATGATCTATATTATTCTGCCAATCAGGCATATGCATTTTATATGCCTATCAAGTCAGTTGGGGTAGTGGGGGATAATCGTATTTATGCAGATGTTATTGGATTAAGATCCGTTAATACAACTGACTTTATGACTGCTAAAGCAACGAACTTGCCCCACGATTTCATCGAGCATGTATCAACAAGAATAGTAAATGAAATCGATGGCATCAGCAGAGTGGTCTATGACATCACTTCAAAACCACCAGCTACTATTGAGTGGGAGTAGATTTAACTTTTCTTTGATAACACAAGTAAGCCTGCGAGAATAGCAAGGTTTTTTACAAAGTTCTGAGTTTCATGGTCTTGATTGAGCTCACCTGACATATTCCAAAAATCATGAATATATAAATTTATCAGCAAAGTTACTACAGCTAAAATAATTGCGCTTAATTGTATGTATTTACCTAACATCAAGAATAACCCTAAAACAACTTGGCATATTGCCACAAGAGTTAATGAAATAGTTGGTAAAGGGACCTCTCTAAGGATTACGACATCTAAATTCTCTTGGAACAAGAAGACTTTTGCTAAGCCAGGCAGTAAAAAATACAGCCCGAGCAGAAATCTGCCCAGGCTATATAAATTATTAGTTATGCTATCTATCAAGGTGCTGAGCCAGACATTGATCCTGGCCAAGTCATAGGAATTTGTTGTTGTGGATTAAATAACCTTTTTGGGCCGGCAGCTGGATAAGCATTGGCTGCGGCATTAATCTCATCACTTGTTACAAATTCACTAGGAAGGAGCTTAAATACATCTAAACCTCTTGCAATTTCTGTTCCATATAAAGTGCCCTCATAAAAATATACTGACCAATAACCACCAGTTACAAGCTCATCTTCAAGAACTGGACCTCTATCAAAGTATGCAATTTCAATTGGGTTGCTTGAATCTGTAAAGTCCATCAGTGATATACCACCTTGGTACCAAGCTTGAGCAAAAATGTCTCGACTTGGAATTGGAACTATTGAGCCGTTATGGGCAACACAATTTTCTGATTCAAGTTGTGGAGCAGGCATTTTATAATGACTCTTAAATTCCAAGTTGTTTTCGACAATATCATAAATTGCATTGGCTCCCCAGTTCAGTGGATCCCATGCACGGCATCTTGGCCTTCCGCCACCACCCCATTCATCAGTAAAGACAACTTTTGTGCCATCGTTATTGAAAGTAGCTGAATGCCAATAAGCAAAGCCAATGTCTGTTACAACATCAAGTCTTTTTGGGTTGTATGGATCTGTTATATCAAACAAAATGCCATTGCCTGAACAGGCACCTGCAGCAATATTTTTTGTTGGGAATACGGTAATATCATGGCATTGATTTGTAATTCTGGTGGTTTGTGTCTCATAAGGATCTCCATGATCGCCGCCGCGCCACAAGCCAGCAAGCTCACCGGTCTCTTCATCAGCGAATACCGCTGGGCTTGAAACTATTCTTGAGGCTGATGGGTTATTAATTGGAATTTCAATCACATCTATTCTAAATAGAGCTGTTCTGGTATCGCCTGGAGAATCGATACAACTTTCCATCTCTTTTTGATCTCTAATTCTGCCTGTACCGGAGTTGTAAACGATAATTTTTTCATCATCCGTTGGGCCTGCAACTACAGAGTGAGTATGCGAGCCTCGGCATGTTTGTACTACTCCCACTTGCACAGGATTCTTGCGATCAGCAATATTAAATATTCTTATTCCTCTAAATCGATCGAAGCTTGCTTCGGTTCCAACTCCTTCTAAACCACAATCTAGCCTACCTCTTGTTTCTTCAACTGACATTATCAGCAGATCGCCAACTATTGAAACATCACCTTGTCCTCCAGGACAAACAACTGAGGTAATTAAGCTTGGCATTCCAGTTTCATCAAGCTCATACATATTGAAACCGTGATAACTGCCAGCTACTAAAAGATCATCACTAAATGCCATGTCAGTGTTTGAAAAACTAAACATAGGAGATCTTAATTTTCTTGATTTGTCCTCTAGTGACAATTCTTCTTCATCCTCACTTTTGGTATCAGTTTCAGAACCACGTAGTGCTGGATTTTTAGGGTCGTAAAAGCCCGTTGGTTTATCTAAAGAAGCTAATAGCTCAAGATTAAGTATTGCTTCTTCAGCTATTTTTAATCCACCTTTAAGACCTGATCTAGGATCATCTGACAACCCAATCAAGAGGCCATTCATTCTTTCAATTTCAACGCCCTGATCATTGTATAAGTCTGTGACAAATTCATTTAAGACAGGATCATATGCAGAACCCGATTGTTTTCTTAATTCATTCACCATTTTGATCGCTCCGTCATGATGGTTGATCATCAAATTTAAAAAAAGTCTGTCAAAGTCCTTACCTTTTGAATTTTCCAGTGCATCTAATTGTTGTGGTGTTGCCATACCAGCCATCTTCATATGCATATGATTGTGGTTGTTATCACTCTGCTGCTCGTCACGTGCATATAGCCAGTCTTCCATGAACGAAATTTCGTCCTCTTGTGAAACCTCTATACGTCCAGCCAAGTCAATTATAGATTTGTTATTTGTTCTTTCCGGAGCAAGTTCTGACATAACCAAAGCTTGATCATGATGGACTATCATTCCTGTTAAAAAATCTACATCAGCCCTTGTATAAGAGGTATTTGCTATAGCAATGGCGGTCTCAGCATCAAGAACATTAGATGGTTTGCCTGGTGCACCAGGTTGAATTATTTTTGCATCTTTATCAATTTCTGCATTGATTGTAGGGGCTAAGAGGATTAGAAATAATAAATTAATTGTCCATATTTTTTTCATTGTTTCTCCATTATTGACGACCTTAAATACTAGAACATACCTTCAAAATTTACAATCAGCTGTTAAGTCGCAAAATTGAGTTACGTTAACCTAAAAGTTATAATTCAAATTGTGAAAAAATATAAAAATATAAAAAAATTTTATCCATATTATTTAAGCGAGCATGAGGATAAACATACTAAGTTATTGCATTTTATTGGTACGGGCTTATCCATATATTTCTTAATTCAACTTCTTACTACTTTTAATCCAATATATTTTTTGTTTGCTCTACTGTCTGGTTATGGGTTTGCTTGGGTCAGTCACTTCTTCATTGAAAAGAATAAACCAGCAACTTTCACATATCCTCTTTTCAGCTTAGTGAGTGATTACATTATGTTTTTTGAGATCCTAAGAGGAAAGCATAAGATTTTCTAAGAAACTAATTCTAAATCCAAATCTAGCACTACTGGACAGTGGTCTGATGGTTTTTCCATCGCTCTAAGTTCATGATCAATATCTGACCCAAGATAAGCTTCTTCAAGCTGCTTAGAAATAAGAAAATGGTCAATGCGTAATCCTCTTTTTGGGTCTTGATCAAAGCCACGTGACCGATAATCAAACCAAGAGCACTTTGTTGAATCTGGATTATTTTCTCGCCAAAAATCATGTAGCCCAAGATCGGTTAGCATTTTGTACCATTCGATTTCTTCAGGTAAAAAAGCAGTATGCCCCTCTCTTAACCATCTTTTTACACCATCATCGTTCATGCCTATATCCTCTCTTAGGGGGGCAATATTAAAATCACCAGTAAGAATGAGATTGTTTTTTATTGAGGCAATGTGTTTTGTGATTCGAGAGTAGTACCTCTCTTTATAGGGGAATTTGTCTGGATGTTTTCTATTTTCTCCTTGAGGAAAGTACGAATTGCAAATGGATATTACTCCTTTATCAGTTTTATAATCGCATTGTATGTACCTTTTTTGAACTTCATCTTCACCACCATTCAGACCTTTAACAACTCCAATAGGCTCTGATTTTGAAAAGATGGCAACGCCATGAAACCCTTTTTGACCATAGTTAAAAAATTTAAAGCCTAAATCTGTTGGGATATGTTCAGGGAAATCTTCATCACTAACTTTTATCTCTTGAATAGCAATAATATCTGGGTCGTATTTTTCTTTTAATTTTTCCAGTTGATGAGGTCTTGCCCTTAAGCCATTTATATTAAATGTAATAACTCTCACTAAGCCTCCACTAATTCCAAAAGTATGTTGATGGATTGATCTATTTCAGCATCCAAAGCAAATTCATCTTCATCTTCAAATTCTATGTATTCTTCGTAAGTTTGAAACTGCTTTAAATTTGAAATCTCTCTTCTTAGGTTAATGAGTTTAAGTGAATCAGTTCTACTTCGTTCTCTCTCCCTCACTCTTTTCTCATAATTGAGGTTAATTTCTAAGTTTGCTTCCTTTTCTTTAATCTCATTAAGCAAACTAAAATACGCTGAAGCAGAAAGAGCTTGCTTATGAATTTCTTCAATATTGTCGTCAACAAGTGGATTATTTACAAAATAAATTGCTGAATTGATTGCTGATGGTTTTATGGCATTTTCATACCTTTTTTCACCATAATCATCGTTATTAATTAAGTTAGGAATTAGCAGATTTGGTGTGACTCCATAGATCTGAGTTGGTTGCCCAGAAACTCTGTAATACAGTGAGTCAGTAAATTTTATTTGTCCATTAAGAGTATCGGTAAATCTTTGCACGCTCCCTTTGCCAAAGGTTTCTTGCCCCATTATGACTGCTCTGTTGTAGTCTTGAAGAGCTCCAGCAAAAATTTCAGATGCAGAAGCTGAAAATTTATTTACCAAAACAACCACTGGTTTACTCCAGGTTCTATTAGTTCGCCATGTTGTATAGACATTGATATTGTCATTGGAATCCTTAATTTGGACAGTAGGTCCAGAGTCAATGAAAAGCCTAGTTAGATAATCTGCTTCATGCAGAAAGCCCCCACCATTATTCCTTAAGTCAAACACAAGACCTTCAACATCTTGCAGCTTAAAGTCTCTTAATATTTTTTGGACATCGTTTGCAGCGCTTTTGCATGAATACATGCTTAGCCTCATACATTCGGAATCACTATAGAAAGAGGGCAGATTTATGTAGCCAACTTTTGTATTCTCTCGAGTAATAATTTCTGAGAAAGCATCACTTTCTTCGAGCACAACCTTACCTCTTGTTAGCTCGATGATTTCTTTGCCAGATTGATTTTCTATTTCCAGTCTAACTATAGAGCCATCTGCGCCTCTAATCTTTTCAACAATGTCATCAAGCCTCCATCCTCTGACGTTTATCATTCTCCCGGTTCTACCTTGACCAACTTTCAGAACTTTGTCTCCAACATTAATTTTTTTTGACTTAATAGCAGGACCACCCGGCATTAGTTCTTCAATTTTTGCCACTTCATTCTCATAACCTAGTATTGCCCCAATCCCCTCGAATGAAAGGTTCATTCTTAAATTCCAATTTTCTAAGTCTCGAGCTGAAAAGTATGAAGAGTGAGGATCAATGAGAGATAAGAAGTTGTTGGCAAGAATGCCAAATTTATCCTCATCTCTCACCTTAGAAAGAGATGAAAGTCTGTCACGATAGTTGGTTTTAAGCTCAGCTATCGCTTCATTTTGCGCTTTGCCGTCAAGCATCTGAATAATGATTTCATTCTTAACTAACTTCCTAAGGTAAGTGGTTTTTTCATGACTGGATGTAAAAAACCTTTCGCGATCGTTTAATTTTATTGATTCATCGATATTTAAATCAAAATTATGATTAGTAAGCAATTCTCTTCTTTTCTTAAGCGATTCCTCGTACCTTTGATAGAAAATATCAATCACTGCTTTTAAGTTCTGGTAAATGTTTCCTCTAGAAATTTGCGAATCTTCAAAGCTAGCTAAATCCTCTTCAAGGAAATGTATTTTTTGACCATCAAGCCTGCTCACAAAATTCAAAAAGAGCGTATTGTTTATATACTCATCGGCATTAAGATCTAATATAGATGAGTTATCAAAAGTAGTAAGAATAGATTGAAATTCTTGATTGTAGTCAATAGGATCTTCAGGCTGGTAAGAGCAGCCAACCAAAACAATTAACAGCAGGGCTTTAGAAAACTGATTTAATGCCATATTTTTCTTTCTCACTTTCAATAATTTGATCTTTCTCTTCCCAAACTCCCTCAAGAAAAGATTTTAGTTTTCCTCTTAGCTCATCATTGTTGCTGTAGTCTTTCCCTCTTAATTCTTCTGGTATTTTGTAGGTATTGATTGTGACGCTTGCTTCATTGAGTTCCCCGCATAGAAAAGCCCAGAAACTTCTTTTTGGAGATTTATAAACAAGTGTTATATCAGTTAGATGATCTATGTAAGGCATAACTTCTAGGGTGTAACCCATGCCTCCGATTTTTGGTGGCATTAAATTTTTAAATTTGCTACCAGATTTTTCATATTTTGCTTTGTCAATTCTAGTGCCTTCAATAAATCCCGTAACATTGGTTGGGTAAAGTTCATATATTCTGCATGATCTTTTTGTTGCTTCCTTATCTGTTTTTGCTAACTCAGGATTAGCCATTATCTCTTCTCTAGATCTTCTTACTACAAACGGCATTGCAAGGCCTAGGTTTGCTGCCCAGGTAAGAGGTAACCACCATAGCTGTGATTTCATAAAAATCCTGGGAACTCCCGTTTTAAAATTAGTGAAATAAGTAAATAAAAAGATATCAGCCCAGCTAAGATGATTTATGGTAGTAAATTGCCAAATATTTTTTTTCAATTTTTCATCACCAGCACATTTATATTTAGCACCATGCATGACTTCCTGAATGACCTTATTAATATGCAGCCATATTTCTGCAAGCTTCTCATTAATTTTTAGAATTATTATTTGAAAGGGCTTGAATGGGATTAAGCGCAACAAACCTATTGGAGTGACAGCGACTATAATCCACATAGCATTAAATAAAATTAAAAAAAAAGTAATTATGCCTTTAATTTGTTTCATTTTTTGCTCTTATCCAAAGATTTTCGAGCTCCTCTAGGTTAAGAGAGTTTAATGTATCATTTTTTTCTTTTGCAATCTTTTCCATCGCTCTAAATCTACTTTCAAATTTATTATTTGATTTTTTAACAATATCTTCCGGTTCGTAACCAAGATGTCGACAAAGGTTCACAAGAGTAAAAAAGATATCCCCTATCTCTTCTTGAACTTTGTTTTCGTCTTTTGAGACAAGCTCAGCTTTGAGTTCTGCAATTTCCTCATCTATTTTTGCTATTACCTTATTTTCATCTTTCCAATCAAACCCTACGGTGCCTGCTCTTTTTTGAAGTTTTTTTGCTCTTGCTAAAGAGGGAAGGTTTCGTGGCACATCATCCAATAAAGAAGACATATTTTTCTTTTTACGCTCTTCTGCTTTAACTTGTTCCCATAACATTAAACTTTCTTCTGGAGTGTTGGCGACCTTATCTCCAAATATATGGGGATGGCGCCGAGTAAGTTTTGAATTAATTTCTTCAATGACATCTTGTAAATCAAATTTTCCACTTTCCTCTGCCATGCCTGCATGAAAAACAATTTGAAATAAGAGGTCACCAAGTTCAGACTTAAGGTCTTCATAATTTTCTCTGTCTATTGCATCTACCACCTCATAAGCCTCCTCCAAAGTGCAGTCTGCAATTGATTTGAAATCTTGTTCTCTATCCCATGGACATCCATCATTGGGATCCCTGAGGCGTTGGAATGTTTCCAGTAATTTGTTTAGTGAGTCACTTAATTTTTTCATAAATACTATCTAGGTCATCATAGATTACTAAATCTGCAATTGCATCAAGTGGTGTAGGTTCTCTATTAATTATAACTAAATTGACATCTCTGGCTTTTGCTTTTTGGGGAAATTGATTAGCTGGAGAAACTTTCAAGGAAGTACCTAAACAAATAAATAAGTCACACCGCCTAGATGCTAAAGTTGCTTTTTTTATCTGTTGCTCATCCAATTTTTGCCCAAAAGAAATGGTTGAAGTTTTAACATAACCATCATTACAAGATGTACAACTTGTAGAACCTAATTCTTTGACTTTGGATTTATAGAAAGTTGCTGGATCATATTTTTTAAGACAATTTAAACAAGATGCATTAAACACCGAGCCGTGCAGTTCGATTATCTGTGATTTAATTTCCTCTAGATAATGCAAACCATCAATATTCTGTGTTATGTGAGTATTCAATTTATTCTTCCTTAGAAGCTCAACTATGTATCCATGCATTAAACTAGGCTTTTTATCTTTTATCGAAGCTCTTATAGCATGGTTATTTTGCCAGGATTTGATACGTGCAGATTTTGATTGCACAAACTCACCAAAGTGAACAGGTTTATTTTTTTTCCAAAAACCTTGATCATCTGTCCTAAAATCAGGCAAACCAGATGCTGTACTTAAGCCAGCGCCCGATAAAATAGTTATAATTGAAGAACTATTTAAGTATTTTTTTAATTGAGTTATTTTTTTATTCAATGGTTAAGTTTAGTAAAGCATTAGTGGTTGCATTCCACAAAGAGAAATCAAAACCTATATTACAAGAGGTTAAAGACCTCTTGTCAAAAAATAGCTTTAATTTTGCATTGTATGATGAAGAAAAAGACCTTCCTGCGAATGACTTTGACATTGTGTTAGTTATTGGAGGAGATGGCTCAATGCTATCAGCAGCAAAAAAATTTAGTTTTCTAAAATGTCACTTTCTTGGTATCAATCTCGGAAGGGTTGGTTTTATGGCAGATCTTGAACCCAGTAAAATAAAAGAAAATCTTTTAGATATTCTACAAGGCAACAATGAGATTGAAGAAAAAGATGTCATAGAGTGTAGCTACAACGGCAACAGATACTATGCATTCAATGAAGCAGTCTTGCATACTGAAAAAAGCTATAAATTAATAGATTTTGAAGTAAAAATAGAAGATTCTTTAGCATATAGTAAAAGTTCTGATGGCCTTATTATTTCAACCGTAACCGGTTCAACCGCTTATTCTCTTTCCGCAGGTGGTCCTATT
The DNA here is from genome assembly GCA_003331605.1 of SAR86 cluster bacterium. Taxonomy (GTDB): domain Bacteria; phylum Pseudomonadota; class Gammaproteobacteria; order Magnimaribacterales; family TMED112; genus TMED112. The sequence continues at coordinate 13,010 of QOPD01000009.1, forward strand.
TTGTCACCTGAGATAGAGGGTTTTGTGGTAACGCCTTTGAATCCACTATCTCTTTCAGCACGTCCATTGATTGTTTCTAATAAAAAGGTTATTGAGGTCAATGTGTTAAAGATTCCTTCAGGACTTAAGTCTCTCATTATTCTTGATGGTAATCAGGAAATAATGTTAGAGAATAGTAATTTATCTTTTAGTGTGAGGAGTGCAGATAGGAAATTTAAGTTGGTACACCCTAAAGGGTATGATTTTTATCAAATATGTAGATCCAAGCTTAATTGGAGTCTAAATAAAGAACCTGAAAATTAGATGATAGCCCCCACTTTTTGTATAATCATCCGACCATGAACATCAAGAAAGCAGTATTTCCTGTAGCTGGTTTTGGAACGAGGTTTCTTCCAGCAACTAAAGCTACACCAAAAGAAATGTTGCCAATTATTGATAAGCCTATAATCCAATATGCTGTCGAAGAGGCTTTAGAAGCAGGAATAAATGAATTTATTTTTGTTACTCATCACGCAAAAAGGGCAATAGAAGATCACTTTGACGAAAACTTAGACTTAAAACAAAGACTCAAGAATGATGGAAAAGATGATTTATTGAAATTGATATCAAAAGTAGGCGGGAAAGATTCTAAATTTACATTTGTTAGGCAAGATGAGCCTAAAGGGTTGGGACATGCAATTAGCTGCGCTCAACACCTAATGGAAAAGAATGAATATTTTGCAGTGATACTGGCAGATGATTTAATAATTAGTGAAGGCAAAAATGTTACCTCTCAGCTTATCGATCGAGTGCAACAAGAAGATAGGCAAGCATTAGCATTGGAAACAGTGCCCACACATGATATTTCAAAATTTGGGGTTATTTCATTCAGTGAGCAGCAGGAGGATGTGTTTCAGCTAAGTGGTATCGTTGAAAAACCCGACCCCTCTGAGGCTCCATCTGATTTAGCTGTTGTAGGAAGATACATTTTTAATCAATCTATATTCAATTCAATTGATGAAAAAACCCCAGGGAAAAATGGTGAAATTCAAATCACAGACGCTATCGAAAAACAGATATCTGATTTTGTTGGCATAAAGTTTCAAGGGCAGCGCTACGATTGTGGAAGCAAAATAGGCTATTTGAAAGCAAATATTGAATTAGGTCTTAAGCACCCCGAAATTTCTGAAGATTTAAAGAATTTATTAAAGGAATATTGCAATTTATAGACTACTAAGAACATTTCTATTTCTTCTGCCACCAGAATTTGTACACAGCCTTTCACATTTATATTTAAAATTATTTTCTAGAGCTTACAGATTTAATTCTCATACAAATCAAGTTATTAAAGGGCTTAGAGTGGGCAATAAAATAGGTTTGGCAGCTGGATTTGATAAAAATGGCCAGCTGATTCCAGAGCTTGAGGATATAGGCTTTGGTTTAATTGAGATTGGTACCGTTACACCAAAAGCACAACCTGGTAATCCTAAACCAAGATTACACCGTTTAGAAAAACATGAATCTCTAATTAATAGTTTAGGTTTCAACAACCATGGTATGGAAGCTATGTTGTCAAATCTAAAAAGCTTGAGGAGAAGAGGGGCCTTAGGCATAAATATAGGGCCAAACAAAAATACAAAATTTGAAAATATTCTTGAAGAATATTTAATTTTATATAGGGCATTTAGCAGTCATGCAGACTACATCACAATTAATATTTCTTCTCCAAATACTCCTGGTTTAAGAAATATGCATGATCCTCACTGCTTTAAAGATTTAATACGCCAAATTTCAGCAGAAAGATCCACAAGCAATGATAAGCCAAAAATCTTGATTAAATTTTCTCCTGATGAGAATCATGACACATATATTAAGTTGATTGAGATACTTAATAATTCTGATCTCGATGGAGTTATAATTTCCAACACTACAGTTGATAATGATCTTAAAATTAAATCTGGAGCAACAAGTATTAATGGTGGCATCTCAGGAAAATTGCTCCAAGATAAATCAAACGAACTTCTTGCTTTTTTTAAAAAAAATCTAAATCCTAAAAAAATTATTGTTGCAGTTGGTGGTGTTTTTGATGTAGATTCTTATAACAAAAAGTTAGACCTTGGCGCTGATTTAGTTCAAATCTATACAGGTTTTGTTTACGAAGGCCCAAGCTTAGTTAAGAGAATCGTACAGAATGGCAAGTAAAACACTAGTAATTGTTGAGTCACCTTCAAAAGCCAAAACAATCAATAAATATCTTGGTTCCGAGTATGTTGTTAAATCTAGTGTTGGCCATGTAAGACGTCTTCCTAAAGGAGCTAAAGCCATTGATCTAAATAATTGGGACGTTAGTTATGAAATAGATCCCAAGAAAGAAAAAGTTGTTAAAGATTTAAAAACATCTGCTAAAAAAGTCGAAAATATTTTTCTGGCAACTGACTTAGACAGAGAAGGAGAAGCCATTGCTTGGCACTTAAAAGAAATACTTGGCAAAAAATTTAATTATAAAAGAGTTAGATTCAATGAAATCACAAAACCTGCTATTGAAAGAGCATTCGAAAACCCAAGTGAACTAGATGATGGTTTAATTAATGCACAAAAAACCCGAAGAATTTTAGATAGAATAGTCGGCTACGATCTGTCAGCAATCCTTTGGCAAAAAATTGGCAGTTATGGGAAATTATCTGCTGGTAGAGTTCAATCTGTAGCTGTGAAGTTAGTAGTTGAGCGAGAAAAAGAGATTAAATCCTTTGATCCTAAAGAATATTGGGAAATTGAAATAACCATCAAACATAAAGATAGGAATATTGTTTTTAAATTAAATGCAAAAAAATCTGAATTGAATTTAAGCAATGAACAGCAAGCAAATGAGCTGATAGAGAAACTGCTTAAAGCAGAGCTTTTAATACTCAAGAATGAAACAACAAAACGAAAAATCCCTGTTAAGCCACCTTTTATTACCTCAACTCTCCAACAAACATCAAGTTCATTTCTAGGGTTTAGTCTTTCCAAAACCATGAAATTAGCTCAAGATCTTTATACAGGTGGATACATCTCATATATGAGAACCGATTCCCCAAATTTAAGTGCTCTATCTCAGAGTAATTGCAAACAATTTTTATTGGATGAATATGGTGAGAAGTACAGCACGCCTCGTAACTTTTCTTCGAAAGCAAGCAATTCACAAGAAGCCCATGAGGCTATTAGGCCTACAGATGTAAACTTAAAATTTAATGATATTGCTCTTAGTGAAGATCATAAAAAACTCTATAAGCTAATATGGGATAGGTTTGTTGCATCACAAATGCCACAACCAGAGATAGTTGTTAATAGCATTAAAGCATCAGCAGAAAATTGTTTTTTTGATACTTCAGTAAGCTCTATAAGTTTTGATGGTTTTTATAAAGTTATGCCTCCTGGGAAGAATTCTGGCTATGTTGAATACAATTTAGCAGAACTTTCTGAGGGCACATCTTTAGGTATACCAAAAGCTGATAAATATCAGCATTTTACCAAACCCCCTTCAAGATATTCAGAGGCAAGCCTTGTAAAGGAATTAGAAAAGAGAGGAATTGGACGACCATCCACTTATCAAGAGATTATTACCAATATTCAAGAAAGAGGGTATGTAAAGAGCGAATCAAAAAGATTATATGCAACAAAAATTGCAAATCTGGTCTCAAATAGGCTCGAGCAATCCTTTGAAAAAATAATGGACTATGGTTTTACAGCAGGGATGGAGCAAAACCTGGACGAAATAGCTGAAGGAACAAAGGAATGGCAGGTTATTTTATCTGAATTTTATCAAGAATTTCAGAACGCAAAGTCAGATGCAGATCAAAAAATGGAAAGAAACCCTCCTATTGATACGGAATTAAGTTGTGATTTATGTGATAAGAATAGGAAAATGCAATTAAGGACAAATCAATCAGGCCAGTTCTTGGGTTGCGAAGGGTACACAGATGAAGATGACCAATGCAAAAATACCAAATCATTATTATCTGTAGATTTATTTTCGGAAAACGATGATAAGGAAGCTGAAAGTATATTTAATAAAGAGAAATGCAGTTTGTGTGGATCATCTATGGACGGATTTATCATTGATGAGAAAACTAAGCTTGATATTTGTTCTAATTCTCCTATTTGTCCTGGTACGAAATTAAAGCATGGAGAATTCATTAAGCCAAAAAATGAAGACGAGGAATTAATTGATTGCCATAAGTGCGACTCACAAATGGAGCTTAAACTTGGCAGGTTTGGTAAGTACTTTGCTTGCCGAAATGAATCTTGTCCTGCGACTAGGCAGTTATTAAAAAACGGCGATCTAAAGCCAGTTTTTATGGACCCAATAAAATTAGAAAATATTCGATGTCAGAAGTGTGATGATTTCTATTTGTTGAGAGACAGTATGAAAGGGCTTTTTTTAGCAGCATCACAATTTCCAAAAAATAGGGAAACTAGGGCACCTTTGTTATCTGAAATCAAGGATGTTGTAAATGAATTGCCAAAGAAGTATGAGCATTTTGCCGATGCACCAACTGAGGATTTAGAGGGCGATAGCTTAGTTATTAGATTTAACAGAAAAGGAGGCACTCATTATCTATCAGCGGAAAAAGATAATAAGAAAAAGAAATACTTTTTTGTCTATGAGAAAGGTTCTTGGAAAGAAAAGAAAAGAGATTAACTCAAACCCCTTTATTAATTATTAAAAGAACCCAATAATAAACTTATGTCTAAATATCTTGAGCTAGTAGAAATTTCTGAAGGAGTTGTTGTTCTTAGGAGATCAGATGCTAAAGACTCCCCCCTAGTTAAAATTGAATTCTCAAAAGATGTAAAAGCTCTTTTAAATGGCATGGAATTCGATGTGGCTAAGGAAATGATCAAAGCAGGAATTGAAACTTTAAACGCTGATATTGATTTGGAGACCTTCGACGAAGAACTAATGGAAACGTTCTTCAAAAAAGATAACGACAACAGGGTCGTTCACTAATTTAAATTCTCTCTTACAATTCCTACAGCCAGCCCCTCGATGGCAAAAAATTGCTGTTCATTAACTAAGATGTCTTTATAGTTATTGTTTTCAGCAACGAGCCTTATGCCTTTGCTGTCTTTGTAAAATCTTTTCAAGGTAACATCCTCATCTATTCTTGCAACGACTATTTGCCCGTTCTCAGCAACTTTTGAATGTTTTACGCCAACCAAGTCATTTTCAAGAATGCCAGCACTTATCATGCTATCTCCCTCAACACGCAGAAAGTAATCAACAAGTTTATTCAAAGGATTTACTGGAATTGTTTTTTCAATATTCTCTATAGCTGTTATTGGAGACCCTGCAGCAACTCTCCCTATCAAAGGAATTCCTGTTGTTTCTTCAACAAGCTTTATGCCTCTAGATGAACCTGGGACCTTTTCAATAGCTCCTTTTTTCACTAGAGCTTTAATATGCGACTCAGCAGCATTGACTGATTTAAAATTTAGAATTTTTGCTATTTCTGCTCGCGTTGGCGGGAATCCATTCACAACAACATGGTCTTTAATTACTTCAAATACTTTGATCTGTTGATTGGTTAGGTTTATCATATACTGTTATTATATACAGTAAATTATATTTTTTTCAAACTAAATGACAATTCTTAAGGTAGGAATCAGTTCTAGAGCTCTATTTGACATGAATGAGAGCCATAAAGTCTTTAAAGAAAAAGGCATAGAAAAATATGCTAAGTTTCAAAAAAAACATGAAAAAAACATCCTTGAGAAAGGGGTAGCATTCCCGTTAGTTGAAAAGCTACTCAGCATGAACACAAAAAAAGAAAAAATCGTAGAGGTTATTTTATTGTCAAGAAATAGTTCGGATACTGGATTAAGAATTTTTAATGCTATAGAAAAATATCAGCTTGAAATAACCAGAGCAGTATTTTCAGGAGGTGAAAGCCCATTTCCTTACGTAGATGCATTGGACATTGATTTATTTTTATCTGCAGATGTTGAAGATGTAAAGAAAGCTATCGAAACCAATATTGCAGCTGCTCATATTTTCACTAATAAGGTAAATTTCTCTGAAAGAAAAGAATTAAGGATTGCTTTTGATGCGGATGCAGTAATTTTTTCAGATGAATCTGAAGTTATGTATAAAAAGAAGGGATTAAAGAAGTATCTGGCTGAAGAAGGTGAATCTGAAGAACCTATAACTCCTGGACCGTTCAATGGATTCCTCAAGAAATTAAATTTTATTCAGTCAAATTTTCCTGTAGATAATTGCCCTATAAGAATAGCTCTTGTTACAGCTAGAGCTGCACCTGCGCACAAGAGAGTGATCAAAACTCTCAGAAAAGAAAAAATTCGTATTGATGAAACATTTTTTCTTGGAGGGCTTGCAAAAGGCAAATTTTTAAAAGGGTTCAATGCTGATATATTTTTTGACGATTTAACAGAAAATTGCGCAGAGGCAACTAGTCATGTATCTACTGGTCATGTACCATACGGCATTAACAATACATGAAAATTCTCTGTACAGATTTAGAAGGTACCCTTGCTCCTGAAATTTGGCAAGAAATAGGGCGCAATTACAATATCTCAGAACTTAGCGCTACTACAAGAGAGATTCCTGATTTTGAAGATCTAATGAATATGCGAATGGAAGCCCTGCAAAATAATGCTATTAAGTACTCAGACCTAAAAAACTTTCTTAAGACTATTGACCCATATCAAGGCGCAAATGAATTTTTAAACTCTCTTAAAGACAAGTATCAAATTGTTATTGTTTCTGATACTTTCTATGAATTGGCTTTACCATTGATTGAAAAATTAGGAAATTACCCTATTCTTTGCCACCATCTTAATATCAAAGATGATTACATAGAGTCGTATAGTAAAAGACAAAACGACCCCAAACGAAATGTTGTAAAAGGTTTTAAATCAATGAATTATGAGTGTTTTTGTATGGGTGATTCGTACAATGATATTCAAATGATTGATGAGTCTGATGGAGCATTTATTTTTGCACCAAAAGAAATTAAGAGCTCAAGACCAGATATACTTAGCTTTGATAGTTATAACGATTTAAGAAATTATTTGCTGAAATGAATTTATATAATCTTGAAAATTTTGAAAGACCAAAACTTTCTATGCCAAATAGAGGTAAAAAATTGTTGATGCATAGTTGTTGTGCACCATGTGCTGGCGAAATAATGGAGGCAGTTGCAGCCTCAGGCATTGATACAACAATTTATTTCTACAATCCAAACATTCATCCAAGGGAAGAATACGAAATTAGAAAAGAAGAGAACATTAGATATGCAGAAAAGCTTGGTTTTGATTTTATTGATGCTGACTATGATAAAGATAATTGGTTTGAAAGAGTGAAGGGCTTGGAAGATGAGCCAGAAAGAGGTGAGAGATGCACAGTATGCTTTGACATGAGATTCGAGAGAAGTGCCTTATTTGCAAATGAAAATGGTTTTGATGTTTTTGCAACAACTCTTGGTATTTCTCGGTGGAAAGATCTTAACCAGATTAATGGCGCTGGCTTACGAGCAGCAAATAAGTATAATAACGTTACATTTTGGGATTTTAATTGGAGAAAACAGGGCGGCTCATCCCGAATGCTAGAAATCTCCAAACAAGAAAAATTCTATAAGCAAGAATATTGTGGTTGTGTTTTCAGCTTAAGAGATACTAATAGGTGGCGAAAGTCGAATGGCCGTGAAATTATAAAAAGAGGAATCAATTTTTACGAAATTAATTAATGAAGAAATTAGAGGGTGCAGGTTTAAGGGGTCAGTCTGCGGGACAAACATCACTTTCAACAGTAGAGCAAGAAGGTAGCCTTAGATATCTAGGTTACAGCATTGAGGACCTTGCTGAAAATGCTTCATTTGAAGAGGTTGCTTATTTATTGCTACTAGGCAAGCTGCCAACATCTTCCGAACTTGATGAGTTTGAAGAAGAATTATCATCTCAAAGGAAAATGCCTGACTCCCTCGTTAATGTTATTGAATCAATACCATCCTCAGCCCACCCTATGGAAGTATTCAGAACAATTATTTCTTATATGGGAGTTATTGAACCTGAAAAAACGTTTGAAGATCAATTGAAAGTTGCTAAAAGATTACTTGGAGTAACCACTACTGGAATTGTTTATTGGTATAACTTTTCCCATCATGGAGTAAGAATAAATCAAGACTCAAATGAGAGATCATTAGCTGGACATTTTCTAAAATTATTAAGACAGGAAGATATACCAGAGCTCGATAAGAAGACTTTGGATGTATCGTTAACTTTGTATGCTGAGCATGAATTTAATGCATCAACTTTCACCGGTAGAGTTTGTGCATCAACACTTTCAGACCTTCATTCATGTCTAACTGCAGCAGTTGGCAGTTTACGTGGCCCTTTGCATGGTGGAGCGAATGAAGAAGCAATGAAAATGTTACAACAAATTAATTCAGTTGATGAAGTGAAAAGCTTTGTTGATCAAAAGTTCGAAAATAAAGAAAAAATTATGGGGTTTGGTCATGCTGTTTACTCAATTAAAGATCCTAGAAGCAATATTATTAAGAAATTTTCTGAGAAACTTTCTCTTAACCATGATCATAAGTTGCTACACGATGCAGCTGTAGAAATGGAAGCCTACATGTGGGAGAAAAAGAAATTATTCCCAAATACAGATTTCTTTATGGCACCTGCATATCACTACATTGGTATACCAACTGATTTATTTACACCTCTCTTTGCCATTGCAAGAATTGTAGGCTGGTCAGCACATGCATTTGAGCAAAGAAGCAATAATAGAATTATTAGACCTAGCGCTGAGTATATTGGCCCAGAAGATAGAAACTGGATTGATATAGATTCAAGGTAATGTCCAAGTTTGACCCAGTAATTAGTAAGATTGCTGACTTTACCCAGGCTTACATTGCAGATGAGTCTTCACTGCAAGAAGCTAAGAGATGTTTTTTTGATAGCCTGGCCTGTGCATTTCTAGCACTTGAGCATGACAAGGTACAGAGTTTTTGTGCACTTCCATATATTTCTGATTCATCAGGTACAGTAGGAGTAATTGGCACCGATATTAAAACAAATGTTGTTGATGCCACTTTTTTAAATGGCTCACTGATAAGATGGCTTGACTTTAATGATACCTGGCTTGCTAAGGAGTGGGGGCATCCGTCTGATAATTTGGCAGCTATATTGGCTTTAACTGATTACTTAAAAAGCGCAAGGGGTAAAATATATAGCTTTAAAGATGTTTTAAATTTTATGGTCCTTGCACATGAAATCCAAGGCACTCTAGCAATAGAGAACAGTTTCAATAAAGAAGGTCTAGACCATGTTGTGTTAGTCAAAATCGCGTCAGCTGCCGTGGCATCGAAAATGTTAGGACATGATCATAATCAATTGAGCGCTGTGATTAGCAATGCATTCGTCGACGGACAAAGTTTAAGAGCCTATCGTCATTTTCCAAACACAGGGGCAAGAAAAAGTTGGGCTGCAGGAGATGCAAGTGCTAGAGGGGTTAAACTTGCTTTCATTACAGAAGTTAGTGATGAACGTTATCCGTCAGCTATTTCAGCACAGACATGGGGCTTTAATGATGTTTTGATGGGCGATAACCCAGTCGAGCTTAAGCGTGAACTAAATTCTTATGTTATGGATAATATTCTTTATAAAGTAAATTTTCCTGCTGAATTTCATGCTCAGACGGCTGCTGAAGCTGCAATAAAATTACATTCTCAAATCAATTATGAAGATATTGCAAGTATTGATATTCATACACAAGAGCCTGGTGTAAGGATTATTTCAAAGCAAGGACCATTGACAAATTATGCCGACAGAGACCACTGTATTGAATATATTGTGGCATGGTGTTTGTTGACTGGAAATTTAAATGCCAATTCCTACACCGACGAAGCTGCATCAGACTCAAGGATTGATATGCTGAGAGAAATTACTTTAACAACAGAAAATAATGAATACACCAGAAGGTATTACAACCTAGATGAAAGAGCTATCCCCAATAAAGTTATTGTAACTCTTAAAAATGGCGAAGTGCTTGAAGAAGAGGTAATTTATCCCTTGGGCCACAGGGAGAGAAGAGAGGAATCAAAACCTTACCTTAAACAAAAATTTGAAAATAGTCTTGCTCATTTGGGGCTTGATGAGGCTTATTTATGTGAAGCTTATAACTCAACAAAGATCTTAGATATTGAAATTTACGATATTCTAAAGAAAATATACAAATAATATGTCTGGAAACACATTCGGTACAATTTTTAAACTTACTACTTTTGGTGAAAGCCATGGTATCGCTCTTGGGGCAATAATTGATGGATGTCCGCCAAACATACCTCTCACAGCTGAGGATATTCAAGATGAATTAGATAGAAGAAAGCCTGGGCAATCACGGTATGTAACTCAAAGAAAAGAAGACGATGTTGTTGAAATCTTATCAGGTGTCTTTGAAGGTAAAACTACTGGGACTCCAATTGGCCTAATTATCAAAAATAAAGACCAAAAATCAAAAGATTATGAAAATATTAAAGATAAATTCCGTCCTGGTCATGCTGATTATACATATCAACAAAAATATGGAATAAGAGACTACCGAGGAGGTGGAAGGGCTAGCGCACGCGAAACAGCAATGCGTGTTGCAGGTGGAGCAATAGCAAAGAAAATTTTAACAGCACTTGGCATAAGTATCTCGGCAGGGGTTGTGCAAATTGGAAAAATCAGAGCCAATAATGTCTCTATCTTAGAGGCTTCTAAAAATGACTTTAATTTTGTAGATTTAGAAAAAATCAATGAACTTGAAACTTTCTTCCAAGCTCTCAACAAAGAACAAGATTCAGTTGGCGCAAAAATTTTGGTTAGAGTTGCTGGCCTAACGCCAGGTATAGGATCCCCAGTATTCTCAAAACTTGATGCAGAGCTTGCAAAAGCAATGATGAGTGTAAATGCTGTAAAGGCAGTAGAAATTGGTGCTGGCACTAGTGTTGTAGAAATGAAAGGCTCAGCAAATAGAGATCTAATGGTTAAAGCAGGGTTTCTTTCAAATAATTCTGGAGGAATTATTGGTGGTATTTCTAATGGAGAAGATATTGATCTATATGTATCACTAAAACCAACATCAAGCATCTCTCAAAAAACGACTACAGTAGACAAAGATAATGAAGAGGTTGATTTGCAAGTTAAAGGTAGACACGACCCCTGTGTGGGCTTAAGAGCTGTGCCAATTTTAGAGGCAATGGCAGCTTTAACAATTCTTGACCAATATTTACTGGATAAAGGACAATGTTTTAATATTGAAAGGCCCTAAATCCAAAGTTCTATTTTTATTTTTAATCGTTTCTAGCGCATACTCCGACTCTTGTAAAAACTTAACCGAGCAAGCATTCCCAAAGAATTTAGCAGATGTAAACGATATTTACTTTGAAATTGAGAATTGCATTGACCAATTAAATATTCAACAAGAATACTTAATTGGAGGCTTGATAGCTCTAATTATTTTTATTTTTGTACTTATAGCAGAGATTAAATCTAAAAGAGCAAATAAAAAAATAACAAGCACTAATGATTTAGGGAATCATGTTTTTGACAACCAAGATAATGAAATAAGCTCTGATCCAATAACACAAAAAATAGATTTATTAATTGCGTACATTAATATGGAAGAGTTTTCCAAGGCTAGGAAATTAGCAGCGCAGCTTGAAAAACAGAAACTAAATTCCACCCAGACAAAAACTATTACAAAACTCAAGAAAGGTTTAACTAAATGATTAGATATTTTGCTCAAGTTGAATATGAGGGAACGCAATATCACGGTTTTCAGAGCCAGAGAAATACAAAAAAAACTGTTCAATATCACTTAGAGGAGGCACTAGGTAAGGTTGGAAACGAAAAGATTGGCATTGTCTGTTCTGGTAGAACAGATACAGGAGTTCATGCCTTGAATCAAGTTATTCACTTCGATACCAAGTCTAAAAGATCTTCAGATTCATGGGTTAAAGGTGCGAATAGATATTTACCAAGAGATATAACTATAAAGAAAGTTTTTAAAGTTAATGATAGTTTTCATGCAAGGTTTTCGGCTATTTCAAGAACATATGTTTATCTAATTAGAAATAGTAAGACCCCTGGTGGTATTGATAGCATGAGATCTTTATGGTGTAGTGATTCTTTGGACGAAAAAAAAATGAATTCAGCTGCCAAGAAACTGCTGGGAGAGAAAGATTTTTCATCTTTTCGAGCTGCTGGATGTCAATCTAAGTCATCAAAAAGAAAGATTTCTTTTGCTGAAGTAACAAGAGCTAATAAGTATATAATTATACGCATAACAGCAAACGCCTTTATGTTAAATATGATGCGGATTATTGTTGGGACTTTAATAAATGTTGGTAAAAAAGAAATAAGTATTATGGATTTTACTCAAATAATAAAAGCCAAGAACCGAAGACTTGCTGGCAAGACAGTTTCACCCTCTGGCTTATATTTTATTGGTCCAAGATACGATGATGTAGAATACTTGCAAGACGATATGGAAATTATATGAACTGGATAAAAGACTTAATTCCGAATATTAAAAGGAACTTTTCACAAACACTTGGTGATAAAGATAGTAAAGTTCCTGAGGGCTTATGGCGTTCATGCGATAGATGTGGATCAATTCTGTATATTCCTGAGCTGAAAAAAAGCTCATATGTTTGCTCAAAATGTTCGCATCATTTCAAAATAAATGTTGAGCAACGTATCGAGGTAACATTTGATAAAGATAGTTATGTAGACCTTAACCAGCATGAAGAATTCAAGGATCTATTGGACTTCAAAGACACTAAGAGGTACAAAGACAGGTTTTCTGAAGCAAAAAAGAAAACCTCTTCAGATGAAGCTATATCAATTGGTCATGGAAAAATAAAAGGCAAGCACGTGGTTTCAGCTATTTTTGAGTTTGATTTTTTAGGAGGCTCGATGGGTGGTGTTGTGGGTAAGAGGTTTGCTCAGGCAATAGATTATGCAGTTGAGAATAAACTGCCTCTTATATGTTTTTCTACTAGTGGAGGAGCAAGAATGCAAGAATCAATGATTTCTTTATTTCAAATGGGAAAAACTGCAGCGGCAGTAAAAAAACTTAAAAAATCAAAATTACCATTTATTTCTGTTTTAGTTGATCCTTGTTATGGTGGTGTTACAGCAAGTCTTGCAATGCTTGGAGATCTAATTATTGCTGAACCAAAAGCTAGAATAGGCTTCTCTGGAAAAAGAGTGATACAAGATACTGTAAAAGAGGAACTGCCAAAAGATTTTCAAACGGCAGAAAAACAACTTGAGATGGGCTTTGTCGATAAAATTGTTGATAGAAAAGATATAAGAAAATTTTTCGAGAAGATGTTGATAATATTGGAGTGACTTTGAGAGAAACGGTCAAATATATTCTAGGGCTCTTAATCATTGCAACAATATCCTACGTAATCTTCGTTAGTTACAATGCTTACCAATTCTTTCAGACCGATCAAGCGCTTCTTTCTGAGAGTCTTTATAAAAAACAGGTAGAGGTATTTGAAAACGATTTATCTGCAATAGAATCCAAATTCAATGAAACTAACTACTATGATTCATCTAAAGCAATAAATCTAAATTTTGATGGAACACCAAAAACTTGGGTGGTCAAAATTACTGCGCTAAGCGATGAAGCAATGATTCAAATTAAAGACGTTCTGTTTAACCAAGGATTCTTAACCTTTTCAGAAGATGGTGTTCTATATATAGGGCCCTATATTGATAGATCGCAACTTGATTTTGCTCTTGAACTTCTTGGCACAGATTTTGATTTAGACGACTTGCAGATTCTTGAGTGGAAAATATGACTTTTAGTATTTTAGATATCCTTCTTGGCACAGGCTTTATTCTCCTTTTCTTCAGGGTTCAAAAAAATGGCTTGTTAAAAGAGTTGGTTTATCTCTCACTTCTTCTCGTTTTTATTTTTTTGGTAATTAACAACTTGGAAGTAGTTTACAATCACTTCGAAGATCAAGGTTTTGATTACGGGGACGATATATACAATCTCTTTCTCATAATCTTAGCATTTGCAGGAATGCCCCTACTAAATTTCTTTACATCATTGTACGTTCCAAAATTCAATGGAACATTTAGCATGATATCTGGAGTCTGTATTGGTTTTTTGAGGTATATGCTGCTGCTTTTCTTTGTGCTTCAAGTATATCCATCTATTTTTGATAGTTCGGTAGTATTGAATTCGTTTATCGTTAATATAATGCTTACATATTTTTTTGATATTTTTGTTTACTTGCTTTATTGATGTGTGGAATAGTAGGAATCGTCCAACAAGAGAATTGTTTTACAGAACTTTATGATGCATTGATAATGCTGCAGCATAGAGGACAAGATGCTGCAGGGATGACGGTATGTGAAAATGGTCATCTACATTCTAGAAAATCTAAAGGTCTAGTTAAAGAAGTATTTGGACAACAGCATTTCGAACGGCTGAAGGGCACTTACGGTGTTGGTCATGTAAGGTACCCGACGGCTGGAGGCAATTCAAAAGAATATGCCCAACCTATGTATGTAAATTCTCCTTATGGGATAGCACTGGCACATAATGGAAATTTATCGAATACCAAAGAATTAGCTAAGGAATTATTTCATAGTGATTTAAGGTATATTTCTACAGATTCAGATTCAGAAGTTCTTCTTAATATTTTGGCTCATGAAATCTCTAATTTTAGAGAAAAAGACCCTAGCCCAGAATTATTTTTTGATGCTGTTTCAAAAACTTTTGATAGGTGTGAGGGTAGTACAAATGTTATTTCAATAATTACTGACTACGGATTACTAGCATTCCGCGATAAGATGGGAATAAGGCCTTTGATTCTAGGTTCCAAATTAAATTCTAAAGGAAGTAAGGATTATATGGTTGCTTCTGAAAGTGCTGCTTTCTTTTCAAGTGGTTACGAAGTGGAAAGAGATCTATTGCCAGGTGAGGCTATTTTTATTTCATTCGAAGGCGATTTATTTTCAAGAATATGTTGCAAGCAAACAAAACTTACACCTTGTCTATTTGAGTATGTTTACTTTGCGAGACCAGATTCTGTAATTGATGGCGTGAATGTCTATGAAGCAAGGCAGTTGATGGGTGAAAAGTTGGCTGAAAAGATAAAGAATGAAATCCCAGATGAGGAAATTGATGTTGTAATTCCAATCCCTGAAAGTTCAATATCTAGTGGCACTAAGGTAGCAGAGGTTTTGAAAAAGGAGTTGGCCTATGGGTTTGTAAAAAATCGTTACGTAGGCAGAACGTTTATCATGCCTGATCAGCAACTAAGAAGAAAGTCAGTAAGAAGGAAGCTGAACCCAATCAAATCTGAATTTTCTGGCAAAAAAGTGCTTCTGGTGGACGATTCAATTGTTAGAGGAACAACTATGAAAGAGATTGTTCAAATGTGTTATGCAGCAGGAGCTTTAAAAGTTTCTGTAGCATCGGCAGCACCGGAGGTAAGATTCCCTAATGTTTATGGCATTGATATGGCTGCTCGGAGTGAGCTTGTGGCACATAATCGAACTCAGGAAGAGATAAAAAGTTTTTTGGGCTGCGACTACTTGGTTTATCAAAGTTTAGCAGATTTAGTTGCCTCGGTTATTGAGCTTAATCCAAAACTAGATGGACTAGAGAAATCAATTTTTGATGGGGTTTATCCAACCGATATTTCAGAAGAATATCTTCAGCATTTAGAGCAAACGAGACTGTTTAAGTTTTAACCTCTTCGATGTCGATATGAGAGATGTCCATCTCTCTAACTTTCTTAAGGTAGTCCTCAATCTCATTAAAATTCATATATCTAAAAATTTCTTCTGACATCGAATTCAAGTCTCCAGCATATTCAATATATTCTTGAACGCTTGGTATTTTCCCAAGAAGCGATGATATTGCAGTTACTTCAGAGGATGCTAAATAAACATTTGCACCATCACCCATTCTATTGGGGAAGTTTCTTGTAGAAGTTGACACAACTGTAGCATTATCTGCAGTTCTTGCTTGATTACCCATGCATAGCGAGCAGCCAGGGATTTCAACTTGAGCTTCAGAGTTTTCAAATATTTTGTAGTACCCCTCGGAAGTTAATTGATGCTCATCCATGCGAGTAGGGGGCACAATCCATAATTTTGATTTTGACTTACCATATTTTTCAAGTAATTTTCCAGCCGCTCTAAAATGACCAATGTTTGTCATACATGAACCGATAAATCCTTCATCAACAATATCACCTGCTACTTCACTCAAAGGTTTGATATCATCGGGATCATTTGGGCAAGCTAAGAGTGGTTCGGAAATTTCATCTAAATTAATGTTAATTACAGCTGCATACTCAGCATCAGAATCAGCTTCAAGAAGAACTGGGTTTTTCATCCACTCTTCCATCTCTCTTGCTCTTCTTTCTAAAGTTTTTGGATCATGATAGCCCTCAGATATCATCCAACGCAGGAGTGTAATATTTGACTTGAGGTACTCTATGATTGGTTCTCTGTTTAATTTTACAGTGCAACCAGAAGCTGACCGTTCTGCGGATGCATCGGATAACTCGAAGGCTTGTTCGATTTTTAATTGCGGCAGCCCTTCGATCTCTAAACATCTTCCTGAAAAAATATTTTTCTTGCCCTTTTTGTCTAAAGTAAGTAGTCCTTGCTTTAATGCAAAATATGGAATTGCATGGACTAAATCTCTTATAGTGATTCCAGGTTGCAAGTTACCACTGAATTTAACCAAGACACTTTCAGGCATTTCTAGTGGCATCACACCCAGTGTAGCTGCAAATGCAACCATGCCTGATCCAGCAGGAAAGCTTATGCCAATCGGAAATCGAGTATGACTATCTCCACCTGTACCCACGGTATCTGGTAGCAACATTCTATTTAACCAAGAGTGAATAATGCCGTCTCCAGGCCTTAAAGAAACTCCCCCTCTATTTATAAAGAAATCTGGAAGTGTACGATGTGTATGTAAATCTATTGGCTTAGGATATGCAGCAGTATGACAAAATGACTGCATTACTAAGTCAGATGAGAATCCAAGACAAGCCAACTCTTTAAGTTCATCTCTAGTCATAGGTCCTGTGGTATCTTGTGACCCAACTGTAGTCATTCTTGGCTCGCAGTATTGTCCAGCTCTAACACCTTCGAGTCCACAAGCCTTGCCTACCATCTTTTGAGCTAGAGTAAAGCCTTTTTCTGAACTTGAACCTTCGCCATATCTTCGAAAAACATCGGATGTCTTCAGTCCTAATTTCTCTCTTGTTTTATCTGTTAATTGACGACCAATAATGAGATTGATCCTTCCACCAGCTTTTACTTCATCAAGCAAGACTTCTGATTTCAAAACGAATCTTGATACAACCTCTCCAGATTCTTTATCAGTAATTTCTCCGTCATATGGCTTAAGAATAATTTTTTGACCATGATTTAAGTTTTCAACGTCTAATTCGATAGGTAGCGCTCCTGAATCCTGTAGAGTGTTGTAAAAAATAGGTGCAATTTTATTTCCAAGACAAAACCCTCCGGTTTTCTTTGCAGGAACATTCGGTATATCGTCTCCCATATGCCATAGCATAGAGTTGACTGCAGATTTTCTTGATGATCCTGTACCCACAACGTCACCTACAAAAACTAAATTTGAGCCATCCTGTTTAAATGAATTTAGCTCTGCTAAGGGATCAGCAATATTTTCTGAGAATTTTAAAAATGCCTGTGCATGCAAAGGTATATCAGGTCTAGACCATGCTTCCTTGGCTGGAGAGAAGTCATCGGTGTTGGTTTCACCACTTACTTTAAAAATTTTGAGCTCAATTTCTTTTGCTAAATCAGGCTTTTTGGTAAACCATTCTGCTTCAGCCCATGAATTGATGACATCTTTTGCAAATTCATTTTCAGAAGACATGTCATAAACTTCGTTAAAAGCATCGTAAACTAAAATGGTGTGTTTCAGTGCTTCGGCTGCCTCTTTTTGGTAATTGCTTGATTTTAAAATAGATACAAGGGCTTCAACGGAATAACCTCCTAGCATGGTGCCCAGAAGCTTAATTGCATGTGAGGGTGATATCAGGTTTGAATGAGATTGCTCCAGAGCCAATTCTTTTAGATAGCCTGCTTTGACATAAGCAGCCTCATCTACTCCTGGAGACACCTCATCTTCAAGCAGAATAAGATGTTCTTGTTGAGCTTCTTCTTTTTCAAATAGGTTTATAAGCTCTTGTGTTTGTTCAGCGTTTAAAGGCAACGGTGGCAAGTCTTGCTCTTGCCTAGCTATTTTGTCCTTATTGTATGATTCAAACATATTAGTACTTATAATTTGCCACTAATTCTACAACTAAGTTATCTTAATAGAAATAATGAAAAATAATTATCTAGTAAAAACGCCTTGTATTGGAATCTGTTCTACAACTTATGGCGATGATATCTGTCGTGGCTGTAAGCGTTTCTCTCATGAAGTTACAGCTTGGATTAAGTATTCAGATGTTGAAAAAGATAATGTAAATTCAAGATTGCAAAAATTTAAAGTTCTAATTCTTTCTAATAAATTCTCCATTGTCGATGATCAAAAGCTATTTAATTTTATGAAAGATAATAAGATTATGTTTAATGATGAGCTCAATCCATTATGTTGGGTGTTTGATTTGCTACGTGCTTCATCTGATGACAAACTTAATCTTTCAGAATACGGCATTGAAGTTAAGAGCAGCTTTAAGGACTTAACTAATGTTGAGCTTAAAGATCTTATAAATAGAGAGTTTTTTGAACTCTCTGTTGCTCATTTTGACAGATACCTGAGAAGCTAGTTTTATTTTGCAATAGGTATTTCGTCTATCTTCGTGGTGTACCTTTTTGATTTCATATCCCTTTTCATTTTCCACGTATTTCTATAGCCTTGATTCCCAAAATAGAGCTTGCCCTTTTCTGTTAAGTTTAGAAAATCGACAACACTCATAAGTCTTTCTGACTTTTTGCTATCGCATGATTTTTCAAATAGATTCATTTGGTATCCAAGCCTGTCTGAGAAACTGCTTAATAGCACTCCAGCTTTAGAGTACTTATAGCCTTTTCTATATATTTTATCCAATATCTGATTAGCAGACTTGATGATTACTCTTGAGTCATCGGTTGGGTGTATTAATTCAATAAAATTTGAAGAATATATTTGCTTTACGTTTCTGTTAAAAGGGTTAGATCTAATAAAAACGGTTATTAAACTACATTTTTGATCTTCGAATCTTAGTTTTTCTGCTGCTCTTCCAGCATGAAAGCTAATGGCTTCATTGATAATTTTTTTTGAATCTATTGATTTCCCAAAACTTCTGCTAACCATGATTTGTTTTTTTGGTTCCAGTATATTGTTGGCACCTAAGCATGGCTGTCCTTTTAGCTCTCTTATTGTTCTTTCCAGAACAACACTAAAGTTATCTCTCATTAGGCGTGGTTCAGTCTGGCTAAGTTGTAAAGCATTTTTTATTCCTATCGCTTGCAGTCTCTTGGCTAGCCTTTTGCCTATTCCCCATATTTTTTCTATCTCCACCATCTTTAGAGAATGTTGAATTATTTTTTTATCTTGAAGAATAACTACACCATCAAATCTGTCATCGTCTTTAGCCATCTTGTTGGCAAGCTTTGCCAGTGTTTTTGTGGGAGCAATGCCTATGCTTACTGGAATGCCAATCCATTTTTTAATTTTTTCTTTTGACTCAAAAGCAAACCTAATTAGATCAATATTTTTTTCATATGTTTGTAAATTTAGAAATGCTTCATCAATGCTATAAATATCGATCTCAGGGCAAGATGCTGCCAATAGATTCATTACTCTATTTGAGATATCAGCATATAGCTCATAATTAGATGAAAAAACTACTCCACCCCTCCCAATATAGTCTTCTCTGATCTGATACCATGGCTGACCCATAGTTAAGCCCATTTTTTTTGCTTCTGGTGATCTTGCTATTACACAACCATCGTTATTGCTTAGTACGATGACTGGCTTATTTTTTAGGTCGGGTCGAAATATCTTTTCACAAGACGCATAAAAGCTATTGCAATCAACTAAGGCATACATCAGTAAATATTTATCGAAGAAGTGACAACTCCTAAAATCTCAAAATCTAAAATTAGATCTATATCTATGTAGCTATTTTTATGACAGGCAGTAGTAAGTATTTTTTTATTATTCATTATCAATTTGCGGCAAATAAAATTTCCATCTACTGAGGCCACGACTATATTCCCATTGGTTGCCTTTATGCTTCTATCAATTACCAGAATGGCATTATCTTTTATACCAGAAAACAGCATCTCATGGCCCTTAAATCTCATCAGGAATGTCGAGCTAGCTCTTTTTATGAGCAGTTCATTAATATTTATTGGATTCTCTACATAATCACCGGCAGGACTAGGAAAACCTGAGTGTTTTTGCTTTTTGTGAAGAAAATTATTCTCTGTCTTGCTTTCAAGATCCATCATAAAATACTGTATATATATACAGTATTTTATATGAAATATTTAAATAGAAAAAGACTTCAGATCAAAATGATCATGGTCATATTCGAAAACCCAACCTTCATCTTCCCAGCTTCCTAAAACAACTTTCATTGAGCCATTAGAAAGTTTTTTGATTTCAGGACGATGTGTATGTCCATGAATTAGTAAATCTAAATTATTATGCTTTATGCAGTGATCTATGGAATCCTTATTAGTATCCATAATATTTTCAGGCTTATTGCTGCTGGCATCCTTGCTTTTAGATCTCATGTCTTCTGCAATAGCAATTCTTTCACTAAGAGGCTGGCTAAGAAAATCATCAACCCATTTTTTTGATCTAATTCTTGATTTTAGATCTTGGTACTCATGATCATCGGTGCAGAAAACATCGCCATGAGAGAGCATAATTTTTTTACCTGAATGTGCCATGATGTATTGGTCTTTAATAATTTGAATGCTGCTATCTTTTGCAAACTTAGAGCCAATTAAAAAATCTCTATTTCCATGAATAAAATATATTTTATTCCCTTGGTTTGAATATTTTTTAAGAGACTTTTTTACTTGAACAGCTAGAGATGAATTGTCATCGTCGCCTACCCAATATTCAAATAAATCCCCTAAGATAAAGAGTGCTTCATATTTGATACAATCATTTGAAAGAAAATTTAAGAAAGCTTCTGTTCTCTTATTTTCATTGGGATCTAGATGTAAGTCAGAAATAAAACCAAGCATATCTATTGATGATAACGTGTTTAGAAATTATGGGAAAGGCAATAAAAAAAGTAGAATTAAAGAATGAAAAACTTATTAAAAGCAGTAAGCATATTTTTTTTAGGAAGCTGTGGGAGTGGAAGTGTGGTAGATGTTGAAGATCCATATCTATGGCTTGAGGAAGTAGAAGGCGAAGAAGCTCTGCAATGGGTTCAGTCGCAAAATGAGATTACACAAGCAAGGTATGAAGGCTCTGAAAGCTTTGATAACACATATCAATTTTTGCTTGATGAATATAATTCAGATGATCGCATACCATATGCTTATATTCAGAACGGTGAAATGTACAATTTTTGGCGTGATGAAAGCAATGTCAGAGGGGTGTGGCGAAAAACATCCATCGAATCCTACCAAACAGAGGAGATTGAATGGGAAAATATTCTGGATATAGATCAGTTGGCTCAACAAGAAGGGAGGAATTGGGTCTGGAGAGGAGCAAGTTGTTTAGCTCCTGATTATGAGAGGTGCTTGATTCGTTTATCCGATGGAGGCAAAGATGCCATTGTCATCAGAGAGTTTGATTTAATAAATAAGCAGTTTATTTCTGATGGATTTATTACAGCAGAATCAAAACAATATTTTAGTTGGCTAAATAAAGATGAGCTACTAATAGCAACTAACTTTGGAACAGACTCCATGAACGAATCTGGCTATCCTCGACAAGTTAAAGTTTGGAATCGAAACCAAGATCTTGAGGATGCAAAGCTAATTTTTGATGGAGATTATAAGAAAATATTTAGCTTTCCATTTTCAAGCGTTAGACCCGATGGCAGCTATTTTGGAGTTTTAGAGGGGCCAACATTCTTTACCAAAGTGCTTTATTTATTTAAAGGGCTAGAGCTTGTTAAGCTTGATTTGCCACTCAAAATGGATGTTTATGGTACGTATGAGAACTTGCTAATTATTTCTCTTGCTGAAGATTGGCAAGGTTATGGGGTCGGAGATTTAATTGCAGTAAATATTGATGATGCGCTTGATAAAAATATCACCTCAGACTCTCTAATTCTACTTTTTGAACCCAGCGAAAAAAGTTTCCTTAGGGGTGTATCAATAGGGTATAAGCAGATTTTAGTAAGTATTCTTGATAATATTTCCGGCCAAGTTTTACAACTTCAGAAAGTAGGAGACACCTGGATTAAAAATCAAGTTCGTGGCTTCGAGGGAGGCATGTTATCGGTTTCAAGTGTAGATAGTTGGTCTGACCACACTTTTCTAAATTCTCAAGGATTCACAGAGCCAGCTAGTCTTTATTATTCTGATGGTGCAAAAGAGTTTAAAAAAATTAAATCTGTACCAAGTAAATTTAACCCAGAGCAGTACAAGGTAGAACAACTTTATGCAACTTCTAAGGATGGAGCTTCAATACCTTACTTTCAGATATCAAACATTGATATGGTAAAAGATTCAAAAAACCCAACACTTTTGTATGGTTATGGGGGATTTGAGATTTCACAAACACCTTCTTATTTAAGTGCGTTCTCTAGAGCTTGGCTTGATTCAGGAGGCGTATATGTGATTGCTAATATTCGCGGTGGAGGCGAGTTTGGACCTAATTGGCATCAAGCAGCACTCAAAGAGAATAGACAAAGAGCATATGATGACTTTATTGCTGTTGGTGAAACTCTTATTAGTACAGGAGTAACCTCAAGTGAGCACTTAGGTATTAGGGGAGGATCTAATGGCGGACTACTCGTTGGAGCGGTCGTTGCTCAACGTCCAGATTTATTCAACGCTGTTATTTGTGCTGTCCCGCTTCTAGATATGTATCGATATGACAAGCTCTTAGCTGGTGCTTCATGGGTAGATGAATATGGTGACCCAGACAATCCTGAGGAATGGAGTTTTATAAGCAAGTATTCACCATACCAGAATGTTTTTGCAGACAAAAATTACCCAGAGATTTATTTTTACACATCTACAAAAGACGATCGTGTTCATCCTGGGCATGCGAGAAAAATGGCTAAGAAGATGTTAGATCAGGGTCATGAAG